>JBNLCM010000078.1:0-5687 GCA_050303815.1 Rhodocyclaceae bacterium
CGCTTGCGGCGCACGACGGAGGGTTGGTAAGTACGTTTCATGATGGTCTGCGGCGTTGGATACAGAACCCGCGATTAGATTCGATAATCCACTGTTTGTCAATCATATTTTAACGAGCTGCTTGTGGATAACTTGCCTTCGAGGCGGTACAATCAGCCTTCGTTCCGGTGAGCCGCAAGGCTCGACGCATTCGCCGGCGACACACATACCAATGAAGGAGACACCCTCACCCCCCGCGGCGTCGCGCACCAGGGGCGGGCTCTCTCCCACTTTGCATCCCCTCTGCACCGTTGAAGAGCCCGTGAGCCAAGATTTCTGGTCCTTTTGCCTCGTCAAGCTTGAACAGGAGCTGCCCACCCAGCAGTTCAAGACCTGGATCAAGCCGATGCTGGCCGAAGACGTCGATGGCGAGCCGCCCGGCCTGCGGCTGGTCGTGCCCAACCAGTTCTTCCTGAACTTCGTGCGCGACCGCTATCTGCGGCGTATCACCGAGCTGTCGTCCGAGTTCTTCGGTGCCGAGCGCGCCTTCGAGCTCAAGGCGCGCCCGGGGGCCGCGGCGACCCCGACGATTCCACCGCTCACGGCGCCGACACCGGTCAAGCCCCTCAATGGCTCGGCGCCGGCCGGCGACGTGGCCCCCCTGCAGGCCGAGGCCACGGCCGACCCCAACGACGCGCCGCCGCCCAAGCCGCTGCGACGCCCGTCGGCCAAGGCTGCGGCGTCGGGCACCGCCTACGACAAGACCCGGCTCAATCCGGAATTCACCTTCGACAACCTCGTCACCGGCCGTGCCAACGACCTGGCCCGGGCGGCCGCGGTGCAGGTGGCCCAGAACCCGGGCGCCTCGTACAATCCGCTGTTCGTCTACGGCGGCGTGGGACTTGGCAAGACCCACCTGATCCACGCCCTCGGCAACGAGATCCATCGGCAGAACCCGCGGGCCATCATCCGCTACGTGCATGCCGAGGACTACTACGCCGACGTCGTGCGGGCCTACCAGCAGAAGAGCTTCGACGTCTTCAAGCGCTACTACCGTTCCCTCGACCTCCTGCTGATCGACGACATCCAGTTCTTCAATAACAAGAACCGGACCCAGGAAGAGTTCTTCCACGCCTTCAACGCGCTGACCGAGGCCAAGAAGCAGGTGGTGATCACCTGCGACACCTACCCCAAGGACATCCAGGGCCTGGAAGATCGCCTCATCTCACGCCTCGACTGGGGCCTGACGGTGCAGATCGAGCCGCCCGAGCTGGAGATGCGGGTGGCGATCCTGAAGAAGAAGGCCGAGGCCGACCGCATCGCGCTGTCGGACGACGTGGCCTTCCTGATCGCCAAGAACCTGCGCTCCAACGTGCGCGAGCTCGAGGGCGCCCTGAAGAAGGTGCTGGCCTTCGCCCGCTTCCATGGCCGCGACATCACCCTCGAGGTGGCCAAGGAGGCGCTGAAGGATCTGCTCAATGCCCACAACCGGCAGCTGACCATCGAGCACATCCAGAAGACCGTGGCCGACTACTACAAGATCAAGATCGCCGACATGCACTCCAAGAAGCGCACGCGGGCCATCGCCCGCCCGCGCCAGGTCGCCATGGCGCTGGCCAAGGACATTACGCCCATGAGCCTGCCGGCCATCGGCGAGGCCTTCGGCGGCCGCGATCACACCACGGTGCTGCACGCCTGTCGCACCATTGCCGACCTGCGGCTCAACGATCCCCAGCTCAACCATGACCTGCACGTGCTGACGCAGGTCCTGCGCGGCTGATTCACACACCAGACAACCACAGACACAACAAGAGCGGAGAACGTCCCCGATGCTTCTTCTCAACACCACTCGAGACGCACTGCTTGGACCGCTGCAATCCGTGGCGGGCATTGTCGAAAAGCGGCACACCCTGCCGATTCTCTCCAACGTGCTGATCGAGAAGCAGGGTGACGAGCTCACCATGCTGGCCACCGACATCGAAATCCAGATCAAGACGATCACCACCGGCGCCGGTGGGGGCGAGGACACGGCCATCACCGTCGGCGCACGCAAGCTGCAGGACATCCTGCGCGCCCTGCCCGACGCCGCCGAGATCGCCCTGACACTCGACGACAAGCGCCTCACCGTCAAGGCTGGCCGCAGTCGCTTCCAGCTCCAGACCCTGCCTGCCGCCGACTACCCGCGCCTGACGCCGCCGGCCGAGGTGGCCGCGCGCATCACCGTGCCGCAGAAGATCTTCAAGCGCCAGCTCGCCCAGGTCAGCTACGCGATGGCCCAGCAGGACATCCGCTACTACCTCAACGGCCTGCTGATGCTGGTGAGCGGCACCAAGTTGCGCATGGTCACCACCGACGGCCACCGCCTGGCCTTCGCCGAGACCGACCTCGAAGGCGAATTCCCGACCGCCGAAGTCATTCTGCCGCGCAAGACCGTGCTCGAGCTGGCGCGCCAGCTGGACGACACCGAGGAGCCCCTCGAGATCACGCTGGCCGGTAACCAGGCCGTGTTCCGCTTTGGCACCATCGAGCTGATCTCCAAGCTCATCGACGGCAAGTTCCCGGACTACGAGCGGGTCATCCCGCAGCACCATCCGAAGCAGCTCGCCTTCTCCCGCCAGCCCCTGCAGTCTGCCCTGCAGCGCGCCGCCATCCTGACCAACGACAAGTTCAGGGGCGTGCGCCTCGTGCTCACCGCCGGCAGCCTCAAGATCATCTCCACCAACGCCGAGCAGGAAGAGGCCCAGGAGGAACTGGAGATCGATTACGACGGCGACGGCCTCGACATCGGCTTCAACGTGACCTATCTGCTCGACGTGCTCGGCAACGTCTCGGCCGACGAGGTGGTGGTGCACCTCAACGACTCCAACTCCTCGGCCCTGGTCACCGTGGCCGACATGCCGGGCTTCAAGTACGTCGTTATGCCAATGCGCATCTGACGCGCTCGTCGCGTCATGCAGGCGGCCGCCCCGGTGAGCCGCCTGCCGCTCTTTGACCGATTCCGGGGCCGCCCAGGCCCCCCAGACCGAGATTCACCATGTCCGAACAAGACAAGCCGCAAGCCAGTTACGACGAATCCAGCATCCAGCAGCTCGAAGGCCTCGAGGCCGTGCGCAAACGCCCCGGCATGTACATCGGCGACACCTCCGATGGCACGGGTCTGCACCACATGGTCTTCGAAGTGGTGGATAACGCCATCGACGAAGCGCTGGCCGGCCACTGCGACGACATCGTGGTCACCATCCACACCGACAACTCCATCTCGGTGTCGGACAACGGTCGTGGCATCCCGGTCGGGGTCAAGATGGACGACAAGCACGAGCCTCGCCGCTCGGCCGCCGAGATCGTCATGTGCGTGCTGCACGCCGGGGGCAAGTTCAACCAGAACAGCTACAAGGTCTCCGGTGGCCTGCACGGCGTGGGCGTGTCGTGCGTGAACGCGCTCTCCAAGTGGCTGCGCCTCACCATCCGCCGCGACGGCCGCAAGCACTTCATGGAGTTCCAGCACGGCAAGCCGGCGGACCGCCTGATCGAGGTGGTGGACGGTGTCGAGGTGTCGCCCATGAAGGTGGTGGGCGAATCCTCCAAGAGCGGGACCGAGCTGCACTTCCTCGCCGACGAGGAGATCTTCGGTCACGTCGAGTTCCACTACGAGATCCTCGCCAAGCGCCTGCGCGAGCTCTCCTTCCTCAACAACGGCGTGCGCATCCGCCTGTTCGACCAGCGCATCGCCAAGGAAGAGGACTTCGCCTTCGCCGGTGGTGTGCGCGGCTTCGTCGAGTACATCAACCGCGCCAAGACCGTGTTGCACCCCACCGTGTTCCATTCCGAGGGCAACACCAAGGTTTCCAACGGCACCGAACACGACATCGAGGTGAGCGTGGAGGTGGCCATGCAGTGGAACGACAGCTACCAGGAGCAGGTGCTGTGTTTCACCAACAACATTCCCCAGTCCGACGGTGGTACCCACCTCACCGGGCTGCGGGCAGCGATGACCCGCGTCATCAACAAGTACATCGAAGAGAACGAGATTGCCAAGAAGGCCAAGGTGAACGTGACCGGTGACGACATGCGCGAGGGCCTCGCCTGCGTGCTCTCCGTCAAGATGCCGGACCCCAAGTTCGCCAGCCAGACCAAGATGAAGCTCGTCTCCTCCGAAGCCCGCCCGGCCGTCGAGGAAGTGGTGGCCAGCAAGCTTGGCGACTACCTGCTCGAGAACCCCATCGACGCCAAGACCATCTGCGGCAAGATCGTCGAGGCCGCCCGCGCCCGCGAGGCCGCCCGCAAGGCCCGCGAGATGACCCGCCGCAAGGGCATCCTCGACGGCATCGGCATGCCTGGCAAGCTCGCCGACTGCCAGGAGAAAGACCCGGCCCAGTGCGAAATCTACATCGTCGAGGGCGACTCCGCCGGTGGCTCCGCCAAGCAGGGCCGCGACCGCAAGTTCCAGGCGATCCTGCCCCTGCGCGGCAAGGTGCTCAACGTGGAGCGCGCCCGCTTCGACAAGCTGATCTCCTCCGAGCAGATCGCCACGCTGATCACCGCGCTGGGCACCGGCATCGGCAAGGACGACTACAAACCCGAGAAGCTGCGCTACCACCGCATCATCATCATGACCGACGCTGACGTGGACGGCGCCCACATCCGCACCCTGCTGCTCACCTTCTTCTACCGCCAGATGCCCGAGCTGGTGGAGCGCGGCCACATCTACATCGCCCAGCCGCCGCTCTACAAGATCAAGCACGGCAAGAACGAGCGCTACATCAAGGACGACCACGAGCTTAACGCGCACCTGCTGCGCCTGGCCCTGGACGGCGCCGCCCTCATCGCGCGCGAGGGCGCCGACCCCATCCAGGACGAAACCCTCGGCGGCCTGGCCCGCACCTACCTGCTGGCCGAGGCCGTCATCCGGCGCCTCTCCAGCTACATCGACTCCGAGGTGCTGCACGCCCTGCTCCACCACAACATCAAGGTCTCGGTCGAGGACGAAGGCACCGCGCTCGCGTCCGCCGACGAGATCCAGGCCGTGATGCCGCCCGAGCTGGCCGTGAGCGCCGACTACGACGACACCGCCGAAGCCTGGCGCATCACCATCGCCCGCCAGCACCACGGCAACGTCAAGCGCAGCTGGATCAGCGAAGACTTCCTCGCCTCCGGCGACTACCAGACCATCCGTACCGCCGCCGAGAGCCTCGACGGCCTGATCGGCGAGGGCGCCCAGGTACGCCGTGGCGAGAAAGGCCAACCCGTCGCCAGCTTCGCCGACGCCATCCAGTGGCTGCTCAGCGAAGTGGAGCGCGGCATCTCCAAGCAGCGCTACAAGGGCCTGGGCGAGATGAACCCCGACCAGCTCTGGGAAACCACCATGGACCCCGCCATCCGCCGCCTGCTCCGCGTCCAGATTGACGACGCGATTGCCGCGGATGAGATCTTCACGACGCTGATGGGGGACAACGTGGAGCCGCGAAGGGCGTTCATCGAGAGCAATGCGCTGTATGCGCAGAATATTGATGTGTGACCAAGAACGCCCGCGGCGCCTGCTTACTCAATGACAGGCATGCGACGCGATGACGCGCAGAAAGAAATGGGCTCCCTCGGGGGCCCGTTTCTATTGTTCTCACCGGCAGTTATTCGGCCTATGCAGCCGGTCAGCCGCCGCCGATTGAACGACGGCAGTGCTAAGCAATCCGGCCGGCCAAGGCCACGGGGAC
>JBNLCM010000079.1:0-18881 GCA_050303815.1 Rhodocyclaceae bacterium
TTGCGCTCGCCCCAGGTCTGAAGTTGCTCGCGCGCCGCCGCGCGGAAGGTGTCACCGGCGGCCAGCAGCACGCTCTTGCCGCGAGACTGATACCACTTGGCCAGCTTGCCGATGGACGTTGTCTTGCCCGATCCGTTGACGCCCGCGAGCATGATCACGAAAGGCGTATGGCTATCGACTTCCAGTGCCTGCTCGAGCGGTTCCAGAATGCGCACCAGCTCGTTGGCCAGCGTGTCCTGCAACTGATCGGTGGTCTCCAGGCGCTCCTTCTTCCAGCGCTGGCGCAGGGTGTCCAGCAGGTGCGTCGTGGCGTCGATGCCGCAGTCGGCCATCAACAGCGTCGTCTCGAGCTCCTCGAGGAACTCTTCGTCGATCTTGCGTCGGCCGAACAGGCCCGAGAGTCCCCCGCCCAGCTGGCTGCGGGTACGCGACAGACCCGCCCGGAGACGATCCGCCCACGACCGCTTGGCCGGGGCGGGTTCCGCCGGCGCTAGCGCGACCGACGCCTCTGCGGCCCTGGTCTCCGGTTCCGGCGCGTCGGCAGTGGCTTCCGCTGCCGACGGCGCTTCCTGCATGGGTCGGGCCTCGGTCGTCACCGGCGGTGCTTCTGCGGTGGTTGGCTCGACCGCGAGCGCCGCTTCTGCTGAGGCTTCGGCGGCGTCAGGCGCGTCCGTGGCGGGCGGGGTCGCCGCGTCGGTGGGCTTGGCTGGTTTTTTCTTCAGGAAACCAAACATTCAGGGTCCGGTCACAGGCTAGGTTCGAGAGATCCCGGCTGACAGGTCCGGCACATGCCGCTAAGATGCGGCGCGCCCCTTCAGGGCTGCCGACGGACCGGGAAAAGAGCCGCAAATTCTAACAGAAGCAGGATATTGCCAATGAAGCATGGACGCGTTTCCGTGGTTTTCAGCGCAGCCGTTCTGGCCGGGAGCCTCTCGCTCCCGGCTGCGGCCAATCCGTTCGAGACCACGCTCGACAACGGCCTGAAGATTGTCGTCAAGGAAGATCGCCGGGCGCCCTCGGTGGTCAACATGGTGTGGTACCGCGTGGGCGCGATCGATGAGATCGATGGCTCGACCGGCGTGGCCCATGTGCTCGAGCACATGATGTTCAAGGGGACGGACGTCCTCCCGGCCGGCGAATTCAACAAGCGCGTGGCGGCCATGGGCGGCAAGGACAACGCCTTTACCAGCCGCGACTACACGGCCTACTTCCAGCAGGTGCCGGCGTCCCGCATCGGCGACGTCATCGCCCTGGAGGCCGATCGCATGCGCCACCTGAATTTCTCCGATGAAGAATTCGCCAAGGAGATCGAGGTCGTCAAGGAGGAGCGGCGGCTGCGCACGGACGACAAGCCGCATTCGCTCGTCTATGAACAGCTGATGGCGACCACTTTTGTCGCCCACCCCTACCGCCGCCCCGTGATCGGCTGGATGACCGATCTGGACCGCATGCGCGCCCAGGATGCGCGCGACTGGTATGCGACCTGGTACGCGCCGAACAATGCGACGGTGGTCGTCGTGGGGGATGTGGATCACGAAGCGGTCTTTGCCCAGGTCAAGGCGGCCTTTGGCGACTTCAAGTCCGAGGTGTTGCCGGCCCGGCGCGAGATTGTCGAGCCCGACCAGTCCGGGCCGCGGCGCAGCGTCGTGCGCGCGCCGGCCGAGCTGCCCTACGTCGCGATGGCCTGGCGGGCCCCCACCCTGCGCGATATCGAGAAGGATCGCGACGTCTATGCCCTGCAGGTCCTCGCGGCCGTGCTCGATGGCCACGATGGGGCGCGCATCCCGAAGCACGTGGTGCGAGGCAGCCAGGTTGCGGTCTCTGCCGGAGCCGGCTACGACGGCACCGGGCGGGGCGAGTCGGTGTTCATCGTCGATGGGACCCCGTCGCGGGGCAAGACGGTCGCCGACGTCGAGGCGGCCCTGCTGGCCGAGATCGCCCGGGTTCGCGACGAGGGCATCAGCGAGGCCGAGCTCAGCCGTGTGAAGGCCCAGGTCATCGCCGGGCAGGTCTACAAGCGCGACTCCCTGATGGGGCAGGCGATGGAGATCGGCGCCATGGATGCTATCGGCATGTCATGGCAGGACGACGAACGGATGATTGACATGCTGCGCAGCGTGACAGCAGACGAAGTGAAGGCCGTGGCGGGGCGGTATTTCTCGGATGACACCCTGTCCGTTGCCGTGCTCGAGCCGCAACCCATCGAGAACAAGCCCCGCACGCGTCTGGCCGGCGCGCGCCACTGAGGTGGACCGAATGCAGACATTCTTCGCACTCCTGATTTCCTTTTGTGTGCTGATCCCCGGGCTTGCGCGGGCCGGGCTGGACATCCAGCACTGGACGACGAAGGAGGGGGCCCGCGTCTACTTCGTTCAGACGGACGCCCTCCCGATCCTCGACCTCCAGGTCGATTTCGCGGCCGGCAGCGCGTTTGATCCCGCCGGCAAGGCGTCGGTCGCGAGTTTCACGCGAGGCTTGCTCGACAGCGGCGCCGGGGAGCTCGACGAGGACGCGATCGCCAATCGCCTGGCCGATGTCGGCGCCCAGATGGGTGGGGGTGTCGACGACGACCGATCGAGCGTCTCGCTCAGAACCCTGTCCTCCCCGGTCGAGCGGGAAGGCGCCATCGAACTGCTGGTGACGCTCCTTCAGCAACCGACCTTCCCCGAAACCGTCCTCGACCGGGAGAAGAAGCGAGCGGTGGCCGATCTGCAGCAGGCGTTGACCCAGCCGGGTACCATCGCGTCGCGCCAGTTCACCGAAGCCATCTACGGCAAGCACCCCTATGGCCGGCTGGCGACCGTGGAGTCCATCGCCGCGGTCAGTCGCGAGGACGTGGTCCGGTTCTATCGGCAGCACTACACCGTGGAGCGGGCCGCGATCTCGATGGTCGGCGATCTGACTCGCGATGAGGCGGAAGCCATCGCGGCGCGCGTGGCGTCGGGCCTGCCGCGAGGCGGGGCGGAAGACGTGATCCCGCCGGTACCCATGTCTGCCGCAGCGGATATCCGCGTGCCTCATCCGTCTGCCCAGGCCCACGTGATGATCGGCATGCCTGGCATCAAGCGCGAGGACCCCGATTACTATCCGCTGCTGATCGGCAACTACGTGCTGGGCGGTGGCGGCTTTGTCTCCCGCCTGATGGAAGAGGTCCGCGAGAAGCGAGGGTTCGCCTACAGCGCATACTCGTACTTCGCGCCGCAGCAGGAGGCCGGCCCGTTCCAGATCGGCCTGCAGACGAAGGGAAGCCAGGTGGACGATGCGCTGGCCGTGGTCGACGAGACGGTGAAAGGATTCATCGCCAACGGGCCGACCGAGGCCGAGCTGGCGGCGGCTCGCGACTACACCATCAATGGCTTCGGGCTGCGGCTGGATTCCAATCGCAAGGTCCTTGGCTACGTCGCGGTGATCGGCTACTACCAGTTGCCACTCGACTGGCTTGACCAATACCCGCAGCGCGTGGCGGAGCTGACCGTCGAGCAGGTTCGAGATGCCTTCCAGCGGCGGGTGAAACCCGAGCACATGGTCCGGGTGGTGGTGGGCGGCGACGGCGACACGACACAGGCGGCTGCGCAGGCCCGATGAGCCGGGTCCGGATCGTGGGCGGGCACTGGCGTTCGCGCCTGCTGCCTGTGCCGTCCCTGTCCGGGCTGCGCCCGACGCCCGACCGGGTTCGGGAGACCGTGTTCAACTGGCTGGGGCAGGAACTGGACGGATGGCAGGTGCTCGACCTGTTCGCCGGCAGTGGGGTCCTGGGGTTCGAGGCGGCCTCGCGGGGGGCGGCCAACGTCACGCTGGTGGAGCAGGATGGGCGTGCCGCGGCGGCCCTCCGGCGGTCGGCAGAAACCCTGTCGGCGTCATGTCTAGAGATAGTACGCGGCGATGCGGTAAAATTCGCGGCCGCCTGCCGGGGGCGCTTCGATCTGGTCTTTCTGGACCCGCCTTACCGGCAGGGCCTGATCGACCGGGTCGCCGACGACGTCGAGCGCTTGCTGGCAGACGACGGCTGGCTCTACATCGAAGCCGAGGAGCCGGTCGAGGCCATGGGTTCGTGGACAACCGTCAAGCGAGGACGGGCGGGCCAGGTGTGTTTTCAGCTGCTGCGTAGGAGCCCGCCATGAGAGACGGTACCGCGATCTACCCTGGAACCTTCGACCCCTTTACCCGGGGACACGAAGATCTGGTGCGACGCGCGTCACGTTTGTTCGACCGCGTCGTGGTGGCAGTGGCCGCCAGCCCGGCCAAGGGGCCGGTCTTTAACCTGGAAGAGCGGGTCGAGATCGCGACGGGCGTTCTGGCCGGCTTTCCCAACGTCGAAGTCTGTGGCTTCTCCGGGTTGCTGATGCGTTTCCTGGAGGAGAAGGGCGCGCGGGTGATTCTGAGGGGCCTGCGAGCCGTATCGGACTTCGAGTACGAGTTTCAGATGGCGGGCATGAACCGCAAGCTGTTTCCCGACGTCGAGACCGTGTTCCTTACGCCCGCGGAGGAGTACATGTTTATCAGCGCCACGATGGTGCGCGAAATCGCGCGACTCGGCGGCGACGTCAGCAAATTCGTTCAGCCGTCGGTCTACGAGCGCCTGCGGCTGAAGGCAACCGCCAACCAGAATCAATAGATGAGGACCAAGCAATGGCTCTGATGATTACCGACGAATGTATCAACTGCGACGTGTGCGAGCCCGAGTGCCCGAACGGCGCGATCTACCAGGGCGAGGAGATCTATGAGATCGATCCCGAAAAGTGCACCGAGTGCGTGGGTCATTTCGACGAGCCCCAGTGCCAGCAGGTCTGCCCGGTCGACTGTATTCCGCTGAATCCGGACCGCGAGGAGTCCAACGACCAGCTGATGGAGAAGTTCCTGCGCCTGACTGCAGGCAAGAGCTGATCACCGGCGCGACCGAAAACAAAAAAGCCCCGCAAGATCGCGGGGCTTTTTTTTTGGCTGGGTGGGCCGCCTCAGGCCGCCTGCGCGGTTGATTCGTCGGCGTCTCCCGCCAGCAGATTGACGCCGAACTCGCGATGGATGGCATTGGCCAGCTCATTCAGTTCTTCGATCTGCTGCAGCACGCCCTGTTCGGACTGCTGCAGTTCGACGATCCGGTCCTCGAGGGTGTCCGTTGCCTGGTGAATGCGCTTGACGCTGTCTAGCCGCCGCTTGAGCTGCAGCTGGTATTCGCGAACCTGGGTCTCGAGCGGCGACATGACCGCACGCAGCCAGTTCTCGACGTCGCGATTGGCCACCTCGAAGGTCTTGCGGGCCTGAATCGCGATGGTCTCGAAGAACTTCTGCGTCAGGGTGTGCTGGCCGGTGGTCACGATCGTCAGTACGGTATTGAACTGATCGTTGAAGGCTTTCTCGAGCCGGTCGATCTCCTTCTGGTAACGCAGGGTCGAGAACGAACTCGGCGACGAGAGCTTCAGGCCATGCTCGACGCTGAAGCGCTTGTACATTGCGTCCAGCATCTTCGTGATCTCGGTGATCTCGCCGCTCGAGCGCTGGAGGTTTGAGCGGATGTTGTTGAAGAATTCCCGCATCGCGCCCTGCAGGCCGCGTGAGAACGACGCCTCGAGCATGGCCTCGCGCGTCTTGCGGGTTTCGTCGCGGAGCGCATCGAGGCCGAGGTGGGCGAGCAGGTTGTTGGTGAGGTTCGAGAAGACGCTGCGGACGGCATAGTACTTCTGCAGGCCCTGCTCGAACTCGTCCTTCTCTGACTTGACCTTGCGCATCATGTACTCGATGACGCTCTGGTTCTTGCCGCGCAACTCGGTCAGTTCGTGCAACTGCTCGCGAATGCCGGTCAGCCGCGCGTTGAGCAATTCGCGGGTGTGCTGCACCAGGTCGTCGGCTTCGCCCAGTGTGCTCTCGCGCACGATCTCCTGCTTGGTGGGCAGAAGGTCGGAAACGAGTGCCCCCTCCAGTTGGCCGAGCCGGCTCTTGGCAAACAGGCTTGAATCGCCGTTGATGCGGGACACCAGCGCTTTCTGGGCCGAGATGGGGAAGACCTGGGTCGTGGGGACATTGAGTGCCGAGGCAACACTGCTGACCTGCTTGTTGATCTCCTGCTCGATCCGCGCGTCATCGCGCAGGCCGTCCCACAGGCCATCGATCTTGTTCAGGGCCACGAGCCGGCCGCGGCGGGAGCCGTGGCTGGTGTCGACGTATTCACGCCACACGGCCAGATCCGACTGGGTGACACCGGTGTCGGCCGCCAGCACGAACAACACGGCATGCGCGTTCGGCAACAGCGACAGCGTCAACTCGGGTTCCGCGCCGATCGCGTTCAGCCCCGGCGTGTCGAGCACGACGAGGCCCTGCTCAAGCAGCGGGTGGGGGAAACGGATGATGGCGTGGCGCCAGCTGGGCACCTCGACCAGATTGTCGGCACCGGGCTTGAGGCCGCGCTCGCCGGCCGGGTCAACCGCGAAGCCCAGGCGCTCGGCTTCTTCGAGCGGAACCCACTTGGTCTCGCCGACCTTAGACAGCGCCCCCTGGAGGCTGGCCGCGGAATTGGAATCGAGCGGTGTGGTGCGCCATTCGTCATCAAAGCGTTTCAGCTCGGCGACGGTGGCGTGCTTGCCGCGGGACTCGATCGGCAGCAGGCTGACGCTGGGCCTGTCACCGGGCGACCACTGCAATTCCGTCGGGCACATGGTCGTGCGCCCAGCGCTCGACGGCAGTATGCGATCACCATAGTCGCTGAAGAAGATGGCATTGATCAGCTCGGACTTGCCCCGCGAGAACTCGGCCACGAAGGCCACGGTGAGTTGGTCCTCGCGCAGGCGATCCAGCGCATACTGGAGCCGCAGTTCGCCCTGGGCATCGCCGAGGCGGTTGTGGTCCAGCCAGGTCTTCAGGTTGACAACCGTGGTGGCGGCGCGATTGCGCCATTCGCTGTAGGCGGAAAAGCGATCGATCAGGCTCATGGCAGTACCGTCTTGGTGGGTCATTGGCCGCGTGCGCGCACGACGTGCCAGTCCAGAATTGCAGCATATCGTGATTCACGTCAATGCCAGCGCAATTCTTGAGCTCTCCCGCCCGAAGGTGGCTGTGGCTGACGAGCGGGCTGAACGCGATCACGCCCTATCGACGCTGGCATGCCGGACAGAAGTAGGTTGCCCGCTGCCCCATCACGCTGCGCCGTATCGGGCGCCCGCAATTCGGGCAGGGCTCGTCGGTACGTCCATACACGGCATGGCTGTGCTGAAAGTAGCCGGCGCGGCCGTCTCCCCCGACGAAATCCCTCAACGTGCTGCCTCCGGCGCGAATCGCGTCCTCGAGGGTTTCGCGAATCGCCGTGACAAGGCGTTCGCAGCGCGTCGGGCCGAGGGATCCGGCAGGCGCCGCCGGGTGGATGCGCGCCCGAAAGAGGCTCTCCGATGCGTAGATATTGCCCACGCCGACGATCCGGTGGGTATCCATCAGGAACAGCTTGATGGCTGTCCGCGAGGCGCGCGTCGCGGTGTGCAGCCAGCGCCCGTCGAACGACTCCTCAAGCGGCTCGACCCCAAGCTGCCGATATTGTGGGGGAGGGCCGTCCGCCGGCGCGAACCATGTGACGATGCCGAAACGCCTCGGGTCGCGATAGCGCAGGGCTCGTTCGCCCATGACGATGTCCACATGGTCGTGCGGGCCGGCCTGTGCACCTGCCGATTCCATGCGCAGGCTGCCCGACATGCCGAGATGAATGAGAAGGGCATCCCGGTCCAGGTCGAGCTGGAGATACTTGCCGCGCCGACGAACCGCCCGGATCCGCTGGCCGGCCACGCGCTCGCCGATATCGCCAGGTACGGGAATGCGCAGCCGGCCGTTGCGCACACGCACTGATGTGACGATCTGTCCTGCCACGTGCGGCTCGATGCCTCGGCGGGTGGTTTCGACCTCGGGCAGTTCCGGCATCCTTGCTCCCTGTGCTTGCTTGCCGCGCTAGTTGAAAGTACCTAACATCCATTCGGAACACGCGCTGTTCCGGGATGGGGCCGTTGGCGAACCATATTCTATTTCGGCGCTCAAACCGTCTTTGTCGGATTTCGCGGTATCCCCGTCCCCCCGGGGATCCCGACTGGCAGAACCCGGGGAATCCTGATGCATCCACTACCTAAATCCCTTGTCATGGCCGGGCTGTTCGCCGCCATGATGTCCGCTGGCGGTGCGTCGGCCGAGTCGCCGGCCGTGGCTGCCGCGCCAGAGCCGGCTGCCGGCGAAGCGACCTTGTCGGCGCAGACCCTCTACCAGTTCCTGCTCGCGGAGATCGCCGGCTCGCGTGGTCGCCTGGACGTTTCGGTCCAGGCCTACATGGAACTGGCCCGCCGCACGCGCGATCCGCGGATTGCCAAGCGGGCGGCAGAGGTCGCCCTGTTTGCACGCAACATGGGGGCGGCGACCGAAGCCGCCCGGCTGTGGAACGCCCTCGAACCCGACTCCGAAGAGGCCCAGCGGGTGCTCTCCGGGGTGCTGATGAGAACAGGCGCGCGGATCGAAGAGCTCGAGGCGCATCTGGCCAAGGCGCTGGCGGGGGCGGGCGAGCGGCTGCCCCAGCATCTGCTCGGCCTGAACGGTGCCATGGTCCGGGTCGAGGACAAGGCGGCGGCCAGGGACGTGATCCGGCGGGTCACCGAGCCCTACCTCGAACTGGGCGAGGCGCACTTTGCGCGCGCTCATGCCGCATTCAATGCCAACGACCCCAAGGCTGCGCTCGCCTATCTCGATGGTGCGCTCGAGCGCCGTCCCGACTGGGAGCCGGCGGTGCTCATGAAGGCACAGTTGATGCAGCATGAGCAGCCGACGCAGGCCCTGATGCTCCTGCGCGACTTCACCAACAAGCATCCGGAGAGTCGACAGGCGCGCCTCGTGCTGTCGCGCGCGCTGGCGGCGGGCAAGCTCTACCAGGAGGCGCGAGACAACTTTGATCGGCTGCTCGAGGCAACGCCCAACGACACCGAACTCCTCAATTCGTCGGCGCTGCTGTCGATGCAGATCGAGGATTGGGGGGCGGCCGAGCGACGCCTGCACGAACTCCTGCGGGTCAGCCCCGACGATGGCGACCGGATCCGCCTGTTGCTCGGTCAGGTGGCGGCGGGCCGGGGCAATGACACGCTGGCCGAACAGTACTACCGCGCGGTGGAGGCGGGCGATGAGTACGTCCAGGCCCGTTTCCTGATGGCCCAGGCTCAGGCGCGCCAGGGCGATATCGACGGAGCGCGGAAGACGCTCCAGGCCATTGAGGGCGATGCCGCGGTGCGCGCACGGGCTCGCGTCGCCGAGGCGCAGGTGCTGAGGGATGCCGGCAGACTGCAGGAAGCCTACGATCTGCTCGAGGCCGAGCTGACCGCGCGCGCCAACGATCCCGACCTGCTCTACGAAACGGCCCTGCTGGCCGAACGGCTGGGGCGGCCCGATGTCATGGAGGGCCGGCTGCGACTGTTGCTGGATGCCAACCCCGACAATGCGCACGCGCTGAATGCGCTCGGCTATTCCTTTGCCGACCGCGGCGTGCGGCTCGACGAAGCGTATTCTCTGATCAAGCGGGCCAACGAGATCCGGCCCGAGGACCCCTTCATCCTCGACAGCCTCGGCTGGGTCTATTTCAAGAAGGGCGAGCACGATCGCGCGCTGGAGTTCCTGCAGCGTGCCTATGGCCAGCGTAGCGATCCCGAGATCGCCGCCCACGTGGGCGAGGTGCTGTGGGCCATGGAGCGTCACGACGAAGCGCGGCAGGTCTGGAACGAGGCGCGCGAGCGACACCCGGACAGCGAGGAGTTGAAGGCCGTCATCAAGCGCCTCGCCAATTGATGTGGCGCCATGGTCTGGGGGCGGCTGTCGTCGTGGCGGGCGCGCTCCTGACGGCCTGCTCGACGCGCCCGGTCACGCCCGTCGCCAATGTCGAGCGGCAACCCGTCGCCAGCTTTGAACTCGAGGCGCGCGTGTCGCTGCGCGATGGCGAGCGCAGTGCCGCGGCCAGTCTGTACTGGCTGCATCGCCCCGGCGCCGACGAGATCGACTTTCTCGCGCCGACCGGGCAGGTCATGGGGCGCCTGGAGAGTGGCCGCGAGGGGGCGTCCCTGCGTTTGCCGGGCGGGGAACAGCGCCGCGCGCCGACCCTGGATGCGCTGGCCACCCAGCTGTTCGGGATCGATGTGCCCGTAAGCAGATTGTCCCAGTGGGTCCAGGCCGTGCCGGGTCCGTCGGCGAGGCTGTTGCGAAGCGACGACGGAGGGCGCCCGGCCCTGATCTCCGAGGCCGGCTGGGTCGTGGAGTATGTGGGCTACGCGGACGCCTCGCCCGACGCGCCGGTGCGTCGTCTGGAGGCCCGCTGGGGCGATCTCCAGATCCAGATGATCGTCGATGAGTGGGGGGCGCGGTGAGCCAGGTGCTCCGCTGTCCGGCGCCCGCCAAGATCAACCTCTTTCTCCACGTCATCGGGCGACGTGCCGATGGCTACCATCTGTTGCAATCGATTTTCCGCCTGGTTGACTGGTGCGACGAGATCACGCTTGAGGCGCGACCCGATGGCCGGATCGAGCGGGCGCAGGCGATACCGGGTGTCGCCGAGTCCGACGACCTCACAATGCGGGCTGCGCGCCTGTTACAGCAGGTCAGCGGCACGGATCGGGGCGTGACGATCCGGGTCGACAAGGTCCTGCCGATGGGGGGTGGCATCGGCGGCGGCAGCAGCGATGCCGCCTCCGTGCTGCTGGCACTCAACCGGCTCTGGCAACTGGGTTTGCGGCGATCTGAGCTGATGGCGCTGGGGCTGCAGCTGGGCGCCGACGTACCGTTCTTTCTCTTCGGTCGCGATGCCTTCGTCGAGGGCATCGGCGAGCAGCTTCGCCCGGTCGATCTGGCACCGGCCTGGTATGTGGTGCTGGCGCCACATGTGAGCGTGCCGACCCCTCGGATTTTTTCGGATCCGGAGTTGACTCGAAACACGCCTCCAATCAAAATGCCGGACTTCGCAGCGAGCACTACTCGCAACGATCTGGAGTCAGTGGTCAGGCTTCGATACCCGGAAGTCGATCGCGCGATCCGTTGGCTGGAGCAGTTTTCGCCAGCCCGGATGTCCGGTTCGGGGAGCTGCATTTTTGCGCAGTTCCCGTTGGAGTGTGACGCGCTGCACGTCGTGGCCCAGTGCCCCGTGGAATGGACGGCAAAGTGTGTACAATCGCTGCCCGTTCATCCACTGAGAGCTTGGGTGGACGACTGAAAGTTTACTTGGGGAGTCGCCAAGTCGGTTAAGGCACCGGATTTTGATTCCGGCATTCGAGGGTTCGAATCCTTCCTCCCCAGCCAAAATTCATCGGGCAGGCTTCGCGCCTGCCCGAGTCGTTTTGGTCGCACGCGGTATTTGTTGAGCATCGGAGCATCTCGATGGCCTCTGGCAACCTGATGGTGTTTACCGGGAACGCCAACCCGAAACTCGCAGCCGATGTCGTCAAGCGGCTTGGCATGTCCCTCGGCGCGGCGACTGTCGGCCGGTTTTCCGACGGCGAGGTTAATGTCGAGCTGCTGCAGAACGTCCGGGGCAAGGACGTCTTCGTGCTCCAGCCGACTGGCGCACCCACCAACGAGAACCTGATGGAGCTGGTGATCCTGGTCGATGCGCTCAAGCGCGCCTCGGCGGGTCGGATCACGGCGGCCATCCCGTACTTCGGCTACGCCCGCCAGGACCGGCGGCCGCGCTCCGCGCGCGTGCCGATCACGGCCAAGGTCGTCGCCAACATGCTGCAGGCGGTTGGCGTCCAGCGGCTGCTGACGATGGATTTGCATGCCGACCAGATTCAGGGCTTCTTCGATATCGCGGTGGACAACGTCTACGCTGCCCCCGTGCTGCTCGCGGACCTGGACAAGCAGAAGTATGACGACCTCCTTGTCGTCTCGCCGGACGTGGGGGGCGTGGTGCGGGCCCGTGCCTTCGCCAAGCGCCTCGAATGCGACCTGGCGATCATCGACAAGCGCCGGCCGAAGGCCAACGTCTCCGAGGTCATGAACATCATCGGCGAGGTCAAGGACCGAACCTGCGTGATCATGGACGACATCGTCGATACCGCCGGCACGCTGTGCAAGGCGGCGCAGGCGCTGAAGGACAACGGCGCCCGGCGTGTGCTTTCGTACTGCACACACGCCGTGCTGTCAGGGGCCGCGGTCAGCCGCATCCAGGACTCGGCGCTCGACGAACTGGTCGTGACCGATACCCTGCCGCTGCGCGAGGATGCCAAGGCGAGCAGCCGGATCCGACAGATCTCCGTCGCGTCCCTGCTGGCCGACACGATGCTGCGCATCAGCAACGAGGAATCGGTCAGCTCCCTCTTCATGGAATAAGGTTTATGCGGCGCCGCATGAGCGGCGCCGTTTGTTCGACCCTGTCTGGTCGCGGTCAGGGTCTCTTTCACTCAGGAGTCATCATGGAAATCCAAGTCAAAGCCAGCAAGCGCGAGGATCAGGGATCGGGTGCGAGCCGCCGCCTGCGTCGCGCCGGCAAGCTGCCGGGCATCATCTACGGCGGCGAGAAGGAGGCCACCCCGGTCACCTTCGATCACAACGATCTGTACCACCTGCTGCAGAAGGAAGCCTTCCACGCGTCGGTCCTGACGATCGACGTGGACGGCACCAAGGAGACCGCCGTGCTGCGTGACAGCCAGTGGCACGCCTACAAGGCGCAGGTCCTGCACCTCGATTTCCAGCGTGTCGACGCGACCCACAAGATTCACCTGAAGGTGCCGCTCCACTTCGTCAACGACGAGATCTGCCCGGGCGTGAAGCTGGAAGGTGGCATGGTGTCGCACGTCATGACCGAGCTGGACATCCAGTGCCTGCCGAAGGACCTGCCGGAGTTCATCGAAGTCGACCTGAAAGACCTGTCGGGCAGCACCCCGCTTCACGTCTCGCAACTGTCCCTGCCGGCCGGTGTCGAGGTGGTCCACCACGGCGAAGGCGATCCGATCGTGGCGACGGTCCTGAAGACGGGTGGTGCCGACAGCGCCGACGAAGGCGGCGAGGAAGGTGGCGCGGCCAGCTGACGGGCCCCAGGGGCGTGACAGGGACCCCGCGCGGGATACAAGCTCATGACACGTCCCCCTCCGCGATTGATTGTCGGCCTTGGCAACCCCGGGGCCGACTATGACCAGACCCGGCATAACGCCGGGTTTTGGCTTTGTGAGCGTCTTGCCGCGGGGCATGGCGCATCGTTTGCCACCGAATCCCGTTTCCATGGCCGTGTGGCGAGGAGCCCGGCGGCGGGGGGCTGGGTGCTGATGCCCCAGACCTTCATGAATCGCTCGGGTCAGTCGGTGGGCGCGCTGGCGCGCTTCTACCGCATCGAGCCGGAAGAGATCCTCGTCGTCCATGACGAGCTGGATATTCCGCCCGGCCAGCTGCGCCTGAAGTTCGGTGGCGGCATGGGCGGGCACAATGGCCTGAAGGACATCACCGCCCACCTGGGTACCCAGGACTACTGGCGCCTGCGGATCGGCATCGGCCATCCCGGCGATCGCAACGAGGTGGTCAATTTCGTGCTCAAGCCGCCTCGTCGGGAAGAGCAGGAACTGATCGACGAGGCCATCGATCGCGCACTCGCCGACTGGCCGGTGCTCGTCAAGGGTGACTGGAACCGAGCCGGAACCCGCCTCAACGCCCGCCCCGGCGGGAAGCAGAACAGCAAGGATGTGTGAGCTATGAGTCTCCAATGCGGCATCGTCGGCTTGCCCAACGTGGGCAAGTCGACCCTTTTCAATGCTTTGACCAAGGCCGGCATCCAGGCCGAGAACTACCCCTTCTGCACGATCGAGCCCAATGTCGGGATCGTCGAAGTGCCCGATCCGCGGCTCGCGCAGCTGTCCGCGATCGTCAACCCCCAGCGCGTGCAGCCCGCGATCGTCGAGTTCGTTGACATCGCCGGTCTGGTAGCGGGGGCATCGAAGGGGGAAGGGCTCGGCAACCAGTTCCTCGCCAACATTCGCGAGACCGACGCCATCGTCAATGTGGTGCGCTGCTTCGACGACGAGAACGTGGTGCACGTGAATGGCCGTGTCGATCCCATCGCCGATATCGAGACGATCGGAACCGAACTGGCACTGGCCGACCTGACCACAGTCGAGAAGACCCTCAACCGAGAGCAGAAGAAGGCGCGCGCCGGCGACAAGGACGCGCAGAAGCTGGTCGTGGTGCTGGAACGCCTGCTGCCGCATCTCAATGAAGGCAAGCCGGCCCGCAGCGCAACGTTGTCGGACGATGACAAGGCGCTGGTCAAGTCCTTGTGCCTGCTGACCCTCAAGCCGGCGATGTATGTGGCCAATGTGGCCGAGGATGGCTTCGAGAACAATCCGCACCTGGATCGCCTGAAGGCACTCGCCGAGGGAGAAGGTGCCCCGGTTGTGGCGTTGTGCGCCGCCATCGAAGCCGAGATCGCCGACCTCGATGACGCCGACAAGGGGGACTTTCTTGCCTCGATGGGGCTCGAGGAGCCCGGGCTCGATCGGCTGATTCGCAGTGCGTACCGGTTGTTGGGCCTGCAGACCTATTTCACGGCCGGCGTGAAGGAAGTGCGGGCCTGGACCATCCATGTCGGCGATACCGCGCCGCAGGCCGCCGGCGTGATCCACACCGATTTCGAGCGGGGCTTCATCCGCGCGCAAACCATCGCCTTTGACGACTTCATCCAGTACAAGGGTGAAACGGGCGCCAAGGAGGCCGGCAAGATGCGCGCGGAAGGCAAGGAATACGTAGTCAAGGACGGTGACGTGATGAACTTCCTGTTCAACGTCTGAGCCGCAACAGCGAAATGACGAAGGCGCACCCGCGGGTGCGCCTTTTTCATGAGTGGGTCTGCGGGCTGGTTCAGCCGGCCGGATTGACGCAGAGGGCCTGGTTGAGGGCCTTGATCGCGGTCTTGTAGTCGCCCCGATCGATGACGAACTGCATGTTCACCTGGCGCAGGGTCTGGGAGACGCAGTTGACGTTGACCCCCGCGTCGGCGAGCGCTTGGGCAGCGCGCGCCAGGACGCCCGGGATGGCGATGTTCGAGCCGATGGCACAGACGATCGCGCTGGGCTTGACCGTGACGATCTGGTAGCGGGATTCGAGTTCCGACACGAGCGCGTCGCTGACGGAGTTCTCCCACACCAGGTGGGCGATCGAGTTGGCATTGGTTGCCTTCAGGATGTACGAGACGTCGTGTTCGCACAGGATGCCCATCAGGTCGTGGTCGAAACCGACCGCGCCGACCATGCCCGGGTCGTGGATCTCGAGCAGCGTGACCTTGTCCGAACCACTAATGATTTCGACGCGTGCGCGTTCGCCGACGAAGTCCTTGGTGATCAGCGTGCCGGGATGGTCCGGCTCGAAGGTGTTCTTCAGGCGGATGGGGATGCCCGCCAGCTCCATCGGCTTCGCGGCCTTCGGGTGGATGGCTTCCATGCCCACGTCGGCGAGCTGGTCGGCGACGTCGTAGTTGGTATTGCCGACGACGATTGCATTCTCGATGCCGACCAGGTTGGGGTCGGCCGAGGAGAGATGGAATTCCTTGTGAATGACCGCCTCGGCCGGCCGGACCTCGACCGCGATCTTGCTGAAGGTCACTTCCGAATAGCCACGGTCGAACTCGCGCATGATGCCTTCGACGCCCTTGGTGTATCCCGTGGCCACGACGACGGAATTCATCAGGTCGAGGCCGGCGAAGCTCTTGTGGATGCGCTCGTCGATGGACCAGGCTTCGTCATCGTTGAAGCCTGCCAGGTCCATCAGCGTGGCATTGACGCCGTTCGCCTTGAGGATCTCGACGGAGTTGAAGGCGCTGTGCGACTCGCCGATCGAGGCCAGCACTTCACGGGCCGCCAGCAGCACGTCCCTGCGGTCGAGGTAGCCGCTCGCCAGCACGTGGTGCATGGCCTCGAGGTAGGTGCGGGCCTGGGCGATCCGCTCGTCGACAAAGCCGTTCGCCACGTCCAGAGGCAGGCCGAGATCCGCATAGCCGGCGTTGAGCGTCTTCAGGCTGCCGGCGAGGCCGTCGAGCGCCGCCTGGTAGCCGGCATCTTCCGCAAAGAGAGCATAGATGCCGCGTTCACCGGTCTTCTTGTGCTCGAGCAGCTGGTTCGTCACGCCGGAGTAGGCTGAAACGACATAGATGCGGCCGTAGATCCGCGCCTTGTCGTAGAGCATGATATGACGCAGGACATCCCCGAAGGCCGTCATCGAGGTGCCGCCGATCTTCTCGACGGAGAGTTGGGTCTGGGAGGTGTTTGCCATGCGATCGCGTTCCTGAATCATGGGGGTCGGGGTGCAGCGTCCCGATCCGGACAAAAGCCGCAATTGTCCCTGAGCCGGGCCGGAGTTTCCAGCCTCATGTATCGTTTCATGGCCGTGCGCCGTACCGGTGTCGGCAGATTCAGACGCCTTGGAAGGAGTCGATGTCGGAGGACTACGTCGGACGCTTTGCGCCATCGCCCACCGGACCGTTGCATTTCGGGTCCCTGCTGGCGGCGGTCGGCAGCTACCTGGAGGCGCGCAGCCGGCGTGGTCGCTGGCTGTTGCGCATCGAGGACGTGGATCGTCCGCGGACCCTCGCGGGTGCGGAGCGGGCCATCCTGACGACCCTCGATCGCTTCGGGTTTGAATGGGATGGGCCCGTGCTGCGGCAGAGCGAGCGCGATCCGGTCTACGCCGCGGCACTCGCGCGACTGCGCGAGGACGGACGGGTCTTCGACTGCGGCTGCACGCGAAGGGAGATCGCCGATTCGGTACTCGGCCGCGATGGGGCGCCGCGCTACCCCGGCACCTGTCGCGATGGACTGCCAGCGGGTCGCACGCCGCGAACCGTGCGCCTGAGAACCGAACCGGGGACCGTGCTCTGCTTTGAGGACCGGGTCCTGGGGTGCCTGTGCGAGGACGTCTGGGCCGATGTCGGCGACTTCATCCTGCAGCGGGCGGATGGGCTGTTCGCCTACCAGCTGGCGGTCGTGGTCGATGACGCGGCCTGTGGCGTAACCGACGTGGTACGTGGCGCCGACCTGGTCGATTCGACCTGTCGCCAGCTGTGGCTGCAACGTTGCCTGGGGCTGCCCGCCTTGCGCTACGCCCATTTGCCGGTCGGCACCAATGCGGCCGGGGTCAAGCTGTCGAAGCAGAGCTTCGCGATGCCGCTCGATGACGAGCGGCCGGGTCCCTCGCTCCATGCGGCGTTGTGCTTTCTGGGGCAGGCGCCTCCGGCCGAGCTGGCCGGCTGCCCGACTGATACCATCTGGGCGTGGGCCATCGCCAACTGGCGTCTGGCCAACGTGCCGAAGGCCCGGGCGGTGCCCGTGCCCGACGAATTCCAGGAGAGCCAGGCGTGATCGACGATATTTCGGGGCTGCGGCGGGTACTGAGTGAGGACACGGTGATCGCCGTCGTTGGCCTGTCGGCCCACTGGTACCGGCCAAGCTATTTTGCGGCCAAGTACATGCAGGAACGCGGCTACCGCATCGTGCCGGTCAACCCATCCTATCCGGAGGTGCTGGGCGAGCGCTGCTACCCGTCACTGCGCGATATCCCGCATCCGGTGGACATGGTCGATGTGTTTCGTCGCCCCGGTGACGTGGGGCCGGTCGTGGACGACGCCATTGCGATCGGCGCACGGACGCTGTGGCTCCAGCTGGGCGTCATCAATGAGGCCGAGGCGGCCCGCGCGGAAGCGGCCGGCCTGCGGGTCGTCATGGATCGCTGTGTCAAGATCGAGTTCGGTCGACTGTTCGGTGGGCTGGGCTGGTTCGGAGTCAATACCGGCGTGATCTCGGCGAAGCGGCCGCCCATGCCGCCGCGCCCCAGGATGCGCGGCTAGCGCGACGCCACCGCGACGGGGTGCGGCCGGAGCGTCGTGGTCAGGGCGGCGTGATCCGAAATGCGCGCCCAGGGACCACCGAAATGGGCTTCGGCGCGGTGAATGTCGAAGCCGCGGACATAGATCCGGTCGAGCCGGAAGACGGGCAGCGAGCTCGGGAAGCTGCGCGCCGGACGGCCGCGACCGCCGCAGAAGACCTCCTGCAGGCCGAGGCGCCGGGCGAGGAGCCGGTCGGCGTGGTTGCGCCAGTCGTTGAAGTCTCCGGCGATGATGATGGGGGCGTCGTCGCCGGCGAGAACCTGCATTCGCTCGCATAGTGCCTCCATCTGGCGGCGGCGGCTGCCCGCAAAGAGCCCGAGGTGGACGCAGACGGCGTGCAGCGGGCGGGATTCGCCGGGCAGCTCGATCTCGCAATGGAGCAGGCCGCGGCGCTCGAAGCGGTGGTCAGAGACGTCCTGGTTGGCGGTGCTGACAATCGGAAAGCGGCTCAGGATGGCGTTGCCATGGTGGCCGTGGTCGTAGATCGCGTTGCCGCCGTAGGCGGAATCGAGCCACATGCCCTCGGCGAGGAAATGATGTTGCGGGATGGCCGGCCATTCGGCGTGGCGCTGGGCATGCTGTCGATGCATGCCCTGAACCTCCTGCAGGAACACGATGTCCGCATCGAGGGCGTGCAGGCGCTCGCGCAGGTCATGGATGACCAGCCGACGATTGAACTGCGAGAATCCCTTGTGGATGTTGTACGTGCAGATGCGCAATTCGGGCATCCAGGCGGCTCCGGGCGGTCTGGGTCGGGGTGGCTGGCATGCCCATTCTAAAAGCAGGAAGGGATGAAGGAACTAGAGGTTGTTTATCGTGTGACGTGCGACGCGGATGAAATCGAGGCCCGGGCACGAGCGCTGGCGGTCGAGCAGAGTGTCGAGATGCCGCCGGGCGCCGTCGCGGACGCCTTCGTCCGCGAGCACGTCGTCGGCGAGGTGGCGGGGATCGCGTCAGCCGCGGCAGGCAGCTTCCTGGTCACGGTGCAGCTGTCGGTGGACAGCACGGGGCTGGAAGCCGGGCAGTTGCTCAACGT
>JBNLCM010000080.1:0-30332 GCA_050303815.1 Rhodocyclaceae bacterium
CCTGCCGGCAGCGGGCGCGAGCGCTCCTGCCGGTGATCGAGGCGCGTCACGCCGGTCAGTTCGACGGCAGCACGCTGGCGACGCTGGCTGACGAACTGCTCGCACCGCCCGCGGGCGGGGGCTATCACGCCCTGCCCCGGCACGTGCAAGCCGCGTGGCAGACGACCCTCGGGCAAGCGGGCGAAGCGGCCGAAACCGCCCATCGCCAGGCCACCTTGCTGAAGCTGATCGAACGTTTCGATCCGGCCGACGGCGCCCTCAGCTACAGCGACGACGTCCTCGCCCGTTTCGGCCACTCGCTGGCGCGCATCCTGGACCGGGTGGCGCGCGACAGCGGCACCCGGCCCCCCGGCGACAGCCTGGCCAAGGACATTGCGCTGTGCTCGCACCGCCTGTTCCCGGCCGGCGCACGGGTGGTCGAACCCGGTGCGGTCGTGCAACGCTCGCTGCTCACGTCCGGCGGGCTCCGCCAGGCCCTCGACTTCATGCGCTGCCTCGCCGGTTGCGGCGGGCGGGCCCCGTTCCTGCGCGTGCATACGCATCTGGAGGAACTGGCGGACTTCAATCCTGACGGCTGGCGGGCGTGCTGCCAGCGCCTCGCCGACATGCTCGCGCTCAATCCCGGCCTGCGGGGCGTGGTCGGTGCCAGCTGGTTCTATGATCCCGGGGTGCGCACGGTGAGCCCGCACCTGGCCTACGTCCTCGACCTGCCTCGGCAGCACGGCGCGCACTATTTCTTCGCCCACGACGAGGGCGCGACCAGCGACGCCCTGAAGACCTCGGCCACCCGGCGCGAGGCATTCGAGCAGGGACGCTACACGCCGCGCGTCTTCGTCGTCGTCTGGCCGAGGCACCATGTGATGGCCTGGCGACGCCACGGCGCAGGAGCCGCTTGAGATGAATGCCCGAATGAAATCGCTCGCGCTGCGCGCCTTCAAGGCGCTGGGCCTGTTCCGCCTCGCCGCGACACTCACCCGGCACGATCTGCGGATCCTGTGCTATCACGGCATCGCGATCGATGACGAGCACCGCTTCCGGCCCGGTCTATTCATGCGCCCGGAGACGTTCCGCGCGCGCATGGACTGGCTCGAGCAACAGGGCTACGGGGTGATCTCGCTGGACGAGGCGTGCCGGCGGCACGCGGCAGGCGAGCGCCGTCCGCGGCAGGCGGTCATCACGATCGACGACGGCTGGCATGGCTCGTTCGAGGTCATGGCCGCCGAACTGGCGCGACGCGGCTACCCGGCGACACTGTACTTGTGCACCTTCTTCTTCGAGCATCCGGTGCCGATCTTCAACGTCGCCCTGTCCTACCTGTTCTGGAAGCACCGTCGCCCGTTCCGCTTTTCGTCCGACAGTGCACTGCGCCCGGCGGACAGCACGGCTAACGAGTCCTGGGACGAAAGGCGGCTCTCGGCGCTGGCACGCGGCTTCGACAGCGAGCAGGAACAGGCGCTGCTCGAAGAGGTGGCCGGCCACTTCGGCGAGGATCTCTCGCTGTGGCGCCGCAGCCGCAAGCTGCACTATCTGGATCGTGACAGCGCGCAAGCCCTGCCCGGCATGGGCATCGATCTCGAATTGCACACGCACACGCACCGCTTTCCGGCCGACGACAAGGCGCGCGCCACGCGCGAAATCGAGCGCAACCGCGCGGTGATCGAGGCGCTCACCGGCACACGGGCGCGCCATTTCTGCTATCCGAGCGGCGAGTACCAGCCCCACCAGTTCGCCTGGCTGGAGGCGCTGGACGTCGCCTCGGCGACGACCACCCACAACGAGGTGGTCAAACCCGGCGACAACCCCCTGTGCCTGAGCCGGATCGTGGACTCCGAGCGCTATCCGCTGATCGAGTTCGAAGCGGAAATGACCGGGTTCATGAGTTTGCTGCGGAATTTTCGACGCCAGCGATGACATCGCCCGGGACTATTTTCCCGGCATGACAGAATACGCAATCGCTGCCGCCAGTCGGTGCTAGATTGCGCCTGACGGTTCGCCCCAGCGACGGCGAGCCGATTCCTTGCCAGTCGTCACTCCGTCCGATCCCGCCTACCACACATGCCAGAATCCGTACTCATCAGCGTCGTCATCCCCTCCCGCAACCGCCCCACCCTGCTGCGCGCCTCCATCGACTCGGTGCTGGCCCAGGACCACGACCAGATCGAGATCCTGATCGTCAACGACGGCTCGGACGGCGATAACGAGGCCGCCTACGCGGCGCTGGAGAAAGCGCTCGAAGGGCGCATCCGCATGCTCCACCTGGAGGCGACCGAGCGTGGCCACGGCCAGAGCTACGCGATCAACCGGGGCGTGGAAGCGGCCTGCGGCGAGTTCATCACCTTTCTCGACGACGACGACTTCTGGACCGACCCGGCGCATCTCGCGCGCGCGTCGGCGGCGATCACGACCGGCGGCGGCGAGGTCGATCTCTACTACACCAACCAGCAGGCCTTCCTTGGCGAGTCCCGGGTGGCGGGGCCCCTGTGGCTGGAAGATCTCGAGCGCATCATCGCCGGCACGCACCGTCCGGACGCCGCCGGCGTCTATGACGTCGGCCTGCCTGAGCTGATGCGCTGCAAGGGCTTCCAGCACCTGAACACATCGATCGTCCGGCGCAGCCTGTACCTGGAGATCGGCGGCATGGACGAGAACATCCGCTACGAGTGCGACTGGGACTTCTACCTGCGCTGCATCGACATTGCCCGCCGCATCCGTTACTACCCCGGCTTCACGTCGCACCACAACGCGCCCGACCCGAGCAAGGCGCTGAACATGTCGACGGTGGTCACGGTCCTGCAGAAGCTGCTGTTCCGATCCTACGTGATGGACAAGGCCCTGCTGTTCTCCCGCTCGCCCGAGATCCGCAACGCCGCAGCGCGCAACAAGGGCTACACCCTCAAGCGCATCACGCAGCAACTGGTATCCGACGGCAACTACACGCTGGCGGCGGTCTACGCCCGTGAAGCCCTGTCCGCCGGGCTGAGCCCCCGCTGGCTGGCCTACTGCGGCTACCTCGGCCTGCGCGCCATGGCCCAGCGCTGAACCGGCGCCAGCGTCGCCCCTATCCCGAACTGGAGAACGACACCATGATCGTCATTGGCCTGGGCTCCGGCCGTACCGGCACCGCCTCGCTCTCGCGGCTGTTCAACAGCCAGCGCGACGCGGTCTGCTTCCATGAACTCAACCCGACCGGATGCGTCTTCGAAGGCAACCCGCAGCCGGTCTTGAACACGATCTCCGAGTTCGGCCGCATCGTCGACGGCGGGCCGAAGAACCGGCTGGCGATCGACTATTCGCGCGAAGCCTCGGTCAAGACCTACGACGAGTTGCAGCAGCGCGACCGCGTGCGCCTGATGGGCGACATCGCCTACTACTATCTCAAGTACGTGGACGACATCCTCGCGCAGGACCCGAACGTCAAGTTCGTCTGCATCAAGCGCGACCGGACCGAAACGGTCGACAGCTGGCTGGCGAAATCGTCGATCAACCGCTGGACCTCGCTGATGATCGCCGACCGGATCAAGTCGATGATCGTGCGCGTGCCCTACCACCAGTCGAAGAACTTCTGGCAGAACCACGACGGCAGCGAGTATCAGCCCGATGCCGTGTGGGACAAGACCTTCCCGAAGTTCGAGGCCGACACCAAGCGCGAGGCGATCGAGAAGTACTGGGACTACTACTACGCCGAGGCCGCCCGGCTGCAGGAACGCCACCCGGACAGCTTCCGCATCTTCGACATCGGCGAGATGAGCCATCCGGACGGCCAGCGGCGCATCCTGTCTTTCGTCGGCGTCCCTGACGGCGAGATGGTCGTGCGCGACGAGTTCCACGAGCACAAGAGCGGTCGCAAGGCCAGCGCCTGATCCTGCCCATGGCGCCGCGTATTTGCACCTGCACCACGCTGCGTGCCCCGCTGCGGGACACGCAGCGCTTCGTCGCCCACCATCTGGCGCTCGGCATCGACCGGATGTACCTGTTCTTCGACGACCCGAACGATCCGGCCATCGAGGCGCTGGGAGACGACCCGCGCCTGGCGGTGCACCGATGCGACGACGCCCACTGGGCGGCCCTCGGTGACTCGACGAGAGCCGCCCTGTCCCTCAACACGATCCAGCGCCTGAACTCGACGATCGCCATCGAGCACGCCCGGGCGGGCGGTATCGACTGGCTGCTGCACATCGACAGCGACGAGCTGATCCACATCGACGGCGACCTGCACGAGCGCTTCGCCCAGGTCCCGGACGACATCGATGTCGTCAAGCTCAACCCGCTGGAATACGTGCCCGAGCCGACGCTGGCGGACGGGCCGCTGCTCTTCAAGCGGGCCTGCATCATTCGCTTTCCCTCCGCCTTGCCCTTCCGGCGGAGGGACGACCTCTTCATCGCCCTGCAAAGCCGCCTTCACCCCCGGCTGCTGCGACTCGCCGAGCGCCTGGGCGTGTGCCAGGCCACCGATCTGGGCTTCATCAAGGGGCACCAGTCGGGCAAGGCCGCGGCGCGCCTGTCGGCGCCGGTCGAGGCCATGGCCTGCCACTGGCCGCTGGCGCGCGAGGGCCGTCAGCTGCGTGCCGCCATCCTTCACCGCGCCCACATCCTGCACTTCGATGCCCCCGACTTCGAGGCCTGGCGCAACAAGTGGATCTGCCGGCTCGACGGCACCGCGAGCACCGACGCGCGCAACGAGATGAAAGGCGCACGGGCGAGGCAGTTCGAGGAATTCGCCCGGCTCTACCGTCTCGGCGACAATGCCGGCTTGCACCAGCTCTACGAGCGCCTGTTCACGATTCCCGCGCGTGAGCAACGGATTCTAGGCGGCCTGGGGCTGCTTCGCCGCATCCGGCTAGCGCCCGAAGACCGGCCGGTCGCCGCGGTGAGCGGCAACGGGCAGACGCAAACCTGAACCTCATTGACCCCCAACCTTCGAGTCCGATCACCATGGAAGCACTTCAGATCACCCGCGACCTGCTCCGCCAGACCCTGCAGCTCGGCGACCGTGCCGATGCCCTGACGGCGGACAGCCCGCTGATGGGGCACTACCCCGAGTTCAACTCCCTGACCGTGGTTGCGCTGGTCGCCAACATCGAGGAGCAGCTCGGTTGCGAGGTGGGCGACGACGAGATCAGTGCCGATGTCTTCGAGACCGTCGGCACGCTCGCCGAGTTCGTCGAATCCAAGCTCTGACCCAGCCGATGACCATCGTCGTCGAGCCCCACTTCCTGCCGGGCAGCCGGGGGCGGCTGTTCGGCCTGTACATGCAGGGCGACACGCCGCCGCGCGACGCCTTCGTCTATCTGCCGCCATTCGCCGAGGAAATGAACCGCTGCCGCGTCCTGGCGGCCGAGCAGGCGCGCCGTTTAGCGGCCCTGGGCATCGCGACGCTGCTGCTCGACCCGTACGGGACCGGCGACAGCGACGGCGACCTCGAGGCCGCGAGCTGGTCCGACTGGCAGGCCGATGCGCTTGCCGCGGCCGAGTGGCTGGGCCGGCGGGCGGGCCGCCCGGTGTCCTTGTGGGGCCTGCGCCTCGGCGCGCTACTGGCCAGCTCGGTCTTCGAGTCGGCGCCACAGCGCTTCGAGCGGCTGCTGCTGTGGCAGCCGGTGGCCAATGGCAAGCAGTTCCTGACCCAGTACCTGCGCCTGCGCGTCGCCTGGCTGATGGAGCGGGATCTGCCCGCCGAGACCACCGATGGCATCCGCGAGGCGCTCGCGGGAGGCCGCATCGTCGAAGTCGCCGGCTACCCGATCTCCGGCAGCCTCTCGGCCGGCATCGACGCCGCGCGGCTGCCGGGCGGCGACACCGATCTGGCCGGCAAGCGCGTAGACTGGCTGGAAAACGTGGCCGAAGCCGGCGCCGAGCCGTCGGTCGGCGCCCGGCGGGCGATCGCTCAGCTCGAGCAGCGCAATGCCGCGGTCCGGACGATCACCTTCTGCGGCGCGCCGCTCTGGCAATTGCACAAGCGCGACAGCCTGCCGGAGCTGATCGACGTGACCACCAGCCTGCTGGGAGACGCGGCATGAGGGTCGAAGAGAAACCCGTCGTCTTCGACTGCGAGGGCGAGCGCCTGGTCGGCATCGTCCATGTCCCCGAGCGCGCTTCGCGCCGGGGCGTGCTGGCTATCGTCGCCGGCGGCCCCCAGTACCGGGCTGGCTGCTGCCGACAGTTGCTCTACCTCGGGCGGCGCCTGTCCGCCGAGGGCACGCCCGTGATGCGTTTCGACTACCGCGGGCTCGGCGACGGCTCGGGCCGGTTCGTCCCGTTCACCGACAGCGAGGCGGACATCCGCGCCGCCATCGCGGCCTTCCGCGAGCAGGTCCCGGGGCTGGAGGAGATCGTGCTCTGGGGCGGCTGCGATGCTGCCTCGGCCAGCATGATCCACGCCTGGAAGATCCCGGAGGTACGCGGCCTCGCTCTGGGCAACCCCTTCGCCCACAGCGAGGAGACCGGCGAACGTGCGATGGTCAAGCACTACTACCGACGGCGGCTGCGCGAGCCGGCGTTCTGGAAGAAGTTGCTCACCCTGCGCTTCAACCCGCTGCCCGCCCTGGCAACTGTCGGGCGTGTCATCAGGCGCAAGCTGGTGCCGACCGGGCGTCCGACCCAGGCCGCTGTTCCTGCCCTCGATCGACAACCCTTCCAGGTGCGCATGCGGGTCGGGCTGAAACGCTTCGACGGAGACCTTCTCTTGCTCATGAGCGGCCGCAGCCTTGTCAGCAAGGAGTTCGATGAAATCGTGGCATCCGACCCGGCTTGGCAGCACGCCATGCAGAGTTGTCGATCATTGACGCGTCACGACTTGCCCGAAGCCGACCAGGCCTTCTCGACAATCGCGGCGCGAGACGAAGTGATCGCAACAGCCGCCGAGTGGCTTCGCCGGTTACCACAGCCCTGACATCGCCCCCCGGCCCAGCAGGCGCTTGACGCCAGCGCGAAGCGCCTCCGCCTGCCAGCCGAGAAATCCCCGCGCGGAGCCCGGGTTGAAGGCCATTAGACCCCAGCGTTCGCGACGGTGGCTCATCCAGTCCTGCTTGTAGGTTTCGTCTCCGATCAGGTAGTCCACTTCGCGCACGGCATCCGCGTCAACGACGTGGCGCATCAGGCAATCGGTCAGCAGGGTGCCCGCCGAGAACGCCGCGTGGCGTTCGTCGTAGGCCAGCTTGTAGATCGAGGCGACGCCGCGGTAGACGATCCACAACTGGGCGGCAATCGGATGCTCGCCCAGCCAGGCGACACCCATGCGCATCCAGCCCGCCCGCGCGCTCAGGCGGATGAATTCGGGCATAAAATCGGGAAAGGGCTCCGGCCGCTTCCAGCTCCGGGCATACACCTGCTGGAAGGCAGCGACCGCCGCTTCGGTTCGATCCTTCCCCGTGAGAATCTCGAGTCGCCCGCCTGCGGCCGCAAAGCGACGCCCCTTACGGCGGATCGTGCTGCGGACCTGGCCCGGCAATCCGGCCTGCAAGTCATCGTAGCCGCGCCCATCGAGCGGCCGATACCAGTTGCCGAAGCAAAAGAACGCGAAGGTTCGCCAGCCAGCGACGTGAAGGGCCTCGCGCGTTGCGTCGAATTCGGGCGAATCGTGCGCCATCGGCCTCAGTTCCAAGCGTGAAAGCCGGGTCTCGCGGCGCAGGGTCTCGAAGATCCGGACGAGCGCCGACGACCCCTCCTGGCCAAACCGGGGTGCATAACAGGCAGTGTAGAAGTTGGCCAGGGCGCGCCCATCCCCGGCGTCGCGAAGCACAGGCAGCACCGTCGGCTCAGCCTCTGCCCCGTCCATCCACAATTCGGCTCGCTGCGCGTTCGACAGACCATGCCGCGCGAGCACCTCGAACCAGCGCAGATCGCCGTCGAAGTGGGGCGCAGCGAGAGACAACCCTGCCGGCCGGGCCTCTGCATCACGCGCGTCGATGACGAGCATTTCTCACTCCGGGCGCTCCATTCGCGCGATCATCCGCCATGCAGCCTTCGCCGATTCCGGTTTGATATGCTGCGACACCAACCGGGCGCGACGGCCGCCACGTCCCGGATCCCAGAGGCCCATCTCTTGAAAGTGCAGGCGCAAATGACCACCACCTTGTTGCATGAACTGCCCCGGGCAGCGGCGCAGCAAACTCCCGGGGCGAAGGCCCTGACATCGGGCACGGTTCACCTCGACTACGCGACCCTCGCGAACCGCATCGACCACTTCGCCGCCTTCCTGGCGGCGCTCGATCTGGAGCGGGCCGAGCGGGTCGCGGTCTACCTCGACAAACGCCCCGAGACTGTGGTCGCGATGTTCGGCGCCACGGCCGCCGGCGGTGTCTTCGTGCCGGTCAATCCCGTATTGAAGGCCGAACAGGTCGGGCACATTCTAAGGGACTGCAACGTTCGCGTTCTGGTAACGTCACCGGACCGCCTCCGCACACTGGCCGAGAGGCTGGCCCATTGCCACGATTTGCGGCAGGTCGTCATCGTCGGCAGCGTCGAGGGCCTGACGGCGCCCGATGGCGTCGCACTGCATGCCTGGGGCGAAAGCGAAGGCCTCGCCCACCGCGACGGCCACCGTGTCATCGACGCCGACATGGCGGCCATTCTCTACACCTCAGGCAGCACCGGGCGGCCCAAGGGGGTAGTGCTATCCCACCGCAACATGGTGGCCGGCGCGCGTTCGGTGGCCAGCTACCTGGGCAACCAGCACGACGACACCCTGCTTGCGGCGCTACCCCTGTCCTTCGATGCGGGGCTGTCGCAGCTGACCACCGCCTTCAGCGTCGGCGCCCGAGTCGTGTTGCTCAACTATCTGCTGCCCCGCGACGTGCTGCGAACGCTCGAGAAAGAAAGCGTCACCGGACTGACGGCCGTGCCGCCGCTGTGGATCCAGCTCGCCGCGCTGGAGTGGCCGGCCGGACTCGACGAACACCTGCGCTACTTCGCCAATACCGGCGGCAGGATGCCACTGGAGACGTTGACACGGCTGCGCCGGCACCTGCCCCGCGCCCGCCCTTTCCTGATGTATGGACTGACCGAGGCATTCCGCGCCACCTACCTGCCACCTGCAGAGGTCGATCTGCGGCCCGATTCGATCGGCAAGGCGATTCCCAATTCCGAGGTCATGGTACTGCGCCCGGACGGCAGCGAGTGCGCACCGAACGAGCCGGGCGAGCTGGTGCAGCGGGGCGCGCTGGTGGCGATGGGCTACTGGAACGACGCCGAAAAGACCGCCGAGCGCTTCAAGCCGCTGCCAGCCACGGCGCCCGGCCGCCAGGGCGGCCTCGTGCTGCCGGAAATCGCGGTATTCTCGGGCGACACGGTGCGGCGGGACGAGGAGGGATTCCTGTACTTCATCGGCCGAGCAGACGAGATGATCAAGACTTCCGGCTACCGCGTCAGCCCCACCGAGGTGGAAGAGATCGTCTACGGCACGCAGTTGGTCGGTGAATGCGCGGCCTTCGGGCGTCCACACGAGACGCTCGGTCAGACCATCGCGGTGATCGCCACACCGCCGGCGGGCGGCGCGATCAGCCGCGAAGACCTGCTTGCGGCATGCCGGGCACGGATGCCGGCCTACATGGTGCCGCAGCACCTGGCGCTGCACGATGGACCGCTGCCGCGAAATCCGAACGGAAAGATCGACCGCAAGCGACTGAGCATGGAGTTCGACCCCGACCAATGACTGATAGAACACGCCCCGTTCACGCGCCGATCCCGCCGTTCCCGATCATCGACGGCGAACTGGCGCCGGGCGGCGTCCGGCTGCGCGAGCTCGCCGCACGGGCGGGGCAGACACCGTTCTACGCCTATGATCGCGCGCTGCTGGATGCCGGCTACGTGGCGCTGCGGGAAGCGTTGCCGGCGGCGGTGCGCATCCACTTCGCGATGAAGGCCAACCCGATGCCCGCCGTCGTGCAACACATGGCGCGTCTCGCTGATGGCATTGACGTGGCCTCGGGGGGCGAATTGTCGGTGGCGCTGAATGCGGGCACACGCTCGTCGGCGATTAGTTTCGCGGGACCGGGCAAGCGTCACGCGGAACTGACGCAGGCGGTGGCCGCCGGTGTGCTGCTGAATGTCGAGTCGCCCGGCGAGCTGGAGCGTCTAGCCGACATATCGGAGCAACTCGGTCGCCACGCCCGCGTCGCGCTGCGGGTCAATCCCGATTTCGAACTGAAGAAGTCCGGCATGAAGATGGGCGGCGGCCCCAAACCGTTCGGTATCGATGCCGAGCAGATTCCGGGGGCGCTGGCGCGCGTCGGCGAACTGGGGCTGGCCTTCGAGGGCTTTCACCTGTTCACGGGCTCCCAGAACCTGCGGGCCGAAGCCATCACCGAAGCGCAGCGCCAATGTTTCGACCTTGCGCTCAGACTCGCCGACGACGCCCCCGGGCCGGTGCGCAGCCTCAACCTGGGCGGTGGATTCGGCATCCCCTACTTTCCGGGCGAGCGCCATCTCGACCTCGCTCCGGTGGCCGACAACCTCGCGATGATCGCGGATCATGCGGCACGCGCCCTGCCCGGAGCAGAGCTCGCCGTGGAACTGGGCCGCTACCTGGTCGGTGAAGCGGGCATCTACGTCACGCGTGTGATCGACAGCAAGATCTCGCGCGGGCACCGCTTCCTGGTGTGCGACGGCGGCATGCACCATCACCTCGCGGCGAGCGGCAACTTCGGACAGATCGTGCGCAAGAACTATCCACTGGCGATCGGCAACCGGATGGACGACTCTCGCCGCGAGACCTGCTCGGTGGTCGGTCCCCTGTGCACCCCGCTCGACCTAATCGGCGACCACGTCGAACTGCCCCCGGCGGAGGTGGACGACCTGATCGTCGTATTCCAGTCAGGGGCCTATGGCGCGTCGGCCAGCCCGCAGCGGTTTCTCGGCCACCCGGCGCCGATCGAGATGCTCGTCTGAGCGTCCGGTCGGCTCGCTCCTCCGCGAACTGCCGCACGCCCCCCGTCGGCATGACAGGCGATAATCGGACGCTCCCGACTCCGCCCCCGACCGCACAACCCATGCGCCGCACCCACTAGCGGATGGCCAGTCCCCGCTCGAACACCATCGCCGGCAGCGCCGTGATCGTCGTCGCGATGCGCTGGACCAACCGGCTCATCGGCATCGTCAGCACGCTGATTCTGGCCCGCCTGCTGGTGCCGGAAGACTTCGGCATTGTGGCAATGGCGTCGGTCGTCGTCGGCCTGGTCGATGTGCTGCTCGACTTCGGCGTGCAGATCGCTCTGATCCAGAACAGCGATGCCCAGCGGGCGGACTACGACAGCGCATGGACGATCCGCCTCGGCCAGTCGGCTGCCGCCGCGCTGGCGATCGCGATCGCTGCGGCACCGGCAGCCGGCTTCTTCGGGGACGACCGGGTCGGCCCTGTCCTGTGGCTGATGAGCCTGTCGGTGCTGCTCGGCGGCCTCGAGAACATCGGCATCGTCGACTTCCAAAAGCGCATGCAGTTCGGCCGCGATTTCCGCTTCTTCTTCACCAAGCGGCTGATCGGCTTCGTGGTGACCATCGCACTGGCGATCGTCCTGCGCTCGTACTGGGCGATGGTGGTCGGTGCGCTGGCGAGCCGCGTCGCCGGCGTCGTGCTCAGCTATTGGATGCATCCGTACCGGCCCCGGCCGAGCCTCACCCGCTTTCACCACATCTGGTCGGTCTCGCAGTGGGTGCTGGTGCGCAACGTCGGCAGCTACGCGGATCGCAACCTGGACCGGCTGCTGCTCGGACGCGGCAGTTCGGCCGCGGTGGTGGGCAGCTACTCGCTGGCCTCGGAAATCTCGGCGATGCCGACGAGCGAGTTGCTGACCCCCCTCAATCGTGTGCTGTTTCCGGCCTTCGTCGGCATGTCGTCGGACCCGCCCCGCCTGGTGCGGGCCTATCGCACGGCCATGGGCGTGCAGAGTACGGTGGCCGTGCCCGCGGGGACCGGCCTCGCGCTGGTCGCGCCGGTGGCAGTCCCGCTGCTGCTGGGCGCGCAGTGGACATCGGCCATCCCGCTGGTCCAGATCCTGTCGTTCATCAGCGTGCTGCTGGCCCTCGGCGCGAGCAGCGCCAACCTGCTCCTGTCGCTGGGGCGCATCCGTCTGCAGGCGATGCTGGTCTGGTTCCAGGTGGGGCTGTTCGGAGCCGGCGCCCTTACGATGCTGCCGGAGATCGACCCCCAGGCCCTGGCCTGGCTTCGCCTGGCGGTCGGCGCCGCCGGCCTGCTGGCCCTGCTGGCGATGGTCATGCGGGCCGTGCCCGCGATCGGCATCGGCGCGCTGGTCGCCGAAATCTGGCGCCCGTTGGCCGCAACTGGCCTGATGGTGGCGGCGATCGTGGCGCTGCCCGACCTGTCCGGGTGGCAGGCCGTGCTGCAGTTGCTTGGGATGATCCTCGTCGGCGGCATATCCTACGCCGCGACGCTTCTCGCGCTGTGGTGGGCCACCGGCCGACCGGACGGCGCCGAAGCCTATCTGCTCAATGTCGTGCGGGCCCGATTGGCCGCCCGCAGCGCCCCAAAGTCGCCGCAGAATGGAGATCCCCACCCGTGACACCCCGCTTCCTGATCCATGTCGGCCACGCACCGGAGGACACCGGCGACCCCGCGCCCGGCAGTGCCGAACCGATCCGCTGGCCGACGGGCCGGGCCCGCGTGGCCAGCGACGCGGCGCAGGTGTTCCTGGAGGGCGACTGGATGTGCATCTCGCGCGGTGCGCCCCGCTTCGAGGGGGCCGACGCCTCGCGAGCCGCCGAGCAGGGGCACGCGGCAACGTGGCTAGCCCGCTTCCGCCGGGACGGGGGCGAGGCCGCCGCCCGCGGCGTGCGCGGCCGCTTTGCGGTGGCCATCGTCAACCGCGCGGACAACGAGACCTATGCAGCAGTCGACCGCTTTGCCATCGACACCTGGTGCTACCGCGACACGGGCACTACCCTGGTCCTCGGCGAGCGCGCCGATGCGCTCGGCGTCGGGCGGGACGCGCTGCATCCGCAGGCGATCTTCAATTACCTCTACTTCCATGCCATTCCTGCGCCGCTGACCGTGTTCCAGGGCGTTCGGCGGCTTGAGGGCGGACACTATCTGAGCTACAAGGATGGACGGTTGGCGGTCGAGCCGTACTGGATCCCGAGCTTCGAAGCGCCCCGCTCGCTCGACCTGGTCAGCAGCAAGGCACGCTTCCTGGAGATCGTCGAGGCGGCTACGCGGCGGGAGGCCGAGGGCCACGCGGTGGGGAGCTTCCTGTCGGGCGGCACCGACAGTTCCACCGTTTCGGGCATGCTGTGCCGGATTCTGGGCCGGCCGGCGCCGAGCTTCTCGATCGGCTTCGACGCCGAAGGATACGACGAGATGGAATACGCCCGCGTCGCCGCGCGCCATTTCGGCACCGACCACCACGAATATTACGTCACCCCGGAAGACCTGCTCGAAGGTATCCCCGCCATCGCGCACTACTACGACCAGCCCTTCGGCAATTCGTCGGCCGTGCCCGCCTTCATCTGTGCCACCAAGGCCCGCGAGCAGGGCATTGGCAAACTGCTCGCCGGCGACGGCGGCGACGAACTGTTCGGTGGTAACACGCGCTACGCCAAGCAGCGTGTGTTCGGCTGGTACGACCGGGTGCCCGAGGCACTGCGCGCGGGTCTGATGGAGCCGCTGTTGATGCGCCCGGCCGCGAAGCGCTTCGTGCTCACCCGCAAGGCCGGCAGCTACGTCGAACAGGCCCGCGTGCCCATGCCGGACCGCCTGCAGATGTACAACCTTTTGCGCCGCATCGGTTTCGAGCAATTGCTGGCGCCCGGCTTCCTCGCCCAGGTCGACGTGGAGCAGCCGACCCGCCAGCAACAGGATACCTGGCAGGCCGCCCAGGCCGGCTCACTGATCAACCGCATGCTGGCCTTCGACTTCAAGTACACGCTGGCCGACAGCGACTTGCCCAAGGTCGTCGGCAGCACCGAGCTGGCCGGTATCGACGTGGGGTTTCCGCTCCTCTCCGACGAGTTGCTCGAGTTCTCGCAGGGCCTGCCGGCCGCCTGGAAGCTTAAGGGGCTGAAGCTACGCTGGTTCTTCAAGGAAGCGCTAACGGGCTTCCTGCCGCCGGAAATCCTGGCCAAGAAGAAGCACGGCTTCGGCCTGCCCTTTGGCGCCTGGGTAGGGCGCCACGGCGGACTGCAAACAATGGCCAGGCAGGGCCTGGAGCGTCTCGCCGGGCGGAAGATCGTGCGGCCGGAGTTCATCGAGCATCTGGTCGCCGAGTTGCTGCCGGCACACCCCGGCTACTACGGCGAACTCGTGTGGGTTCTGTTGATGCTGGAGCTCTGGCTGGAGGGCGGTCGCGCCTGAGGGGCGGAGCGACCGTCAGGCGCGCACGAGGTTGGCCAGCAGGCGGGCCCCGAAGCGGGCACGCGTACGGTCCCAGGGCGTGAACCGCGGCAGTTCGAAGCGCGAGTCCTTGCGGCTGGCCGCACCCCAGGTGGTGCTGACCGCCGCCTCGAAACCCAGCGACTCGACCAGCGCCGCGTGCTCGGGCAGGTAGTCGGTGCCGGGGCGGCCGTTCGGATAGGCGAACAGGGAAACCCGCTCGCCCAAGATGCCCTCGAGCCTGTCGCGCCCCTCTCCGATCTCGCGGCGGGCGTCGGCAGGGTTCAGGCTGGCTAGAATGGGATGGCTGACCGTATGTGCGCCAATGCCCATGCCCCGCCCTTGCAATGCGCGCAGTTGGTCGCTGGTCAGCATCAGGTCGGAAGGCAGTGCCGCCCCGCTGCGCGCGACCACGCTGGCGACCGCGGTATCGCGCGCCGCCGGTGCCAGGTACTTGAGCTGCCCGATCAGGGTCCGGATGGCTGCCCGACGCGCATCGATCCCCGCCAGCGGCAGCTTGTCCATGCCGAGTTCCGGCAGATCGAGTGCATCGAGTTCGCAACGACGGATGGCTTCGATGATGCGGTCGTTCCACATGATGCCGCCGTCCAGGAAGCCGGCCGCGACGAATAGGGTGGCGCAGGCGCCATGACGCTCGAGGATCGGCTGGGCGTGCAGCAGATTGTCCGCATAGCCGTCGTCGAAGGTGATCGCGGCCGCGCCCCGCGGCAGCGTGCCTGCCTGCAGGGCCCGGACGGCATCGGCCAGTGGCAACACCCGGAACCAGCGGCTGACCCAGCCGACCAGACGGTCGAAGGTCTCGCGACAGACCTCGCCCGGGAACAGCGGATCCGGCTCGGGCAATACCCGGTGGAAGATCAGAATGCTCAGCCTCGCGTCGTTGCCCGAACGCGAGGCGATCCGGATGGCGTGCTTCAGCATGGGACGCTCCGTCGCTCAGGCACGCACCAACCCCTCCTTGGCCGGCCCGCGGATCGCGGCTGGAGGCCCGCTGCCCTGCCCCTGTCCAAGCGATGCGGAGGCGTGCGCCACCTGCTGCTTCGCCCAGAACTCCGCGACGACGACGATTACCATCAGGTAGAAGGGCATGTCCCAGTACGCCAGGCTGAGGAAGGCACCGCCGACGGCGAAACCCACCAGGCTAACCTTGCACATCGAGCCCAACTCGCCCACCCAGGCCAGGGTCGGGTGGACGCTCGCCATGTGCACGAGGCGCCCCGCGGTGCGATAGGTGAGCAGCCAGAACAGCAGGTAGAGCAACAAACCGAAATAGCCGTGTTCGCCGAGCATCTGAAAATAGATGCTGTGCGCCACGAGCACCGTGGCCCCATCCGGCGCATAGACCGAGTAGATGTACTTGGTCGCCGTCGCGAAGCCGGCCCCCAGGAAGCGGTCGTTGGCGATATTGACCGCCATGATCCAGGCATTGATCCGCCCCATCGCCGAGCGATCCTCGTCGTAGGTCTGGATGGTGTTCATCCGCACCATCCACTCGTCCGGCATGAAGGCGAAAATCGCGGGCACCATCAACAGCATCAGGATGCCGAGCCCAGCCTTCGACTTGCTGCGCCACCAGAGCATCGCGCCCATCGCCGCGATCGCCAGGAAGGCTCCGCGCGACTGGCTCCCGATCGCCGCCACCGCACACAGCACCATGGCCGCATAGAGGCCTCGCTTGAGCCATTTCTCGCTGACCTTGCATATGAAGGGCAGATCCATCGACATGGGCGAATGACGGGCCAGGAAATACAGCAGTGGAATCGTGATGACCAGCGCCAGGGCCAGCTCGTTGTTGCCATTGATGAGACTGGACGGCGGCCCCCAGACCCGATGGGCGCCGCCAGTCATCAGTGTGAAGATGCCGCCCTTGACCCCGAAGAAGGCGATCGAGCCGGTCACGACCCAGATCAGCCCCATGATCTGCTTGCGGTCGATCACCACGGACGCCACCAGGATGACTAGGCCCAGTACCTTGAGTACGACCGCGTACTTGCCGAGGCTCCAGTCCACATGGATCGCCGCCATCGTCGTGACACCCATCCAGGCGATCAATGCCATGAGCACCCCCACCGGTGCGCTACCCGGCCAGCGGACTTCCTTCGCGTGCAGGAACATGCCCAGCATCAGCACACCGGCTGCTGCCATGCCGAAGGGCATCGAATAGGCGAAGCCCCAGCACAGCCGGTGGGGGTTCATCAGCCCGATCCACACCCACAGCAGTGCACCGAAATACGGTTTGCGAAAGGCCCAGTAGAGGCCATAAAGAAAGAGCAGCGTTACCGCGATATCACGCATCGGCCAGCTCCTGCTGCTCCGGCGCCGGGGCACCCGGCGCGACGCGGCTCACCACGTAGCGGTGTTTGCCCGAGCGCTCGGGCGTCAGGGCCTCGACGGTTTCGACCCGCACCTCCACCTCCGCGCCAAGCCGCTGCCCCAGGCCCCGGCGGATGGTGTCGATGTCAGCGTCGCCGAAGCCTTCGCCGGGCACCACCTCGACTCGCGTCAGCGACAGCGACTCCTGCACGATCTTGAAAGCCCCAATAGCCGGGATGTCGCGCAGCACGTAGATCAGCGACAGGCCGTGCATGACGGTACCGTCGGCGGCGACGACAAAGTCGGTGCTGCGTCCCTGGATCTCGGCCAGCACCGGCAGGCCCCGCCCACAGGCGCAGGGGGACTCGGACAGGGTGCCGATGTCACCTGTACGATAGCGGATGAAGGGGAACTCAGAGCTTGCGAGGTGAGTGACGACGATCTCCCCCGCCTCGCCGGGCGGCAGCACCCGACCCTCCCGGTCGACGATCTCGACGACGATGTCCTCGGCGGTCACGTGCATGCTGCCCGATGGGCATTGGTGCGCGATGAAGCCGGCATCGCGACCACCATAACCATTGGCCACCGGGCAGCCGAACACACGCTCGATGGTCTCGCGCTGGTGGTCGTAGAGCCGCTCAGAGGTCACGAAGACGACCTTGCAGCCCAGGTCGTCGAGGCGCCGGCCACGCTGCTCGGCGTGGGCCGCCAGCAGCGAGATCGACGACGGGTAGCCGAACATCATCGCTGGGCGCCGGGCGCGGATACGCGCGACGTAGTCGTCGAGACGCCCCTCGGACATGTCGAAGGCAGGCATCAGCTCGGTGCGCATCAGGGCGTCGCGCAGCATCCGCACTCGGTCCTGGGCGCCGAGCTCGATCGGCGAACCCCACACGACGATCTCGCGATCGCCGATGTCCACATCCCACCAGCGGGTCGCGCGCCACTTGGCGGCGACGTCGTGGCTCACCCGCTCCCGGCCGATGAAGAAGATCAGTGGCTCGCCGCTCGACCCGCCGGTATTGAAACGGGCGAGCCCCTCTGCCCGCTCGGACTTGAGCTGCTCGGTGTACGCACGGATTGTCTGCTTGGTCAGGAACGGCAGGGCTTGCAGGTCAGCGGCCGAGCGCACACCGGCCGGGTCGAAACCCAGTCGAGCGAACAGGTCGCGATAGTAGGGTACGTAGCAGCCGGCGCCGGTCAGCAGGCGGCGCAGGCGCTCAAGCTGAAGGACGCGGAGAGCGTCGGGCCGCAGCCACTGGCTGTCCTCCATCGCCCTATGGACAGCCACTGTCCGATGGCGCTTGAGGCGCTCCTGCAGCGGGAAGATCAGCGACGATACGAGTCGGGTATAGGTGCCGGGCATCAGTGTGTCCAGGCAAGGCCTAACGGCCCATCGCCTGGCGGTATTCGTTCAGCAGCACGTCACGCACTGCGGGCCACGCGTAGCGTCGCACGTCGTCCAGGCCCGCGCGAACAAGTCGGTCACGGAAGGACGCGTCCGACAGGATCCGCAGCGATGCCTCCGCCATGGCCTGCGGGTCGTCGTCGGGCACCAGCAGCGCGGTGCGCTCGTGCTCGACGATGTAGGGCACGCCGCCGACGCACGTGCTGACGACCGGCAGCCCGCTCGCCAGGGCCTCGAGCACCGAGTTGGGCATGTTGTCCACGTGGCTCGGGTTGAGCATCAGGTCGGACACGTCGTAGAGCGCCGCCATTTGGTCGCGGTCCAGCCGCCCGGGAAAGTGCACCACGTCGGCCACCCCTTCGCGCTCCGCGAGCTGCCGCAATGCAGCCTCCTCGGGCCCGGTGCCGGCCACCGCCAGCGTCGCCGCCGGGCACTCGGCGCGAATCCGGGCGAAGGCGCGAATCGCGGTGTCGATACCGTAGATCGGCTCCAGGTTGCGAGCGACCACCACCCGCCAACCGCGGTCGGTCCGCTCGCGGGGCCGGAAGCGCGACAGGTCGACGATGTTCGGCACGATGCGGCCCGACATGCCGAAGCGGTCGAAGACCTCCTTGAGGAAACCCGACGGGAACAGCAGGCCATCAGCGCGCCGGATGGTCCAGCGCACGATCGGCGCGGCGCGCTCAAGGAAGGGGCCGGCCTCGCCGCCCCGGTAGTTGACCAGCACCGGCACGCCCCGCAGCCGCGCGACCCACACCGCCGGCGCCGCGAACAGATGCCACGACCAGCCAGAGTTGGCCATCACGTGGCAGAGATCGGCACGGCCCGTCTCGCACCACAGCCGGGCCAGGTACGGCACCAGCCGGAACATCGCCCGCAAGCCGCGAACCCGACCGGCCCAGGCAGGTTGGTACGGCGCATTCACCTGTACGGTGGCGACATCGGCCCCTTCGCCGCGCAGCAGTTCGCCGAGCTGCCGCGTCTGGTTGGCCATGCCCCCCGCCGGCGGCGGCAGCGGCCCCACCAGCATGATCCGAACGCCGGCAAGCTTCATGCCGCCTGGCGCAGCACCGCGGCCTCGTAGGCGGCGGCATAGCGGGCAACGCTGTTCGTCCAGTTGCGCTCCTGGTCGACGAAGCGGCGCCCCGCCACCCGCATCGCCGGCCAGGCCTCGCGCTGGTCGAGCATGCGCAGCACGGCCTCGACCAGCGCCGGCGCGCTGCCAGCCGCGAACAGCACACCAGTTTCGCCGTCGCGGATCAGTTCGCGGTGGCCGCCCACGTCGGAAGCGACGAACAGCCGACCCTGGGCCATGGCCTCGAGCGGCTTCAGCGGGGTGACCAATTCGGTCAGGCGCATCGAGTGGCGCGGGTAGGCCAGCAGGTCGATCTGGTCGTAGTAGCGGCTCACTTCGGCGTGCGGCACCCGCCCGGTGAAGATCACATGCTCGGCCATGTCGAGTTCGGCCGTCTGCGCCTTCAGCGCCGCCTCTTGCGGCCCGCCTCCGACCAGCAGGAGCTTGAGCCGGGGTTCGGCCTGGCGCATTCGCGGCAGGGCCGCCAGCAGCAGGTCAAGGCCCTCGTAGGCGTAGAAGGAGCCGACGAACCCCAACGTCACGTCCCCTTCGAGCCCGAGCTCGCTACGCAGCACCGGATCGGCCTCGCCGGAGAGCTGGAAATTGTCGACATCCACGGCGTTGGGGATGACGGTGACCCGCGACGCGGGGATGCCCCGGGCGACGATGTCACCGCGCAGCCCCTCGCAGATCGTGAACACGTGGTCGGCCCGGGTCATTGCCCAGGTTTCGAGGGCGCGGGTGGCCCGGTAGCGGGCGCTGCCCTCGCGGGTGGTGCCGTGATCGACCGCCGCGTCCTCCCAGAAGGCCCGCACCTCATAGACTACGGGAATGCCCAGCCGCCGGCCAACCCGCAGCGCAGGGATCGCGTTGAGCACCGGCGAGTGCGCGTGCAGCACGTCGGGCCGCAGGCGACCGACCAGTTCGATGAGGCGCCGCTCTGTGGCCCGCATCAACCGGACTTCGCCGAGCACCGGCAGCCGGCCGGCCGGTACGGGCGTGCGATGGAACAGCAGCCCGTCGGCCATCTCCTCGACTGCTGACGTCGGGCCCTGCTTGGGCGAGGTCAGGTGGTGGGTTTCCCAGCCCAGCGCCCGCTGGCCGCGCAGGATGGCGGCGGTGCGAAAGGTATAGCCACTGTGCAGCGGGATCGAATGGTCGAGGATGTGCAGTACGCGCATGGCCCTATGCGGTCAGATGTCGTAGAAACGGGCCGCGGCAGAACCGGCGACCACCGACAGCACCCGGTCAATGCTCTCGGCGCTCATGCTGTCCTTCCATTTCGTGGCGGACTGCATCGGGTTCTTGACGACGGAATAGTAGCCGCTGGTATCTCCCGAGCAACTCTGCTCGACGAACTCGCGGCACTGGCGGTGCCAATCCAGCCCGGCGAAGCAGATCATTCGCTCAGCCTGGCCGGGTGGGTCCTCACAGACGGCCTCGTAGCGCAGTGGCAGCACATTGTCGCACTCGCCCACCTGCGAGAGTGCATGATCGTTGAAGATCCGCCAGCGCCACGCCAATACCTCCTCGCTGCTCATGGCCATCATGGCATCCACCTTGAGGCCCTGGGACTGCCCCTGGGGGCTCTCGCACATCAGCCGAATCATACCTTCGTCGTGTTGCGGCCCCGTGCTGGCGGAGAACAGGTGCCAAGCCTGACCCTGCAAGACCGAGGCCACGTGACCACAGGGGTGGCGCATCAGCAGGATGCAGCGAGACGGCGGCGCCAGGCAGGCAGCAAGACCGATCCGCCCGACCGATTCAATCGATTTCCACAACAGTACGCCCTGCTCGCGCCCTGCCAGCAAGGTTGACGCCACGCCCATCGCCATGCCCGCCCGGGATGCCAACTTGGCAGAGAGAATATTGGCCCGTAGAAGCGTGGCACCGGCTTTGCCGAACGCCCACTGCTTGGCGAAGACCGGCTGCTTGCCGCACACCCGCAGCTGGCGCATGTCGCCAACTTCCGCCAGATAGGTTGCAAATGCCTCCCGGGCGGCCTGGTCGTCGAGGTGGGGCAGCAAAGGCACGCCGTCGATCGGCACGAGACTGTCGGGCTCGTGCCGGTAGTCGACCGCCGGGTGCGAATCGAGGATCTTGGCAATCCACGTCGTTCCCGACCGCGGCATGCCGAACAAGAGGATCGATGGTTTCACGAGGCCAGCCTCTCGGTAACAGTCCCCTGGGATCGTTTGAGGAATGCCTCGAACATCATCACGGTCCACAACGATGCGCTGTAGTCGCGGGCACCCGACTGATGCGCATCGCACAGGTGACGCAGGTAGTCCGCATTGAAGATGCCGGTCGAGGCTAGCGTCTCGCCCAGCATCGCTTCGCGCACCCGTGCCTTCAGCGGACCACGGAACCAACGCGCCAATGGCACCGCGAACCCCATCTTGGGTCGGTACAGCACGTCGCCCGGCAGATGCTCTTCCATGCCCTTCTTCAGCAGGTATTTGCCTTCCTGGCCGCGGATCTTGTAGCGCGGCGCCAGCGAGGCCAGCCATTCGACCAGCGGATGATCCATCAGCGGTTCGCGCACTTCCAGCGACTGGGCCATGCTGGCCCGGTCCACCTTGGTATTGATATCGCCGACCAGGTAGGTATTGAGGTCCAGGTACTGGATCAGCGCCAGGCCGTCGTCGGTGTCGGCGCGCGCGGCATGGCAGCGGAACACCTCCAGCGCGTTGTAGCCGCCCAGTTCCGATCGGAAGCGGGGCGAAAACAGCTTGCGGCGCATGTCGTCGCGCAGGATCGAGACCGAGTGGAAATAGGCCTGCACCGAGTCCCGCGCGAGCCCCTCGAAAGTGGTCTTGGCGCGGAACACCCGCGGCGCCCAATCGGCCTTCGGATAGACGCGGCCGAGCATGCCGAACAGCGGCTTGCGCAAGCCATAGGGCATCGCCCCCCGCAGCCGTTCCTCCATCATGTGCAGGCGATAGCGCCGGTAGCCGCCAAACGATTCGTCCCCGCCATCGCCGGACAGCGCGACCGTTACCCGCTTGCGCGCGAGTTCGCAGACCCGGTAGGTGGGGATGGCCGAACTGTCGGCGTAGGGTTCATCATAAAGGGCTGCCAGGGTATCGATCAGATCGAAGTCGTCGGACTTGACGGTCTCCACATAGTGGTCCGTCCGGTAGCGCTCGGCGACCATCTGGGCGAACTCGGATTCGTTGAAGGCCGGATCGTCGAAGGCGATCGAGCAGGTATGTACCGGACTGTCGGACAGCCCGGCCATGGTCGCCACGACCGCGCTGGAATCGACGCCGCCGGACAGGAAGGCCCCAAGAGGCACCTCGGAGATCATGCGCAGGCGAATCGACTCGCGAAGCCGGTGCTGCAACTCCTCGAGCGCGTCGGCCTCGCCGATCGGGTTGTCGCAGGTGAAGCGCACGTCCCAGTAACGCCTGGGCTCGGGCACCGGCTGGCCACGCCGCAGCAGCAGCGTATGGGCCGGCGGCAGCTTGGCGGCGCCGCGGAAGATGCAGCGCGGTTCGGCCACGTAGCCGAGCGCGAAATACTCCTCCACCGCCAGCGGATCGATGCCGCGATCGAGCTGCGGATGCGCCATCAGCACCTTCAGTTCGGAACCGAAGGCGATCTGCCCGTCCGGCAGCGCGGCGTAGAACAGCGGCTTGACGCCGAGCCGGTCGCGCGCCAGCAACAGGCACTCGCGATTACGGTCCCACAACGCAAACGCGAACATGCCGCGGAAGCGCTGCACGCAGTCCTCGCCCCAGGCCTCCCAGGCATGGACGATCACTTCGGTGTCGCTGTGGGTGCGGAAGCTGTGGCCCAGCGCCTGCAGCTCCGGCACCAGTTCCTGGAAGTTGTAGATCTCGCCGTTGAACACCACGGCGACGCTGCCGTCCTCGTTGAACAGCGGCTGCTGGCCGGTCGCCACGTCGATGATCGACAGCCGGCGGTGAGCCAGCGCGACACCGGCTTCGAAATGGTAGCCGCCCTCGTCTGGGCCGCGATGGTACTGCACGTCGTTCATGCGCTGGACGAGTTCACGCGAAAAGTCGCGCCGTCCGCTCAGATCGAAGATGCCTGCAATGCCACACATGGTCTTTCCTGATTGATCGGCGCCGGCACATGGCCCGGCGCCCGTCGAACTCTGTCGGTGCGGCCGCTTGCGACGGCCGACCGCGCTCAGCGCGCCGCGGCGCGCCGGCCGGCCAGCATCTTGTCGTACAGCCCGGTGTAGCCGGCCACCATGGCTTCGAGACTGAACTGTGCCTCAATCCGCGCCCTCGCGGCTGTGCCAAATTGCATGCCCTGCTGCGGTGCCGCGAGGAATTCCCCCATCGCCGCCGCCATCGCCGCCGGATCGGCACACGGCACCAGCCGCCCGGTGCCGCCATCTTCGACCAGTTCCGGATTGCCGCCGACCGCGGTGGCGACCACCGGCAGACCACAGGCCATCGCCTCGAGGATGGTATTCGAGATGCCCTCGCCCAGCGACGGCAGCACGAAGCAATCGAGGGCGCCCATCAGCTCCGGCACGTCGGAGCGCGAGCCGGCCAGCCAGATCCGCTCCGCGCAGCCGCTCTCGCGCACCGCGTCCTCGACACGGCTGCACCACGGCCCGTCGCCGGCCACGACCAGCCGGGCCCGCTCGCGTGCCGCCTCCGACTCACCGCACAGGCGGGCGAAGGCCCGCACCAGCGTAACCTGATCCTTCACCTCGTCTAGGCGCCCGACGGTGCCGAACAGGAAATCCCGACCCGGCTCGAACGGCATCCCCGCGGGGCGCCCTGCCACGGCGGGCGGGTGGAAACGCCCTGCGTCGACGCCGTTGCAGATCCGCGCCACGCGCCGCGCATCGATGCCTACCCGCTCGGTCAGGTATTGCTCGAGCTGCCCCGACAGCGCCACGTAGTGCTGCACGCAAGGCGAGAACACTCTCCGCAGCAGCCGGAACTTAGCGCTGCAGCCGGCCGGGTCGCTCGCCTCCCAACCGTGCTCGCCGTGGATCCGAACAGGAACGCGCGCCGCCGCGGCCGGCACGACCATCTCCAATGCAGCCAGGTTGCGGGTATGGACGATGGACGGGGCCAACTCGCGCATCAGGCGGTAGAAGCGTGGAAACAGCTTGGCGCCCTGCCCCGGCGGCTTGTGCAGCGAGATCAGTTGCACGTCGTCGCGCGACAGCCGGGCAGCGAATCCGGGCACGCATTCGGTCAGCGCGACGACGGCATGGCGGTAGCCTTGCGGCGCCATTCGGTTGATCAGGTTGACGACGCCGTTCTCGAGCCCGCCGACATCGAAGCGGTACAGCACATGGACGACCAGCGGGCGCGAATCGCGCGCCCTCACTCGACCGCCTCGGCCGCCCGCCGGAGTTCTCCGGCCAGCGCCTCGCCCTGGGCCCGCAGGAAGTCCTCGATGCGTCGTTGCGCCGCCAGCCCGCCATCCGAGGGCGTCGCGAGCACCAGGTAGTAGGCAGCATCGGACGCCCCGCTCAGCCGAGCCGCGCCGAGCGCCAGTTTGGCCCACAGGTCGCTGCCGACGGCACGGCCGGCGATCACATACCAGTGATAGACGTCGACGTCACCCTCCGGCCCGCGCAAGCGCGCGAACTTCACGCTGCCGGCCGAGAGTTGGCGCGAGCCCTGCGCCAGCCTGATCCACTCGCGATCGCCATCTCGAGCAGGCAGGATCCGGTTCGACCAACTGACCAGTTCGCGACCGTTCACCTGGTGCGCGTACAGCGCTGCCCAGGCCAGCACCGTTTCGCCATCCTTGCGATAGACCTGCCGCGCAAGCGCCCGGTAGCCGGACAGATTCGGCACATAGCCCATGCCGCCGCCGTCGGTGGCGATCCATCCATCCCGTCCGGACGGCAGCTTGAGTCGGACTTCGACCGGCCGGTCGACGGGTGCCAGCAGACTTGCCCCGATGGCGGGCAGGACCAGCGCCAACACAACGCCCGCGAGCACCGCTGGCGATGCCTTCAACGGCAGCAGCGGACCGGTCTCCACCTTGGCGTCGGCCATTCCCGGCTCGTCGCGCCAAATGCTGCCGAACCAGAACATCGCCAGCACCACGATGCCGAAGAAGACCCAGCCATAGATCAGGTGGTCCACACCTGCTGCGAGCTTGTTGTCGCTGAGATAGCCGATCATCACGATCAGGTAGGCGCGCGCCCAGTTGGCGACGATCGGCACCAGCAACGCAACGCCGATGAAGAGTGCTCGCTTGAGAGGCCGCGTGTAAGTCAGATAGGCGTACAAGGTGCCGACCATCAGCGATGCGATCAGGTAGCGGATGCCGCTGCAGGCCTCGACCACCGACCAGGTGCCGTTGGGCAGCACGAAGTGCAGCCCCTCCTGGTACACCGGTACGCCGCTCATCCTGATTGCCCGAACCGTGAATTCGGCCGTCTGGCTCATCAGCACCGGCACCAGGAACTCACCGACCGGCGGCGCAAAGAACAGGAAGGCAAGTGGAAAGGCCAGCTTCCAGGCCAGCCGATTGCCCAGCGCCCCCCATAGCGCCCCGACCAGCAGGCCGACGGTGCCAACATGGACGGCTGCGGTCGTGCTGGCCAGAACGCCTGCCAGCCAAAGCGCGCCCGACGGCAAGATCAAGCTCAGCGCCGCCAAGCTGGGGCGCGGCGGCAGGCCGGACTGCCAGAACTCGGTACGCCAGGCCAGCCAGACCGACATCGGCAGAACGATCAGGCCGTGGGCGAACGTATCCGAGCGCATCCAGATGCCGAACATCTCGGCGACCGGGTGGCGATACAAGACCGCCCACAGCAGTACCGTTGCCAGCAACGGCAACCATGTGCGCGCCATTGGACGAGCCCGCACCTCGCCCATCCGGGCCGATTCGATCTTGATCATGCGGCGCCTCCGGCAGATTCGCTTCTGGCGGTTTCCAACATCGCACACAGGCGGCCCAGATGGGCATCCCACGAGTAGTCCTGCAGTACGCGTTGGCGTGCGGCGCCTCCAATGCGTGCCGCTCGGCTGGACTCGAGCAGCGAAGACACGGCCTGCGCGAACCCGCTCGCATCGCCGGCCGCCAGGTACTCCTCGCCGGAACGGGCACGCAGCCCGCTCAGCGAGGCCGTGGACACGACCACCGGGCGCGCCAGCGACATCGCCTCCAGCACCTTGTTCTGGATGCCGCGCGCCACCCGCAGCGGCGCCACGACGACGTCGGCGTGGGCGACGTAGGGACGCACGTCGGGCACCGTGCCGGTCACCTCGATCCTCCCCGGCTCGGACAGCGCCCGCACCGCCGGCGCCGGATTCATCCCAACCACCGTAAACACCAGGGTGGGATGGCGTTCGCGTAGCAGCGGCAGGACCTCGGCCGCGAACCAGCAGGCGGCATCGACGTTGGGCCAGTAGTCCATCGCACCGGAAAACACCACGGTCGGCCGTCCGGCCGGATACGGCCGCGCGCCCGCGTGGCGCGGCGAGAAGAAATCCGCATCGACGCCGTTCTCGATCACCGCCGTGCGCGTCGCCAGATCCGGCGCATCGCGCAGGAACAGCTGCCGCTCGGCCGCCGTGACGAAGGTGCTGACCTCGGCCCGGCCGGCCCACTGGCGCTCGAACTCGGCCAGGCGTTCGCCCTCGCGCCGGTACAGCCAGGCCATCGGCCAGCGCCGGGCCTCGGCATACTGGGTCCATTTCGCCGAGTCCACGTCGCAGAAGTCGATCACCCGCCGGGCCAGCGGAAGGCCGTCCAGGTACTGCGCCATCGCGCCCGAGAAGGCCACCGCGTGGCCGATGCCGTACTCGGCGACGCGGGCACGCACCCAATCGCCGAGGCGCTGATTGCGATAGTAGGGAATCGTCAGCGCCTCGCCCGACAACAAGCCGCGCAAGCTGTGAAACCGGGCCGGCAGCGGCCGAATGCGCTCGACACAAACGTCCTCGCACCATTGCGCCAGTGCTGGCACGTGCGCTTCGTCCTCGTCCAGGTCGACAAAGCAACCGAGGAAGACCCGGTAGCGCTGCGACAGGTGGCGCAGGATGTGGAACGAGCGCACCTTGTCGCCCTTGTTGGGCGGATAGGGTATGCGGTGTACCAGGTAGAGCAGCGGCGGTCTCGACATGCTCAGCCGAGATTGCGGACGATGTACGGCCCCAGTGCGTTCGCAACCGGCAGCGGCAGTCTGCGCCACATGGCGATGAAGGCCCGGTACTTGGGATTCATCGGATTGTTCTGCGGCACCGAATCGCGCTTGTACAGCCGGTACTCGTACGACAGCGGCTGCGGCTCGAAGCCCCAGTTCTTCTTGAAGCTGTAGGGACCGGTGCCGATCTTGCTGCGGCCATAGTCGAACAGCCGGTAGCCGCGTTCACAGGCATCCTTCATCAGCGCCCAGTACTTGTAGTCGTTGGCAGCCAGCGAGCGGGCCGCGTAGTCGTCGCCGGCGTAGTAAGGCAGGACCTCGCCGCGGAAGTAGAAGCTCAGCACGCTCGACAATAGCTTGCCGTCGCGATCGGTGACGGTCAGCACGCGACAGTCGTCGCCGAAGGTCTCCAGCAGCGTGTGGAAGAAGCGGCGCGGCAGGGCCGGCGTTCCATGGCGATGGACGTTGTCGGCATACAGCGCGAAGAAGCGCCCCTCGTCTTCGTCCCAGCAGGTCTGCAAGCCGTTCTTGATGCCCTTGCGCACCATCGCCCGCTGCTTGCGCGGGATCGCCAGCATGTTCGCCTCGACGTCCGGCAGGATCGGCTTGCGGAAGGTGACGTACAGATCCTGCCGCGGCCAGTCTTCGTGGCGCGGTTTCAGGTTGCGGCATTCCAGGTGCGATACGCCCAGGGCGCGCGCGATTCGCTCGGCCTCGGCCTCGAGCATCGCGACGGCCTCGTCATCGCCGACGGGGCCGCCATAGACGCAGAACGGAAGCGAGGTCAGCGCATGGCCGAACAAGCGGCTCTTGACCTCGGCCAGCGGCAGCACGCCGACGATGCAGCCGGCCCGCTGCGCCACCAGATAGTAACAGCGGTGGCCGAACACCTGTTCGATGATGTCGCGCCAGGCGGACAGGTGGAAGAAGCTGCCGTCCGGATGCGCGCGGACGAAATCGTCCCACAATTGATGATCCTGGCGCCCGAGAGCGCTGACCTGCGTTGCCAGTCTGTCCATGTTCAATTCGCCGCGGCCTCCGGCTCGGCGCCGGTCGGAATACGCACTTCGTCGAAGGCCTCGTCCACTCGGCCCCAGGCGAAATCCTGCAGCAATTGGCGCAGGCGGCCCTCGGTGCGCTCAAGATTGACGTAGTGGCGGAAGCGGGTCTTCGAATCGACGGCCGTGACCCGCGGCTGCCCGGGATCGATTTCCCACGGGTGAAAGTAGAAGATCGCCGGCCGGGCGTCCTCGCGGTTGACCCGGGCGATGCCCCAGCGCGAGACGCCATAGGGCAGCAAGCGGAAATAGCCGCCGCCGCCGGCCGGCCAGTTGCGGCCCAGCCAGCGCACCGTCGTCACCGGGATCTCCACCAGACCACAGTCGAGGCGGAAAGGAAAGCGCGGAGCATCGGGCATGCCGTAGTGGTCGTGGGCGACCGGATAGATGCTGGAGCTGTAGCGGTAGCCTGCTTCGGCCAGGCAGTCGTGGGCCCACAGGTTGTCTTCGCCGATCGAAAAGCTGGGCGCCCGGTAGCCGCGCACCTCGACACCTGCCACGTCCTCCAGCACCACCTTGGCCAGTTCGACGTCGGACTTGAAGCAATCCGGCGTTTGCGCGCTGGCGCGCTGGTGGTTGTAACCGTGGCTGGCCAGCTCGTGGCCGCGCTCGGCGATCTCGCGCACCACGCGCGGGTAGCGTTCGGCGATCCAGCCCAGCGTGAAGAACGTTGCCCGCGCCTCGCACTCGTCGAACAGATCGAGGATGCGGTTCATGTTGCGCTCGATGCGACACGGCACGTCTTCCCAACTGCTGCGCGGGAAATGGCGGGCCAGCGAGGACACCTGGAAGTAGTCCTCCACGTCCACCGTCAGCGCGTTGAGCTGCGACCGGCTCGCGTTCATCAGTCGCCCGCCCGCTTGCGCGGCGGATTCTCCGCGACCAGTTGCTCGAGCAAGGTGAGCGCGGCACCGAGCGTTCGCTCGACATTGGCGAGACGGGCTTCGAAGCGGGCCGCATCGAATTCGCCGGCCAGCGCAGCAAGTTGATCGGCAATACCCGCGGGGATCTCGAGCCCGCCACCAGCCCGGTTCGCCCCGTTCAACGGCACCACACCGGCCGGCTTGCCGCCGGCCTGGCGCGCCATGCCACGGGTGGACCAGATCGGCGCATCGGCTGCCGGCGCCTGCTCCTCGCGCAGTTCTTCCAGTACCGCCTCGACGTCCTCCTCGGCGATGCGGTTCTTCTCGGCCAAGAAGGCCGCCAGCAGGATGCGATCGCACAGCGTGTTGATACGGCGCGGGATGCCGCCGGTGGCCGAATAGACCTTGTGAAAGACACCGTCGTCGATCCGCGGATTATCGCTCCAGCCGACGTGGTGCAGCCGGTGCTCGATGTAGCCGCGGGTCTCCTCCCCGTCCAGCGGCCCGAGGTGGTAGGAAGCGATGACCCGCTGTCGCAGCTGCTGCATTTCCGGGCTCTGCATCATTTCGCGGAATTCGGGCTGGCCGATCAGGAAGCTTTGCAGCAGCGCATGGTCCTCCAACTGGAAGTTGGACAGCATGCGCAATTCCTCCACCGCGCCGGCGGTCAGATTCTGCGCTTCGTCCACCACCAGCAGCGCGCGCTTGCCGGCCGCCGTCGTGGTGACCAGGAAGGCTTCCAGCGCGAGCAGCAGGTCGGCCTTGTCGAGGCTGCGGGAAGGGATGCCGAAAGCGGCAGCCACCAGGCGCAGGATGTTGTCCGAATCGAGCTGTGTGCTGACCAGTTGCGCCGCCACCACCTGTTCCGAATCGAGCTTGTCGAGCAGATTGCGGACGATGGTGGTCTTGCCCGCGCCGATTTCGCCCGTGATGACGATGAATCCTTCGTTCTGGTGCAAGCCGTATTCCAGATATGCCATCGCCCGCCGATGGCCACGGCTACCGAAAAAGAACTCTGGATCGGGATTGAGCTGGAACGGTTTCGCTCGCAGCCCGTAGAAGGATTCGTACATCGGGTCAGGCTCAGAAGCGCGCGCTCAGCGAGACGACGAGCGCGTTCTCGGTGAATTCGGAGGTACCGGTGGACCTTTGTCGGCGTACCGAGGCGGCTCCGGT
>JBNLCM010000081.1:0-10009 GCA_050303815.1 Rhodocyclaceae bacterium
TGCGCCGAGCACGACGAGGGATGCCATCGACAGCCACAGCTCGGTCGACAGGCCGAACACGATGGTCGCCACGCCGAACAGGGCCACGGCGCCGAACATGCGCGGCCCCACGCGACGCTCCAGCGGGTGCCTGGCCAGCCACAGCGAGGTCGCCAGGGCACCGGCGGCCGGTGCCGACCGCAGCAAGCCGAGGCCCCAGGCGCCCGTGTGAAGGATCTCGCTGGCGACGATCGGCAACAAGGCGGTGGCGCCGCCCAGCAGAACCGCCATCATATCCAGCGAGAGGGCACCGAGGACGGCCCGCTCGCGCCGGACGAAGGCCAGGCCTTCGACGAAGTTCTGCCAGGCGGACCGGCCTGCCGCCGACCGGGCCTGTGCCCGGATCGGCCGCGCACCGACGACCATGATGATGGCCAGCCCGAACAGGCCGGCCGCGATCCCATGGACCACATGGGCGCCGAGTGCGTAGATGAAGCCCGCCAGGGCCGGCGCGGAGATGGTCGCCACCTGAAACGCCGATGCCGTCATCGCGACCGCGCGCGGCAGCAGCGACAGCGGCACCAACCCGGGCAGCAATGCCTGGCTGGTGGGGATCTCGAAGGTACGCCCGATGCCGTTGATCAGCACCAGGCCGTAGATCAGGAGCAGGCTGTCGACCCGGAGCGCGCTTGCCAGCGCCAGCGCGACCAGGGTGAGGCACTGCAGCGTCTGTGCCATGACCACCAGGCGCCGGCGGTCGTGCCGGTCGGCGCGGTTGCCCGCCATCGGCATCAGTGCAAGCTTCGGGAGAAACTGGACGAGGCCCACGAGACCGAGGGCCATGGCACTGCGAGTCAGGTCCCACACCTGCCAGGCGACGGCCACCGTCAGCATCTGGTAGGCGCTGGCACTGGCGATGCGGGCGATCCAGAACCGCATGAAGCTGCGCTGGGATGTCAGGCGTTCGGGCATGGCTTGGCCGCGACCTTCAATCGACCATCGAGCGATTGCTGATCTCGATCAGGTTGGCATCGGGGTCACGCACGTACACCGAGCGAAGCGGTCCGGTTGCGCCGGTACGCGCCACCGGCCCCTCCTCGATGACCACGCCCAGGTCTGCCAGGTGGGCGATGACCTCGTCGAGGGGTGTTGCGGCGATGAAGCACAGGTCGGCCGATCCCGGCGTCGGTCGTGCAGCTTTCGGTTCGAACTCGCGGCCGGCTTCGTGAAGGTTGATCTTCTGGCACCCGAACGCCAAGGCGGTGCGACCCGCCCCGAAGCGGACGGGTTCGAAGCCGAGGACCTCGCGATACCAGTCGCAGCTCCGCGCGATGTCCGCCACGGTCAGGACCAGGTGGTCCAGGTGGTCGATGCGGACGCCGCTCATCCGTCGCGCGCCGCCAGACTGGCGGTCGCCTCCATGGTCTGGCAGCCGTCCGCGTCGCAGGCCCACAGGCGTACGGCCTGCCCATCCGCCGAGGGCGTGCCGTGGAGCGAGAAGGGCTGGTCATCGAAGTTTGGCCGAAGCGCGCGAAAGCTGTACGCGGACACCTGCCGCCCGGGCAGTTCGCGCCCCACGAGATCGAGCAGCAGGGTCGCGATCAGCGGCCCGTGCACCACCAGGCCCGGATACCCTTCCACGGCCGTGGCGTAGCGGCGATCGTAATGAATGCGATGCCCGTTGAACGTCAGCGCCGAGTACCGGAAGAGCAGGACATCATCCGGCACGACGACGCGCCGGAAGTCACCTTCGCCCGGCCGCGCGGGTACCGGCGGCCCTTCATCGGCGGCGGGCACGCCGCGGTAGACGATGTCGTGCTCTTCCCACATGCGGATCGTCTCGCCGGCCTGGAACTGGTGTCGGACCGTGACGAAGACCAGCGGCCCGCTGCGGCCGGATTTCGCCTTGACCGACCAGACGGTCGATGTCCGGCAGACGCGCTCTCCGATGCGCAGCGGCGCCATGAAGCCGAATCGCCCGCCCGCCCACATCCGCCGTGGCAACGGCACGGGGGGCAGGAAGCCGCCCCGCTGGGCATGCCCGTCCGGCCCCAGCGACGACTGCGCATCGAGCGGCAGGAAGTAGAGCCAGTGCCACAGGGGCGGCAGCGCGTCGCCCGGCTCGCCGTCTCCGACGTGGGGCGACTCGAGCGTCGCCTTCAGCGCCCGGAACGGAAAGGCACCGATCTCGTCCTCCCGCACCGCCTGTCGGCCGACCCACTGCTGCAGGTGCGCCAGGTCCACCGCCTCGTCCATGTCCGCGTCCCGTTTGCTTCGCCGTAAGCAGCATAAACGAGTGCGCACCGGAACGTCCGGGGCCAAACGCGTTCCAAGACGGGGACAAGCGGGTCTGTGGGCACCAGTATGGCGGTCGCGCCGGGGTCTGCGGGCGTTGCGGACAAGACGCGTCGGCTAGCCGTGCAAAGCGGGCCGTGGCGCCGCCGCCGGCTTCCTCGTGCGCCTTGCCGCGCTCGCACTCACCCGCAATGTGGTTCACCAGACACCGGCCCACCGACGCGAGGCAGCCAGAGACATCTTGATCACCGACGTCAGCCCCCTGTCGGCGCCCGTGCGCCGGACCGCAGACGGCAGCGAGCCCGCGAGCCTGCGCCGTGGTACCTGCTTCATCCTCCACAATGCCGCCTCGGGCGCCCACGACGTGTCCGCCGCGCTGGACGGCGTCACGGGCACGCTCGCCGCGGCGGCCGTCCCGTTCCAGTTCGTTCCGATCGAACGACCCCGCCACATCGAGGCGCTCGCCGAGCAGCTTGCCGCCCGCGCCATCGCGTGCGACGGCACGGTCGTGGCGGCGGGAGGCGACGGGACCATCAACGCGGTCGTGCGCGGCATCCTCGGCACCGGGTGCCGCTTCGGCGTCCTGCCGATGGGCACCTTCAACTACTTTGCCCGCAACCATGGCATTCCGACCGACATCGTTGCGGCGAGCCGCGTCCTGGTCGATGGCGAGGTTCGACCGGTGCAGGTGGGGACAGTCAATGACCGGGTGTTCCTGGTCAACGCCAGCCTGGGCCTCTATCCCCGCCTGCTCGAGCAACGGGAGCTGGCCAAGCGCCACTTCGGCCGCAGCAGACTCGTGGCCCTCGCCTCGGCCGCCTTCTTTCTGCTGCGGCAGCATCGCCAGTTGCGATTGCGGATCCACTGCGACGGCCTCACCGATGACGTCGAGACCAGCACCCTGTTCGTCGGCAACAACCGCCTGCAACTCGAGCAGATCGGGTTGGTCGAGGCCGCCTGCGTCGACCGTGGACTGCTCGCCGCGCTCTACCTCAAGCCGATCACCAGCGCTGGGCTGATGGGGCTTGCCCTGCGCGGCTCGCTGGGCCTGATCGGCGAAGACGAGAACATCACCAGCTTCGCCTGCCGGGAAATGACCGTCACGCTCTGCGCACGGCGCAAGCGTGTCGGTCGGATCAAGGTGGCGACGGATGGAGAGACGAGCCGTCTCCAGTTGCCGCTACGCTTCGGCATCGCGCGCAGCCTGCTCCCCCTGCTCTGTCCCCGGGGCACCGCGGGATGAGGCGCCTGCTCCACCTCTCCGATCCCCACTTCGGCACCGAACGCCCCCGCGTGGTCGAGGCCCTGCTCGCCAGTGTGGCCAGCATCGGTTACGACGTGGCGGTGATATCCGGCGACCTGACCCAGCGTGCCCTGCCGGCCCAGTTCCGGCGGGCGGCCCGCTTTCTCGCCCGCCTGAGCGCCCTGTCGCCCGCCACGCCGGTACTGGTCAACCCGGGCAACCACGACGTGCCTGTCCTCAACCCCATCCTCCGCGTCACCGATCCCTTTGGCCCCTTCTGCAAGGCGGTCGGGGCCGACCCGGAGCCCTTCTACGAGGACGACGGACTTCACATCCAGGTGCTGAACACCACCAGCCGCTGGCGCCACAAGAATGGCGTCGTGCGCCCTGACCAGATCGCCCGGACCGTCCATGCCCTGAGAAACAGCCTACCCGGCCAGCTGCGTGTCGTCGTCACCCACCAGCCCCTCGCTCCCGGCCCCGGGCAGGACAACTCGGACCTGGTGCGTGGCCACCGACGGGCGGCCCTCGCCTGGCGCGACGCGGGGGTCGATCTCGTGCTGGGGGGGCACATTCACCTGCCCTACGTCACCAACGCCTGTCCGGACGGCGGACCTCCCCTGTGGGTGATCCAAGCCGGCACGATGGTCTCGCAGCGGGTGCGCCACGAGGCGGGCAACTCCTTCAACCTGATCCGCTTCGGCGCCGGAACTGACCCATCTCAAGCGCCCGCGTGTCGCGTCGAGCGCTGGGACTATATCGACGACCTGAGCGCCTTCCGGCGCGTCGCGACGACCCCGCTTACGCTCGGACGCGGGTCGCCTCAGGCGGCGGCCGATGTTCCGCCATCCTGATCTTGCGCGAACCGGCCATAGAAGCGGTAGCTGGCCCGGCCCTCGCGCTTGACCCGGTAGAGCGCCTCGTCGGCACGCCGGACCAGCTGGTCGAAATCACGGCCGTCGTCGGGGTAGATCGAGATCCCGACGCTGCCGCTGACGTACACCTCGCGCCCGTCCACATCGACCGGCGCAGCCAGCGCCTCGATCACGCGACCGGCCACCCGCTCGACGGCCCGACGGTCGGCAACTTCGCCAAGCAGGAGAATGAATTCGTCGCCCCCCTGGCGGCAGACCGAATCGACCTCGCGCAGACAGGTCTTCAGGCGGCCCGCCACCTCGACGAGCAAGGTGTCGCCCGCGTGGTGACCAAGGGCATCATTGACGGCCTTGAAGCGATCCAGATCGACGAACAGGACTGCCACGCGCAGGACCTTGCGACGCGCCTGCCGCACCGCCTGCTCGAAGCGGTCGTGCTGCAAGCGCCGGTTGGGCAGTCCGGTAAGGGCGTCATGGCGTGCCAGAAAGTCCGCCCGCGCCTCGGCCCGTGCCCGCTCCTCGATCTCCAGCCTCAGTTGGCCATTGACCCCTTCGAGGCGGCGATTGCTGCCGGTCAGCGAATCGACCAGCGTCTCATTGCGCAGGCGCAGGGCCAGATTCTTCCGCATCAGTTCGGAGAACCGGCCAACGGTGATCGTCAGGGTGACCACATAGACCAGGCACAGGGCCGCCATCGCGATCGCCTCGCGATCACCGCGCCCGCCGAGCGCGATCACCATGCAGCCCATGACCGGCAGCGTGAAGGCCAGGTAGGCACGCCGCAACGGGCCCAGCGTGACGACTGCGCCGCTGACCATGCCGGACAGCACGAACACCGCGAAGCCGACCTGCAGGCCATCCCCGTGGTAGAGCATCGGAATCCCCACTGCGCCCCAGCACAGGCCCATCGCCCCCGATACCAGAACGATCCGCTGCTCCCACAGTCCGATGTCAGTCGCTGCTCCATCCCGGCCGGCATGCAGGCGATGCCACTGGCGAATGAGTGACCAGCGGATCAGGCACAGGCCCAACAGCATGCATAGCCAGATCAGCAGCAGGCGACGGTCCGCGGTCGGCCAGGTCACCAGGAGGAGCGTCATCGCGGCCATCAGGTGCACACCAAGGGCACCGCCACTGTTGGCGTAGGCCAGCGCCACCTGTTCGGCGCGAACACGGCTCAGAATGTCGGGGGGCGCCGGGGCGATGCCAGGCATACGGGCCTTCATGGTCTGTCATCTGCCGCGGGGCTGCCCGACGGAAAGTATCTGATTTCCCGACGATACGGCGGGCCGGACTACGCCGTCAGTGATACGAGTCGCAGGGGCGGCGGTCGCGAGCCGACGGACGGCTGACAGACTCACACTTTCACATTCCGAGACCGGCCAGAGGCACGCGGAGGGCGGCCCCCGGGTGCCGGCGAGGTTCCGCGATCCCGGTCATGCCCGTCGTCGAGGCACCCGGTCGGGCCGAGGTCAGCCGCGGGGCTGCTCGAGCCGACGCCGCCCCGCCAACCAGCGCAGCAGGGTGCGGCAGAACACCTCGAAGGTCATCGGCTTGGCAACGAAATCATTCATGCCGGCGGTGAAGCAGCTTTCCCGATCCTCGGCGAACACATCGGCGGTCAGCGCGATGATCGGCACGCGGCGGCCATTCGGGAGCTCGCGAATGCGCCGGGTGGCATCCTGCCCAGACAGTCGTGGCAACTGGAGATCCATCAGGATCAGGTCGTAGTCGTTGCGTGCGGCGAGCATCACGGCCGCCTCGCCATCGGACGCCACGTCGAAGAACTGCCCGGCCTCGGCCAGCATCAACATCGCGATCTCGCGGTTGATGAGATCGTCCTCGACCAGCAGGATCCGGCAGCCGGAGTAGTCGCGACGCAGGACCTCTTCGGCAGGCCCTGTATCCAGCCACGCGGCATCGGCCATGGGTATGGCCTTCTTCAGCTCCACCGACAGCCAGAAGGTGCTGCCGCGCCCCGCGTCGCTCCATGCGCCGGCGTCCCCCCCCATCAGGCGGGCGATCCGCCGCGTGATCGACAGGCCAATGCCGGCCCCCCGGTAAGCACGCGTGGAGGAGTTGTCGGCCTGCTCGAAGGGAGAGAATAGCCGTTCGATCAGGTCGGCCGGGATGCCGATGCCGCTGTCCATCACCTCGAACCGCAAGCCGAGGCTCGAGGCATCCTCGCGCTCGACCGCGGCCCTGAGCGTGACGCCACCCGCCTCGGTGAACTTCACGGCGTTGTCCGCCAGGTTGAGCAGCGCCTGCTGCAGACGCGTCGCATCCCCCTGCAGGCTGACGTCGGGCGTCGACACCTCACAGACGAAACTCAGACCCTTTGCCACCGCCTGCCCCTCCAGCATCGACATGACGCGACGCACGAGGGCGTTCAGTTCGAAGGTCTCCTCGGAGAGGTTCACCTTGCCATTCTCGATCGTCGAGAGGTCGAGAATCGAGCTGATCACGTCCGCCAGGTGGCGGCTGGCCACGTCGAGCTTGTCGAGGCGCTCTATTTGCCGCGGCGTGAGCGAATCCCGACGGATGAGCTGAGCCATGCCGAAGATCGCATGAAGTGGCGTGCGGATCTCATGGCTCAGGTTGGCAAGGAAGTTGGTCTTGGCCTCGCTCGCGGCTTCGGCGGCGAGCCGTGCCGCATCGAGTTCCGCATTGCGCGTTTCGACGAGGCGCTCGAGTACCGCCTGGTGGTCCATCAACTCCCGCGCCATGCGCCGGTCGTTGGACACGTCGACCAGGACCGCCAGGACATGCGAAGGATTGTCGGCGGACAGAGCTGACACATGCACTTCGACCAGCCGTGCCGCCTCGCCGATCACCCGATGAAGGCAGCTGCCACCCCATGGCCCCGCACCGACGTGCAAGGCGGACTCGAGACTGTCGAGGACCTGCCTGCCGCGGGTATCCAGTTGCCAGAAATGCCGCGTCAGCAGGGCATGCCGATCCAGGTGATAGAGCCCCTCGGCCGCCGCGTTGGCGTCGAGCACGCGGCCCTCCTCGTCGAGGTCGAGCACGAGCACGGGCACCTGCGCGCGCTCGAACAGGGCATCACGGGACGACGGCGCCGGAGGGGTCCCCCGCCGCTCTTCCAGCCGCCCCTCGATCAGCAACGCGACTCGCCCGTCATCGAGCGCGAGGGTCGAACATCGGCACGGCAGCGGACGCGACAGGCCGTCCGACTCCACCGTCCAGATCTCTTCGAGTGGCCCGTTCGCCGCGGCCGCAGCCAGGCAATCCTCCAGTCGGTCATGGGCGCGGAGGGACAGCTCACCCGCACGCATCGCCGGGACCGATCGACCCGCCGCCAGCGCAGCGGCGGCCGGGTTGCTCCAGAGTACGGTACCGTCGGACGGTTCAATGACCCAGAGCGGGGTACGAAGCTGATCGCAGATGCCAGGGGGCGTCACGGGCATTCGGACGGTAGGGCGGGAAGTGAGTTGGGGGGGAGCGGCACGGCCAGAGCCTTCACTGTTCGAGGTCCGGTCTACGGGGCGACGCGGGCGCACTTGATGGGTGCGATTGTTTCAGGTGGTCGCGAGCCGGGCAACCACCTTGGCGGTGCAATCATCGGGCCGTCCTGCCGCCTGTCCGAGATCGGACAGGCCGGCATCAGCTCGATCGCCCGCCCGTCACTTCCCCGCGACGGGCAGAAGCCAGCCCTCGGCCGTGTTCCGCCCCGCCGGCCACAGCGCGTCCGCCGCAGCGGCCGGCACGCGAGGGTAAGCAGCCGCGATCTACCAGGACGTGTCGTGCTCCGCCGTCGCAGAGATCTTGTGGATTGCCAGGTCGGCCCCTTCGAATTCCGCCTCGGGGTCGAGGCGCAGGCCCATCGTCGCCTTGATGGCACCATAGACCGCGGCCCCACCGAGCAGGGCAATGCCGACACCCGCCAGGGTCCCGATCAACTGGCTGCCAAAGCTGACGCCGCCCATGCCCCCGAGCGCCTCAAGGCCGAAAATTCCGGCTGCGATCCCACCCCAGGCACCGCACAGGCCGTGCAGGGGCCAAACGCCCAGCACGTCGTCGATCTTCCAGCGGTTCTGGGCAATCGTGAAGAGCTGGACAAACAGGATGCCAGCGACGGCACCAACAACCAGGGCCCCGACAGGGTGCATCAGGTCCGAGCCGGCGCAGACGGCAACGAGGCCGGCGAGCGGACCGTTGTGCACAAAGCCCGGGTCGTTGCGACCGGCGATCAGCGCGGCCATGGTGCCACCCACCATCGCCATCAGGGAGTTCAGGGCGACGAGACCGTTGATGGCCTCGAGCCGCTGGGCACTCATGACGTTGAAGCCGAACCAGCCCACCGTCAGGATCCACGCACCCAGCGCGAGGAAGGGAATGCTGGACGGCGGATGGGCCGCGATCGCGCCGCTCTTCTGGTAGCGGCCGCGACGCGCGCCCAGTAGCAGGACCGCCGGCAAGGCAATCCAGCCGCCCACCGCGTGGACGACAACGCTGCCTGCAAAATCGTGGAACTGGGCACCAAAACCCGACTCGAGCCAGGCCTGGAGACCGAAGTTGCCATTCCAGACGATGCCCTCGAAGAACGGGTAGACCAGGCCCACGAGGAAGAAGGTAGCGATCAGCTGCGGCGTGAAGCGGGCCCGCTCGGCAATGCCGCCGGAAATGATCGCGGGGATCGCTGCCGCGAAGGTCAGCAGGAAGAAGAACTTCACCAGCTCGTAGCCGCCCTGCTCCGCCAGTTGATTGGCGCCCACCAGGAAGCTGGTGCCGTAGGCAACCGAGTAGCCGACGAAGAAGTAGGCGAGGGTCGACATGCCAAAGTCGGTCAGGATCTTGACCAGGGCATTGACCTGGTTCTTGCGACGCACGGTACCCAACTCGAGGAACGCGAACCCCGAGTGCATCGCAAGCACCATGATGGCGCCCAGCAGGACAAACAGGACGTCGCCGCCCACCTTGAACTCTTCCATGACCACCTCCCATTGCACAATGGGGGCGCAAGAAGCGAGGACCGTACCAGAACTACAAACGCTTTATTTTCAACAAGCTAGAATTTCCACGCACCATTATCGCGAATCGACTGCACTACATCTGTGCGCACAGCCAGACCCACTGCACCATGTCAGTGCCCGGCGATCCGTCATGGTGCAGCCTGATCCGGCAGATGTCCGGTCGGCAGGAGCACCCACAGGCGACCGTTCTGCCGCATCCGACCAGCCTTGCGACCGGCTTCCGTGCCAAAACCCCAGAAGAAGTCCGCCCGCACCCCGCCCTTGATCGCGCCGCCCGTATCCTGGGCCACCACCAGCCGCTGCAGCGGGCGGGTGCTGTTGGGTTCGGTCGAGTCGATGAACACCGGCGCGCCGAGGGGTACGCTACGGGGGTCCACCGCGATGCTCCGCCCAGCCGTCAGCGGAACCCCCATCGCCCCGATCGGCCCGCCATCGCCGGCTGGCAGCTGGCGGAAGAAAACATAGCTCGGATTGGCACCCAGCAACTCCGACAGCCGCTCCGGGTGCGCGAGGGCCCACGCCTTGATGCCCTCCATCGACGCCTGCGCGAGGGTCATCTCACCCTGCTCGATCAGCCAGCGGCCGATCGAGACGTACGGATGCCCGTTCTGGTCCGCGTAGCC
>JBNLCM010000082.1:0-25938 GCA_050303815.1 Rhodocyclaceae bacterium
GCCAGCGCGCCGCGCTGCACCTTCATCTTGTGGGCGGTCTGCCAGGTGCGGATGATCACCTCGCCGACCCGGCCCATGGCCTGGCTGTCGGAGCTCATCATCGAGAACGCGCCCAGATCGTGCAGAATGTCCTCGGCAGCGATGGTCTCGCGGCGGATGCGGCTTTCCGCGAACGCCACGTCCTCGGCGATGGACGGATCCAGGTGGTGGCACACCATCAACATGTCGAGGTGCTCGTCGATGGTGTTCACCGTGAAGGGGCGCGTCGGGTTGGTGGAGCTGGGCAGCACGTTGGGCAGGCCCGCCAGCTTGATGATGTCCGGTGCGTGGCCGCCGCCCGCCCCCTCGGTGTGGAAGGTGTGGATGCTGCGCCCCTTGAAGGCCGCCGCGGTGTGCTCGACGAAACCGGATTCGTTCAGGGTGTCCGTATGGATCGCGACCTGCACATCCATCTGCTCGGCCACCGCCAGGCAGTTGTCGATGGCCGCCGGCGTGGTGCCCCAGTCTTCGTGCAGCTTGAGGCCGATGGCGCCCGCCTCGACCTGTTCGACCAGCGCGGCCGGCAGGCTCGCATTGCCCTTGCCGAGGTAGCCCAGGTTCATCGGGAAGGCATCCGCGGCCTGCAGCATCTTGCCGATGTGCCAGGGCCCGGGCGTGCAGGTGGTGGCGTAGGTGCCGGTAGCCGGCCCGGTGCCGCCGCCAAGCATGGTCGTGACCCCGCTCATCAGCGCCTCTTCGATCTGCTGCGGACAGATGAAGTGGATATGACTGTCAATGCCACCGGCCGTCACGATGTTGCCTTCGCCCGCGATGACCTCGGTACCCGGCCCGATCGGGATCGTCACGCCAGGCTGGATGTCCGGATTGCCCGCCTTTCCGATCGCGCTGATGCGGCCGTCCTTGATGCCGATGTCAGCCTTGACGATGCCCCAGTGGTCGACGATCAACGCGTTGGTGACCACCGTGTCGGCCACCTCGGCCGATACGCGCTGGCTCTGGCCCATGCCGTCTCGGATGACCTTGCCGCCGCCGAACTTGACCTCCTCGCCGTAGATCGTGAAGTCCTTCTCCACCTCGATCCACAGCTCGGTGTCGGCCAGGCGCACCCGGTCGCCCACCGTGGGCCCGAACATCTCGGCGTAGGCACGCCGCGAGATCTTCACGCTCATCTCAAAGCCTCCCCATGACCTGCTGGTTGAAGCCGTAGACGATGCGCGCGCCATCGAGCGCCACCAGCGTCACCGTGCGGGCCTGGCCGGGCTCGAACCGCACCGCGGTGCCGGCCGGAATGTCGAGCCGGAAGCCCCTCGCCGCCGCCCGATCGAAGGACAGCCCCGGATTCGTCTCGGCAAAGTGGTAGTGCGAACCGACCTGAATCGGCCGGTCACCGGTGTTGGTCACTTCGAGCGTCAGCGTGGCCCGCCCGGCGTTGAGTTCGATCTCGCCGTCGGCGGTGATCATTTCCCCTGGTGTCATGTCTCCCTGCGCTCCCTCAGACGATGGGGTGATGAACGGTGACCAGCTTCGTCCCGTCCGGGAAGGTCGCCTCGACCTGGATCTCCGGGATCATTTCGGCCACCCCCTCCATCACCTCGTCGCGCCCCAGCAGCGTCGCCCCGTAGCTCATCAGTTCGGCCACCGACTGACCGTCGCGAGCGCCCTCGAGGATGCCCGCGGTGATGAAGGCGACGGCCTCCGGGTAGTTCAGCTTGAGGCCGCGGTTCCTGCGCCGCTCGGCCAGCAGGGCCGCCGTGAAGACCAGCAGCTTGTCCTTTTCGCGTGGGGTGAGTTCCATCCCTCTATCTCCGTCGATCTCAGGTGTTCCAGATGCGTGGCGTACGAGCCGGCTGATCGAGGACGGCCGGCCGCAGCACCTGCCACAGGCCGGTCAGCCAGCGGCGAGCCCCCTCGGCTCGGGGTCCCAGATAGCGGGCGACCAGCAGTCCCGGCACGCGGGTCACGGCACACTCGCCCTCGGTCGGCAGGACCTTGCGGCACGCCTCGAGCAGATTCGCCCCCTCCCGGTCGACGGCTGGCGCCGCAAGCAGGAGCGTACCGCACACCGGGTAGCCGGCGAGTCCGACCGGGGATTCGAGCAGCGCGCTGCCGCCGTCAAGGCGGCCCCGTTCCAGCCACAGGCTGCGGCCCGCCCGCCGGATACGCGTCGACAGGGTGAGCCGCCCCCGCTCGAAGCGTTCGCCCGATGCGGTCCGTCCCATGACCAGCACATCGGCCCCCAGGAACACGCCCTGGCCGGCCAGATCGACCTCGGTCACGACCTCGCCGCGTGCGCCATTGAAAATGATGGACTCCTGGGGCAGCCATTCGCAGACCCCGCCGTCGCCCACCCGGATGCGCTGTTCGAGGCGCCCGAGCGGACCGGCCGAGCGGTACCACTTGCCGGCTCCCGGCGTGGTCAGCAGAGCGTGGGCGGCGTCACCGATGTCGATGTCGAAGGCCAGCTGGTCACCCCCGGCGATGCCGGCGGGCGGATGGAGGAGGATGCCATGGCAGATCTGGCTGCCCTCGGGATAGAGCGGCTTCTGGAAAGCCAGCGGACCGACATGTCGCCGATGCGCAAGCACCGTGCGCCCTTCCCGGCGCTCGAAGCCCAGCGCCAGGTGCGCCTGCCAGGGGTCGTGACCGACGAAGTCAGCTGTCGCGAGAGGGACCGGCGCCACCAGCCCCATCAGACCGCCAAGGCCTCGCGCACACCGTCTGCTTCCATCCGTTCGCCGTCGCCTCTCATGATGATCTCGCCCCGTTCCATGAGCAGGTAGTGGTCTGCCAGCGAGCGGGCGAAGTCATAGTACTGCTCGACCAGCAGGATCGCCATTTCGCCCGTCTCCGCCAGGGCTCGGATGGCACGCTCGATGTCCTTGATGATCGACGGCTGGATGCCCTCGGTCGGCTCGTCCAGGATCAGCAGCCGCGGTCCCATCGCCAGTGCCCGCCCGATGGCAAGCTGCTGCTGCTGCCCGCCGGACAGGTCGCCGCCACGCCGGCGCATCATCTTCAGCAGGACCGGGAACATCTCGAAGATGCGGTCAGGCACCGTGCTGCTGGCCGGCCGGGTCGCGAGCCCCATCTCGAGGTTCTCGGCTACGGTCAGGCGCGGAAATATCTCGCGTCCCTGCGGCACGTAGCCGATGCCGGCGCGCACTCGGGCGTAGGACGGCGACCTCGTGATGTCCTGACCGTCGATGTGGATCGCGCCGCTCGCCGACGGCACCAGCCCCATAAGGGTTTTCAGGAGCGTGGTCTTACCCACGCCATTGCGGCCCAGCAGGGTCGTCACCTTGCCCATCGGCACCTCGAAGCTCAGGTCCCGCAGGATGTGGCTGCCGCCGTAGTACTGGTTCAGATTCTCGACTTTCAGCATGTCAGCGCCCCAGGTAAACCTCGATCACGCGCGGATCATTCTGCACCGTGGCGAGATCGCCCTCGGCCAGCACCGATCCCTCGTGCAACACCGTCACCAGCCCGCCCAGCGCCTCGACAAAGGCCATGTCGTGCTCGACCACCACGAGCGAATGCTTGCCGGCGAGGCTGACGAACAGCTCGGCGGTCCGCTCGGTTTCGTCGTCCGTCATGCCCGCAACCGGCTCGTCGAGCAGGAGCAGCCGGGGATCCTGCATCAGCAGCATGCCGATCTCGAGCCACTGCTTCTGTCCGTGCGAGAGCAGGCCAGCGACCCGGTCGGCCTCATGCTCGAGCCGGATCTGACGCAGGGTATCGGCGACCCGGTCGCGCTCGTCGTCCGCCAGCGCGGCGAACAGGCTGCGCCAGACGCGCTTGTCGGTCTTCATGGCCAGCTCGAGGTTCTCGAACACCGTGTGGCTTTCGAAGATCGTCGGCTTCTGGAACTTGCGCCCGATGCCGGCATGCGCGATCTGTGGCTCGCTCATGCGGGTAAGGTCGATGGTCTGGCCGAAGAAGGCCTTGCCCACGTCCGGCCGGGTCTTGCCGGTGATGACGTCCATCATCGTCGTCTTGCCTGCGCCGTTGGGGCCGATGATGCAGCGCAGCTCGCCCGCGTCGATGGCCAGCGACAGGCTGTTGAGGGCCTTGAAACCGTCGAAGCTGACGGTGATGTCGTCCAGGTAGAGGATGACCTTGTGGGAGACGTCCAGCTCGCCCGGGCGCATGACCCGCGAGGTCGTGGCCTCCCCTTCCCAGTTCTCGCGCTCGAGGGCGTCGGTCGCGGCGGCATTCATGCGGTGGCTCCCTTGGCGCCGCTCGGCGCATCGTCGTGTTTTCGCGCGCCAGGCTCGGCGGCAGCGGCCGGAGCCACCTCGGGTCCGGCGAAGGATTTCTCGGCGGTGCGCCCCCGCAGCTTGCGGAACAGGCCGACTACCCCCTGGGGCAGGAACAGCGTCACCCCGATGAACAGGAAGCCCAGGAAGAACAGCCAGTACTCGGGAAAGCTGACGGTGAAGAAGCTCTTCGCCAGATTGACGATGGCGGCGCCGACCACCGGGCCGATCAGCGTGCCGCGACCACCGACGGCGACCCAGATCGCGATCTCGATCGAGTTCGCCGGACTCATCTCGGACGGATTGATGATGCCCACCTGCGGCACGTAGAGCGCACCGGCCAGGGCACACAACACGGCGGACAGGGTCCAGATGAAGAGCTTGTAGTTGAGCGGCTGGTAGCCAATGAACATCACGCGACTCTCGGCATCCCGAATCGCCGCCAGCACCCGGCCGAACTTGGAGGTGACCAGGTAGCGACCGAGGATCAGGACCCCCATCAGCAGGCCTGCCGACAGGCCGAACAGGATCACCCGCATTTCCGGCGACGTGATGTCGTGGCCGAGGATGCGCTTGAAGTCGGTAAACCCGTTGTTGCCGCCGAAGCCGGTCTCGTTGCGGAAGAAGAGGAGCATCGCCGCATAGACCAATGCCTGGGTGATGATCGAGAAATACACGCCCTTGATCCGGCTCCGGAACGCGAAGTAACCGAACACCCACGCCAGCAGGCCCGGCACCGCGACCACGAGGACCAGGCTCCACAGGAACGAATCCGAGCCGCTCCAGTACCAGGGCAGCTCCTTCCAGTCGAGGAAGACCATGAAGTCGGGCAGGTCCGACTGGTAGCTGCCGTCGCGCCCGATCTGTCGCATCAGGTACATGCCGAAGGCGTAGCCGCCGAGGGCGAAGAACAGACCGTGGCCGAGGGACAGGATACCCGCGTACCCCCAGATCAGGTCCATCGCCACCGCCACCACGCAGTAGCACAGGATCTTCCCCAGCAGGGTCACCACATAGCTGGAGACGTGTAGCGGATGGGACTCGGGCAGCAACAGGTGGGCCAGCGGGACACCGACCCAGGCCACCAGGGCGAAGAGCGCCAGCGCGATCCAGCCGGTGCGCGGCATGCTGGTGAAGAGTCTGACGGTCAGGGGAGTTCTCATGGCGTTTCTCTGTGGGTCGCGGCCGGGATGGGCTCAGCTCTCGACGAAGCGGCCCTTGAGGGCGAACAGGCCCTGCGGACGCTTCTGGATGAAGATGATGATGAACACCAGCACCGCGATCTTGGCGACCACCGCGCCGGTCCAGCCCTCGAGGAACTTGGCGATCAGGCCCAGGCCCATCGCGGCCCACACGGCGCCGGCGAGCTGCCCGACCCCCCCGACGACGACGACCATGAAGGCGTCAACGATGTAGCCCTGCCCCATCGCCGGGCCGACATTCGCGATCTGGGAGAGCGCACAACCGCCCAGTCCGGCTACACCTGCCCCCAGCGCGAAGGCCATGGTGTCGACGCGTGCCGTCGGCACGCCGACACAGCCCGCCATGGCCCGGTTCTGGGTCACCGCCCGCACGAACATGCCGAGGCGCGTCTTCTGCATCAACAGCCAGATCAGCACCAGCACGAAGGCCGCGAAGCCGATGATCGCAATCCGGTTCCAGGGCAGCACCACGTCGCCCAGCAGGACCACGCCGCCGGACATCCAGCTGGGGTTGTCCACCTGCACGTTCTGCGGCCCGAAGATCACCCGCGCCGCCTGGATCAGGACCAGCGAAAGGCCCCAGGTGGCCAGCAAAGACTCGAGCGGACGGCCATAGAGGAAGCGGATCACCGTGCGCTCCATCAGCACGCCGACCGCGGCAGCGACGAAGAACGAGACGGGAATGGCCGCCAGCAGGTAGTTGTCCGTCATCTCGGGCAAGTGGCTGGCGAACAGACCTTGCACCACGTAGGTGGCGTAAGCGCCCACCATCAGCAGTTCGCCATGGGCCATGTTGATGACGCCCATCACGCCGTAGGTGATGGCCAGGCCAAGGGCCGCCAGCAGCAGGATCGACCCCAGCGACAGGCCGGTGAAGAGCGTCCCGGTGGCCTGGGCGACGGCCAGGCGGCGCTCGATCGAAGCCAGTGAGGCCTTGACCGCGGCCCGGACCGAGTCATCGGACTCGACGCCGGACTCGAGACGCGCGCGCAGCAGATTGGTCACCGCGGGATCGGCCGACGCCGACAGGGCCTCGGCCGCCTTCAGGCGCGTGATGGGCTCATCGGACGCCAGCTGGACCCGCGCCGCAGCCAGTTGCAGGACCTTGAGCACGTCAGGGTCGGCTTCGCGGGCGATGGCCTTCTCCAGCAGCGGGAGCTTCGAGGCGTCCCCCCGCTCGCGCAGCACGCGGGCCGAGGCGAGCCGCGTGTTGCGGTCCGGCGAGAACAGCTCCATGGCCGAGTTCGCCGCTTCGATGGCGGTGCGCAGGCGGTTGTTCACCATCACCGCATCCATGCCATCCGGATAGTCCGTCAAGACCTCGCCATTGGCGGCGTCGAGGACGTTCTCCCCGTCGAAGATCAGGACCTTGTCGCCGGCGACCATCAGGCTTTCGCTGGCCAGTGCATCGAGCACCCGGCGGGCGTCTGCATCGCCGATCTCGCCGAGGGTCGCGATCGCCTCCAGCTTGGCCCCGAAGTCGTCGTCCACGAAACCCTGCAGCACGGCGGGATCGAGCGCGGCGCGGGCCGGGCCGGCAAGCGCCAGGAAGACGAACATCAGGGGAAGGAGGAGGCGTCGCATGAATTCGATTCCAGAACGGAGCCTCACGGCCCCAGAAGCAGACGGGGCCGGCCGAAGCCGGCCCCGTCGGTCAGGACGTCGGGTCGATCAGGTGCTCAGATGCCCTGCTTCGATTCGTTGCCGGGGATGAACGGGCTCCACGGCTGGGCGCGGATCGGCTCCTTCGTCTTCCAGACCACCGAGAATTGGCCATCGGCACGGACTTCGCCGATCAGCACCGGCTTATGCAGGTGGTGGTTGGTCTTGTCCATGGTCAGCGTGAAGCCGGACGGCGCCTTGACGGTCTGCCCCCCCAGGGCCCCGATGACGGCATCCACGTCGGTGGTCTTGGCCTGCTCGACCGCCTGCTTCCACATGTGGATGCCGACGTAGGTCGCCTCCATCGGGTCGTTGGTGACGACCGTGTCCGCGTTCGGCACGCCATTGGCCTTGGCCCACGCCTGGTACTTCTTGATGAAGGCCGCGTTGGCCGGGTTCTTCACGCTCATGAAGTAGTTCCAGGCGGCCAGGTGGCCGACCAGGGGCTTGGTATCGACGCCGCGCAGTTCTTCCTCGCCCACCGAGAAGGCCACCACCGGCACATCGGTCGCCTTCAGGCCCTGGTTGCCCAGTTCCTTGTAGAACGGCACGTTGGAGTCACCGTTGATGGTCGACACCACCGCGGTCTTCTTGCCGGCCGATGCGAACTTCTTGATGTTGGCGATGATGGTCTGGTAGTCGGAGTGCCCGAACGGCGTGTACTCCTCCATGATGTCCTCGTCCTTCACACCCTTGGAATGCAGGAAGGCACGCAGGATCTTGTTGGTGGTGCGCGGATAGACATAGTCGGTGCCCAGCAGCACCCAGCGCTTGGCGGAGCCGCCCTCCTCGCTCATCAGGTACTCGACCGCCGGGATGGCCTGCTGGTTGGGCGCGGCGCCGGTGTAGAAGACGTTCTTCTCGAGTTCCTCACCCTCGTACTGGACCGGGTAGAAGAGCAGGCCGTTGAGTTCCTTGAACACCGGATTGACCGACTTGCGGGACACCGAGGTCCAGCAGCCGAAGACGACGGCGACCTTGTCCTGCGTCAGCAACTGCCGAGACTTTTCGGCGAACAGTGGCCAGTTCGAGGCCGGGTCGACGACGACCGGCTCGAGTTGCTTGCCCATCACGCCACCGTTGGCATTGATCTCCTCGATGGTCATCAGGGCGACGTTCTTCAGGGCCGTCTCGGAAATCGCCATCGTGCCGGACAGCGAGTGCAGGATGCCCACCTTGATGGTGTCGGCAGCCGATGCGCCGAGCGGCGCGCCGATTGCAGCAATCGATGCGGACAGGGTCAGGGCCTTCAGGAAGCTACGGCGGGTGTTCATCTATCTCACTCCTCGGGGTTTGATCGTGGGTCAGGAGCCGGTCGGTCCGGCGCTGTTGCACTGCACGACCCCGAGGTTAGGCGAGCGGCGGATACGCACCTATACGCAACCTTGCGTATAGGTGCGGGAGCATCCCGCCGCGCGCTTACATTTTCTTTCAGCGGGATTTCACCCCCACGGCCGTCGGCGTTCGTTTCATCCGTACCGACCACCTACCCGGAGCCCGCCATGGACCGCACCCTCACCGCTGCAAGATCCGCCAGCCCCCTTGCCCCGCCCGCTCACCTCCTCCCCCTCGCCGCGGCCCTGCTGCTGGCCGCGTGCGCGGCGCCGCCCGAGACGATCGTCGAGGAGAAAGCCGAACGCCAGGACGTGCTGGCCGACCGGGCGACCACGCCACGCCAGGCGCCCGCGCCACATCCCGCCGACGCCGAACGGGTCCCGGCGCCCCCCGCCGGGCCCGAGATCGCTCAGCGACGCCCGATGCCGCACGCGAAGGTCGCACACGAGGCGCTCGCGAGCGGCCAGGCGCTCAGCCAGGTGGCGCCACAGCCGGCCAGTGTCCCGGCATGGATCGCGCCACCGTCTCCGGAGGCCCGCGAGCGATATCAGAGCCTCGACGACAACCCGGTCCATCAGGTCGCCACCGACCCGGTATCGACCTTCAGCGTCGACGTGGACACGGGCAGCTATGCCAACGTCCGCCGGATGCTCACGGCTGGCCAGTTGCCGCCCGCCGATGCGGTGCGGGTCGAAGAGATGATCAACTACTTCCCCTACGACTACGCGCGCCCGACCGGCGAGCACCCCTTCGCCGTCCATACCGAGCTTGCCCGGGCGCCCTGGCAGACCGGCAACCTGCTGCTTCGCGTCGCGTTGAAGGGTCAGGACCTGGCAGCCGAGACGCTGCCCCCGGCCAACCTGGTCTTTCTGGTGGACGTGTCGGGCTCGATGAACACGGCCAACAAGCTGCCACTGCTGAAATCGGCGCTGAAGCTGCTGGTCGACCGGCTGCGCCCGGAAGACCGGATCTCACTGGTGACCTATGCCAGCGGCTCCCGCGTGGTCCTCGAGGCGACGCCCGGCTCCGAGCGGGCACGCATCGCCAACGCCATCGACGCCCTGCAGGCGGGCGGTGGCACGGCCGGCGCCAGCGGCATTGAACTGGCGTACCGGATGGCCCGACAGGGCCACGTGGCGGGTGGCATCAACCGGATCCTGCTGGCGACCGACGGCGACTTCAACATCGGGGTCAGCGACTTCGAACAGCTCAAGTCCATGGTCGAGGAACGCCGGCGCAGTGGCGTCTCGCTGTCAACCCTCGGCTTTGGGACCGGCAACTACAACGAACGTCTGATGGAGCAGATGGCCGACGTCGGCGACGGTGCCTACTCGTATATCGACACGCTGATGGAAGCGCAGAAGGTCCTGGTCAGCGAAATGAGTTCGACACTGGCCACGATCGCGCGCGATGTGAAGGTCCAGGTCGAGTTCAATCCGGCCGTTGTCTCGGAGTATCGCCTGATCGGCTATGAGAACCGCGTACTGGCGCGCGAAGACTTCAATAACGACCGGGTAGACGCCGGCGACATCGGCGCGGGTCACTCCGTCACGGCCCTCTACGAGCTGACCCCGGTAGGCACCCGCGGCCTGATCGACCCCTTGCGCTACGGCGATGCCACCCGCGCACGACCCGCCGCTCCGGTCGCCACATCGGGCGAGATCGCCTTCGTCAAGTTGCGCTACAAGCGGCCAGGCGAAGCGGCCAGCCGACTGATCCAGCGCCCGGTGGCGCAGACGTCCGTCCGCCAGATCGAAGACACGTCGGCCGACTTCCGCTTTGCGACGGCCGTCGCCGGCTTCGGGCAGCTGCTTCGCGGCGGTCGCCACACCGGCCAATGGACCATCGCGGATGCCCGTGCGATGGCGTCGGGGGGCTTGGGAGCGGACAGCTTCGGCTATCGCGGTGAGGCCCTGCGGCTGATGGATCTGGCCGCGGCGCTTTCCTCGCGCCCCCCGCTTGCGGTACAAACCCGCGAGTGACTGACACCGCCGGACGACTCGACAACCTCCCCGACGAGGAGCTCATGCTCCTCGTCGCCCGGGGTTTCGTGCGCGAACCGGCCACCGAACTTTTCCGTCGCCACAACCGCGGCCTGTTCAACTACCTGGCGTGGCTGTCGGGTGGCGATCGCCGCGAGGCCGAAGACATCGCCCAGGCAACCTGGGTCCGCCTGATGAGCCGCTGCGGCGACTACCAGCCTTCAGCCGCCTTCCGGACCTACCTCTTCCAGATTGCCCGCAATGCCTGGCTCGATGCCCGCGGCAGCGCCTGGAACGCGCGTCGCGAGGCACTGACCGACGCGCAGCCCGACGCCACGGAGGAGTTGTCGCCCGAGACCGAGCTGGCGCTTCGCCAGGATCTGGCCCGACTGCACCGGGAACTCCTCGGGCTCCCCCCTATGCAGCGGGAAGTGGTGGTGCTCCGTTTCTTCGCCGACATGTCGCTGGAAGAGATCGGCGCGACGGTCGATGCCGGCTATGAGACCGTCAAGACCCGCCTGCGCTACGCCTATCAGGGATTGCGACGGGCCCTGGAGGTGGGCACATGAGCGACGTCGACGCGTTTGTCGGCGGCGGCGGTCGGCTCGGCGATCTGCTGCGCCGCTTGCCCGCTTTCGAGCCACCGGCGCACATGGAGGCGCGCTTCGTGGCGAGCCTGCCCACGCCGGCCCTGCCCGCCGAGGACGGAATCTTCGAGGCCCCGGCCTCGCTCGAGGCCGCGGTGTTCAAGGAGGCCGTACGACTCGACGCGGCGCAGGCGCCCCGCCGTCAGGCGGTCATCGACGAGATCGCACGTCGAGGGGCCGAAGCCACCCTGGGCGCCCCCCTGTCGCCCCAGGGCCAGCGCTGGATTGACGGCCAGCTTCCGACGCCACCGACACCCCGCCCGCGCCGGCGTCAGCGGCGCTGGTTCGCCCCGCTGGGCGGTGCCCTCGCCGCCACGCTGGCGCTGGGGGTGGCGCTGCAGCTTGTGTGGGCGCCACCGCGGACTGCGCCACCCGTACTGCCCCCCGCGTCGATGCCGCCATCGATCCTGCACGAAGCATCCCCTCTGCCCCTGTCCCGCGAGGCCCGCGAGCAACCAGCCGAGCTGGCCAAGCGCCGGGCGAGTGCGCCCGCGGCCCGCGAGCCCATGGCGGCCGAGGCCTCGCCGCAGGCACCCAAGGCGGAGGCCACCCTGGGGCCCCGGCAGCAGTTCGAGCGTGCCCGCGACGCGGCAGAGGCCAGGCCGGATGCCGAGCGCGATGCCCCGCCCCGTCGCGTCGCAGCGCCCCTGCTTGCCGACGCTCCGGAGCGGATCCTGGCGGGCAAGCCCCCCCCCCTGGCCGCGGCATCGCCCGCCCAGTCGGCGGCCGGGGCGCTGCCTCGGGCATCCAAGCCGGCTCCGGCGGGCCAGGCGATTACGTCGGACCTGGCCCGCGAGGCCGGCCCCCGGCCGCCTGCGCCGGCCAGCCGGCAGTTCGGACTGGACGACGTGGATGGCATGGCGCGATGGATCATCGCGGCACCGGTCACGCAGCGCGTCTGGCAGCTGACGGGATCGCCCTCGAGCCGGACCGCGATCGAACGGGTGTCAGCCCGGTTGACGGCTCACCCCGTTCTTCGCGAGCGCCAGCTGTCGGTCCGTGTCGAGTGGGCCGACATACCGCGCGGGGACGTGCTTCTGGCTCCGATCCGGGCACCGCACTGAGTTTCTCGGGAACACAAAAAGAAAGGCCTGGACTTTGCAGTCCAGGCCAAATCCACACCATTGGAGGAGGGTGGAGGAGACAGTTCGCACTGTAGCACGCCGAATGCTGCAGCGCAACATATTTTCCACCTGCAAACGTCACCTCACCGCGCCACTGGCCACCCCGGCTGCGCCCGGCTTCGCGCCAGACTCGACCCGCCGCTGTCGAGCGGGCCCGGACCGTCTGCCCACACGTCCTCGGAATCGACCTCACGGCCCCACGCCTGCGGCGTCAGGCACGCCATCCGCGGCAGGCGCCGCGACGCGCACGGGGATCACCCGGTGGAACAGCCTCCTCAAGACGGGCGCCGGCGCGACCGCAGCACCCCTCGACCGGGGCCGGACGCTCGCCGGTGCCCCGTGAAATGCCCTCGCGCGGACTCACTCGGCCGGGCGAAGACAGCAGGATCGCGCCGGCGCAACCGGCGGCCGTCCCCGAGCCGGGCGCGGCACTGGGGAGGGAACGCGAATGTCGAAAGGGAGAAAAAGAAAGGCCTGGACTTTGCAGCCCAGGCCAAATCCACACCATTGGAGGAGGGTGGAGGAGACGGTTTGAACTCTAGCACGCAGAATGGTGCATCGCAACAACAATTTCACACGTATCCATCTCCGCTCAGGCCTGCTGCCACAAGCCCACGAGATGCGCCCGATGCGGGACCAGGTGCATCACCTCCACCGCCAGTACCGGACCGCTCAGGGTATGGCCGGAGAGCGTGGCCATTACCGTGGCGTCCATACCTTCCACCGTCACCGGAATGGGTCCCTGGTCCGCCTTCAGACGGACCTTGCGGAAGTCGTCCGTCAACATGACCGAGCCATTGGTGAGGTTGAGATTTCCCTTCAGTTCACTCGAGACACCGGAGGTCTGCACCGCGTTCAGTATGCACGGCACCAGACGATAGTCACTGACCAGCGCCAGCGCCTGCCGACGCAGGTACTTGAGCAATTCGGCTTCCAGCGATGGCGCCTTCGCCGCTGCGCGCGCGCACAAGGTATCGATCTCCGCATCGGTCAGGTGCGCCGTGACCTTTTGCGCCAGCTCGATGGAAATACTCGGCGCCTTCAGGTTCTCGACCTCGACGTGATGGTGATGGGACAGGAGCCGGACCTCCGACTTCGCCAGCTGCTTCTTGCTGATGGCCGGCAACCCCTGCAATACCGTGGCCCCCAGGATCGCGCACAGATCCCGGCAGAGCGCCGAGTGATCTTCCTTCAGCAGGCCGGCAGGAATCATCAGATCCAGGTCGAACTGCAATTTCAGTCTCGCGTTCGGCTGACTCATTGACGTGTCTTCTCGAGGGCTGTCATTCCGGTTGTTACGTCCCATCGAGGCCAGACTTGAGGCCTCCCCCGGCCCCCCTTCCCGCCCCTCCGGGCAATTTGCCTGGGCGCCGGCGGGCAGGATGCGGCGGAGGCGTTCTCCCTCGCACGCCAGAATCGGCGCTACGCCAACTCCGAGATTCGCCCGACATGGCATCGACCCTCAAGCACCGTCACCTTGCGATGGCCCTCTCCCTGATGGTTCCGGCCATCGCCCATGCCGTGTATTGCGGCGGCCCTTCGGCGCCGGAGGACAATGGCGGCGGACTCTCGATGCAGGCACTGGCCGATGGCAAGGCGAGCATGCTGACCTGCGCCGCGGGCTACTGGGCGGAGAAATGCGGGGACCACGCGACGGCCCATCGGATCTACGACAAGTGCATCGCGGCGGGCTACGCCGGGGCGATGATCTGGAAGGCTCTGCTGCTGGAAGATGGTGCCGGCGTCGAACCCGACCCGGCGCGCGCAACGGCCCTGCTGCGACAGGCGGCCACGAGCGGCGACAGCCACTATGCGACGCTGGGCAAGCTGCACTATGCGTCCAACCTGTATCTTGGCCGAGGCATCGAGAAGGACGAAGCCGCCGCGCGGACATGGTTCGAGGCGGCGGCCGCGGAGGGCAGCGAGGAGGCCGCGACCTTCCTCGCGACGGGCTACCACACGGGCGCGCGCGACCGGGAGGGGCATGGCGTCGGCGCCCGGCCTGCCGGCCTCACGGGCCAGTCGCTGGTCGCAGTCACCAAGGACGCCTCACCACTGCCCGCCTGGACCCTCGCTGCGATGCTCGCCCTGCTCGCCCTGGGCGCCGCGCGCCGGGCCATGCGGCACGCCCCCGTCGAGCGGGCCGCGCGAGCATGAGTGCTGCGCTCGAAGCGACGATGCACGGCGTCAGTCAATGGTTCCTGACGCCGGTCCTGGTCTGTATTTCGCTCCTGTTCGCTTACGCATGGTTTGCTGTCGGCGGCTTCGCCTGGCAATGCCTCCAGCGCCGCCGGGGCGATCCCGCGGGATTCGAATTGCACCTCGCCAGGTCCGCCTCGCCCGAGCTGACCGGCGCCAGGCTCGAAGCACTTGCCGCCCGCCGACTGGAGGCCGCCCGCCTGGCCAGCCGGGTCACCCCCATGCTGGGGCTGGTGGCGACGATGATCCCCATGGGGCCGGCCCTGCAGGCCCTCGGCGAAGGCGATCTGGCGCAGGTCTCGCGCGGCCTGAGCGTGGCCTTCTCGGCGGTGATCCTGGCGTTGATCGCTGCCAGCCTGACCCATTGGATCGTGCAGGTGCGACGGCGCTGGTACCTGGCCGACCTCGCCGAGATCGCGTCAGAGACGCGCCCGTGAGCGCGCGCCTGCTAGAGGATGCGACCGACGACGACCCGCTCCTGTCGGTCGTGAATCTGATCGACGTCTTTCTCGTCCTTGTCGCGGCGCTACTGCTCGCGGTTGCCGGTGGGCCCGGTACGCCCTTCGTCAGCGACCAGGTCACGATCATTCGCCACGCCGGCACCCCCGAGATGGAGATCGTGGTTCGTGAGGGAAGCACGGTGACGCACTATCGGGCGGACGGATCGCGTGCCGACGGGGCTGGCGTTCGTGTCGGCGCCGCCTACCGCCTGTCTGACGGGACCATCGTCTATGTGCCGGACCCATAAGGACGCCTGGGCCGGCAGCTGCTCGCTGCCGGCCCAGGCGGTCAGGCCCCCTGCATGGCTCAGAAGCGCCAGCCGAGGCCCACCGAGACCGCGAGCGGATCCAGCTTCAGATGGGTCAACTTGCTCCCACCGAGGGTAACGTCGCTGTTGATCTGGATCTTTTTCACGTCGACGTTCAGGAAGAGGCCGTCCGCAACCTTGATGTCAGCCCCGACCTGGAAGGCCAGGCCGATCGAATCGTTCTCCAGGTCGGCACCGAGCGCCAGGTCGACACTGGAAATGAGCGTGTAGTTGATGCCGGCACCCACGTAGGGGCGGACCGTACCCTCGGGGTTGAAGTGGTACTGCGCAAGCAATGTGGGCGGCAGTGCCTTGAAGTCGCCGAATTCGCCGACACCATCGACCGATACGTCGAACTTCTGAGGGTAGGTCAGTACGAGTTCGGCTGCGAAGTTCGGCGTGAAGAAGTAGCTGATATCCAGCTCCGGGATGGTCCTGTCATCGACCTTGACGGAATCGGATGGCAAGCCGAGCGCGCCGATGGGATCGGACGAATTCCGCCAGTCGAGGTGCGTCGCCCTGACGCGGACAAGCCAGTCTCCCTCCTCGGCCAGCGCTGCACCGGAACAAACACAGCCAAGAATACCGACAGCAAGTGCGATCTTGCGAATCTGAGTCATGGTCAAGCTCCATTCAGTCGTGACAGAAAACCAGAAAAAAACTGTGACTCTGAAAGGGTTGCTCGATGCACTTTGCTGCTCGGCAATATCGTCAGAACTGTTTCTGGGTGGTTGCCAGGAACGGTTCAGCTGCCTGTTATTGTTCATTGCAACAGAGGCGAGGACGAAGAATACGCCCCAGCCGGACCCGGTTGTTGACCGAAGTCAAATCTTTTCCGATTTTGAGAATCCACGCCCAGACCAACGCTTCTACCCGGCAGGCGGCCCCGTCGCTGCTCGCTCAGCTGGAACAGCTGACCTCGATCCCGACGGCCCAGTCGGGCGGTGGCGCCGCAAAACGGGCATACGCCGGCTGCTCGTCGAAGGGACGCCGCAGGCAATCGAGCACCCGGGCCACCTCGTCGAAGTCGCCCGACCGGGCGGCGCGAATTGCGTGCTCGGCAACCCAGTTGCGCAGGACATAGCGTGGATTGACACGATCCATTGCCGCCTGCCTCGCGCCGTCGTCGCGCCCATCGCGGGCCAGTCGCCGGCGCCATGTGGCAAGCCACGCGTCACAGCCGTCCCGGTCCGGGAACAAGTCGCGGACAGGCGCGTCGGCGCCAGGCCGCCCGGCCTCGTCGACCCGCGCGGGCAGGCGCCCCAGTTGGCGGAAGAAGCTGGGATAGTCGCAACGATTGCGCTGGAGCAACCCATACAGCCCGCCGATCAGGTCCTCGTCGTCCTCCTGCGGCGTGGCGAAGCCAAGCTTGGCCGCCATGGCCGCCGAGAACGTGGCGTTGTAGGCCGAGGCATACGGTTCGTCCACCGCGGCCCGGGCCCGTTCGGCGTCATCGTCGAGCAGCGGCAGGAGCGCGGTCGCCAAGGCCAGCAGGTTCCAGTGTGCGACCTGCGGCTGGCGCGAGAAGCGGTAACGCCCCGCCGAGTCGGAATGGTTGCAGATGTGGCCACCATCGAAGGCTTCCATGAACCCGAAGGGGCCATAGTCGATGGTCAGTCCCAGGATGGACATGTTGTCGGTGTTCATCACGCCATGCATGAAACCGACCGCCTGCCACTGGGCGACCAGGCGCCCGGTGGCTTTCGACACCTCTGCGAGCAGGGCCTCCGCGCGGTTGGCGGCGCCGAAGGCCTCGGGAAAGTGGCGCTCCGTGACGTGGTCCACCAGCCGCTGGAGCGCGTCCCGGTCACCCGCCGCGGCCCAGTGCTCGAAGGAACCAAACCGAACGAAACTCGGCGCCAGGCGTGTCACGATGGCCGCGGTCTCCACCGATTCGCGCTGGACCGGCAGGGTCGAACCGACGACCGACAGCGCGCGCGTGGTCGGTATGCCCAGAGCAGCCATCGCTTCGGAGCACAGAAACTCGCGGATCGAGCTGCGCAGGACGGCGCGACCATCTCCCATGCGCGAGTAGGGGGTTCGCCCGGCCCCCTTGAGCTGGATCTCCCACGCACCACCCGGACCGATCACCTCGCCGAGGAGATGGGCACGGCCGTCCCCCAGCTGACCGGCCCAGACACCAAACTGATGGCCGGAGTAAACCGCTGCGAGCGGATCCGAGCCGGCGAGGCGGCGGTTGCCCGCGAGCCACGCAACGGCTTCGGGCGTGGCCAGCCTGTCGGGCGTCAGTCCCAGCAAGTCTGCGGCGGCCGGGCTCGCCGCGATCAGATGCGGATCCGGCACACCCATGGGGTCGAGGCGGGTGAAGAAGCGGGCGGGCAGCCGCGCGAAGGCATTGTCGAAGGCCGGCGCCCAGTGCGCCAGGGCCGCTTCGGGAGCGTTCATCTCTCTGTTTCCGGGTTGGGGGCGACTCTTCGGTGCCCTGCTTGCCGGACAGAATCCCCCGGATCGAGACTGCGCGCAAGCGGCATCGCCGGGCGGCTGGCACGACAGTTGCCTTGTCAAATCGTCCGCACAACCCGCACAGCCACCTATCATGAGCGACATGACTACCTCCTTGCCCAGCCGCCAGCGACTCGTAGCCCTCCAGCAGAAGCTCGAGGACGGTCTCGTCGAACGCCGTCGCGAAGTGCGGCTGATCCTCCTCGCCGCGCTGGCCGGTGAGCACTCCCTCCTTCTCGGCCCACCCGGTACCGCCAAGAGTGAATTGGCCCGGCGCCTCCATCGGGCCTTTGCCGAGGCCCGCTATTTCGAGCGACTCCTGACCCGCTTCTCCGTCCCGGAGGAGCTGTTCGGCCCGCTGTCGATCCGTGCCCTCGAGGAGGACCGCTACGAACGGCACATCGCCGGTTTTCTGCCGGAGGCCTCGATTGCCTTCATCGACGAAGTCTTCAAGGCCAACAGCGCCATCCTGAATGCCCTGCTGACCCTCCTGAACGAGCGCGAGTTCGACAACGGGGCCGGGCGCATCCGCTGCCCGCTGATCAGCGCCATCGGGGCCAGCAACGAGGTACCGGACGACGAGGTGGCCGCGGCCTTCTTCGACCGGTTCCTGCTGCGTATCCCGGTCGAGCCGGTCAGCGGCGACGGCTTCCGTGCGCTGCTCGCGCTCGATCCGGCGCCGGCCGGCGATGTCGTCTATGCGGAGGCGCTCGACGCCGGCGACCGCCAGGCGCTCGCGCTGGCCGCGGGCGGGGTCACCTTGCCCGCAGAGGTCGCGGATCGTCTCGTCGAGATGCGCCATTGGCTGGCCAGCGAGGACATCGCGGTATCCGACCGCCGCTGGGTCAAGATGGCGGGCCTGCTCCGCACCGCCGCCGCCACCGAGGGCCGCCACGCGATTCGTCCCTGGGACCTGCTCCTCCTGCCCATGTGCATCGGCTGCGACGCCACGTCGCAGGACAGCGTGACCGCCTGGCTGACGACCCGGCTGGGCGTGCGCCAGGCCTATGCGCCGCCCCGCCTGCAACGGATCGTGGCCGCCTTCGAGGGCCAGCTACTGGCAGAGCAGAACGCCGACGACCTCGACTACGACGACGATGGCCGGCTGCGCATGACCGACGCGCAGATTGCGGGCGAGGTCAATGACATGAAGGGTGGCAGCCAGGCCCTCCGCATGACCTACACGCGACGGCGGCGCTACGGCGCAACGCACATCGACGCAAGGACCCGGCAGATCGATGACCTGCTCGAGCGGATCGACGGCTACGCCGCCGAGCTCGCCGCGATCCGCGCCGATTACGAGGCATATCGCGCCGGCAGCCTGTGGCTCGATGAGCCCCTCGCCGCCCGGCTGGCGGACAACCTCGCATCAACCGCCACCGCCCTGGCGGACTTTTCGACCCGCAGCGGCACCTGTCGGAGCGGTTTTGCGGCGCTCCCCCGCCTGGAGAACGATCCGGGCCGCGAGCCGGCGCCAATCGAGCACGAACCCTTCGAGGCCTGATGCGCACCCCGCCCGCGCCCTTGCTGTTCGCCCCTCGCGAAGCCCGCCTGCGCCACATCGACGCGCTGCCGGTGCGCTTGCGCTCGGCTGCGCTGACGCACTCGTGCGACGCGCTCGAGCCCCGTCTCGCCGGCCTCCTCGATCGCTTCACGGCCCTGCTGGCCGGACGACTGCCGGAAGTGGACAGCCCCACCGCGTGGCCGCCAGCGGAGATCGGTACGGCCCTCGATGGCGAGATGCGCCGCCTGGAACTGCCCGATTTTTGCTCGGGCAACGAAGAACTCGCCGAAACCGTGCTGATGGGCGTCCTGTTCCATACCGACTTCATCCCGTCCTACATGGATCGGGGCCTCGACCGGGATCAGGCCGTCACGTTCGCCATCGAGGCTTTCGCGGCCGACTGGCAAAGCCGCTGTGGCGACATGAAGTCGCTCGTCGAGGTCTTCGGCGACCTCGGCGACCTGCCCAAGCACGCGCGCTGGGACCGCCTTCGCGGACTCCTTCGGTCGGACGGCTGGCAGGAGGTGGTGCGCATTCGGCAGCTCCTCGAGCGGCTGCCCGAGCTGGCGCGCCTCATACGCGGGCTGGGCCGCGCCCGGGTGACCGACGTGCCCGACAGCCACGGACAGCAGACCGAGACCGTCATCGAACCGGCCCAGGCTCGCGTGCCCGAGGCCCGGACCATACATGTACCCGACCTCCCCGGCGAAACGCGCGGGGTCTGCCGCTCCGACCGGATCGCCCGGATGCTCCCTGCCGAAGCCCTGCTGCTCGGCCATCCGCGCCTGCGCCTGGTGTGGCACGCACGCCGCGCCGAGCGCAGCCTCCTTGCCTACGAGGACGACGATCGCATGAGCGAGACCCACGTCCAGGATGCGCGGGTCGAGCGGCCGATCAACCGCCCCTGCCCGGACCGTCGGCTCGAGATGGGGCCCTTGATCGTCTGCGTCGATACCTCCGGTTCGATGCAGGGGGGCGCCGAGGCCGTGGCGAAGGCGGTGGTGCTGGAAGCGATGCGGACCGCCCACGCCCAGTCGCGCGCATGCCGCGTCGTCACCTTCGGCGGCGAAGGCGAGCTGATCGAGATGGATCTCCCCCTCGATCCGGACGGGCTCGAGCGCCTCACCCGCTTTCTGGGTCAGGCCTACCGCGGCGGCACGGACATCTGTGGCCCCCTCGCCCATTGCATCGACCGGATCGGCGAAGCCCGCTGGCAGCTCGCCGACCTGCTGGTCGCCAGCGACGGCGAGTTCGGCGCGACACCCGACGTCGTCGCCCGACTCGAAGCCGCCAAGCGCGAACTGGGCCTGCGGGTCCAGGGCGTTCTGATTGGCGACAGGGAGACGATCGGATTCCTTGAAATTGCCGATCACATCCACTGGATTCGCGACTGGCGCCGCTTCGGCGGGCGCAACAGCGACAGCCCGGTGCATTCCCAGAGCCTGACGTCAATGTACTTTCCCGGCGCGCTGCGCAACGAGAAGACTCGCGCAGGCACGGTCAGTGCCCAGGACGCCTCCGCCGCCGTCCGGCGGGGCGACCGCCAGGTGGTCCCACCCGGGGCGCCAGGCGAGCCCGACCGATGACCTCCCCCGAGCAGCCACCCGCGCGCCGGACGCTGCGCTGGCGCCTGATCCTGGTCGCCACGTTCCTGGCGAGTCTGTTCGCCATCGCCGAGCTGAGCGGCCTGCGCGGACAGCTGGACCTCGAGATGCTGCGCGCGACCCTGACCGCGCACCCGGTCCGCGGGCTCGCCATCTTCGTGGCCCTCTTCTGCCTCGGCAATCTGGCCCAGATCCCGGGGTGGCTGTTGCTCGCCGCCGCGGTGCTGGCGCTGGGTCGCGCTGCCGGGGGGGTGGCCACCTATGTCGCGGCGTGCACTGCCTGCATGGTCACGTTCTACTGCGTGCGCTGGCTTGGCGGCGACGCTCTGCGCCAGATCGAGCGGCCACTGGCCAAGCGACTGATTGCACGCCTCGATCGGGCGCCGGTGGCCGCCATGGTGGCGCTCAGGACACTGTTCCAGACAGCGCCTGCCCTCAATTACAGCCTCGCCCTCGCCGGTGTGCGCAGCCGGGACTACCTGGTGGCGACCCTTGCCGGTCTGCCGCTGCCCATTGCGCTCTACTGCCTCTTCTTCGACTACCTCGCGATGGCGCTGGGGATCGCCTGAGTCACGACCTCAGCGCCCGGGCGGCGCCGTGACGCCCAGCAGCGACTGCTGGAACGGGGTCGGCGCGGCACGGAAGGCGAGCGCCCGCACGTTCAGATTCGCGCAGCCCGCATAGACCGGGCCGAACCCGGCGCCGAGCAGCACCTTGACCAGCGACGGCTGGGAAAAGCCGGTCTTGTGGGCGAAGAAGTCGTTGCCGCTGCGCTCGATCTCCACGCCCCAGCCGTAGAGCACGTCACGGACCATGATCGGCCCGGCGGGGGACTGGTAGAGGACATCATCCAGGTCGAGCCCCCGGCTGACGGTCAGGCGCATCACCTCGAGGAGGTCCGGCACGAGGATTTCGCAGAAGCCGTCGGCCTTGAGTACATGGCGAAAGCCGGCCAGCACCCGTGTCACCTCGTGGTGGTGGTAGTGCTCCAGGTTGTGGGAGCAATACACCGCGTCGACGATGCCGGCCTCGAGGGTCTCGAGTCGGCGTGCATCGCAGACGATGTCCGGCCCCATGCTCGGGTCGATATCGAGCAGCAGCTGCTCCCATCCGTCGTAGTGCGCAGGGAGCGGGATCTCCTTGCTGTTGCCGCCCACGTTCAACACCCGTCGCTGCACCGTCTCCTGTCCTCCAGCCACCGTGCTCACATCCAGCCTCCCTGAGTGCGTCAATGCCGGCCCACGGGTCCGTGGCGCCCGTTGCAATGGTCCCACATCGCCGCCGCGCTGACGCGATCAACCGCCGCGCAGGCCGCGTTCGGCGCTACACTGCGCGGGCGCGCGCCTGACACCGCACGCGCGTGCGCACCGTCGAGTCGTGGTCCCGCGGCCGGCGCACTCCCCGTATCCGAACCGACCATCCAATCGAGCCCCGCCGGCGCCGCCCCGGACGGGGCCAGCTGCTGTGGGAGCGCACATGGGCGAAGCCCTCTACCGGGACGGGTCCGCTGAGCCACCGGACGAAGAAGCCGTATTCGCGCGGATCGCCCTCGGCCGGGCCGGCGCGGGCCACTGCGTCGTCGACGACGCCCTGCCCCCCGCCCTCGTCGAGGCCCTCGCCGAGCGGGTGCGCGCCCTGTCGTCGGCGGCTTTCCATGCCGCGACGGTCGGGCGCGAGCAGGACCAGATGCAGAACGCGTTCATCCGGCGCGACGAGATTCGATGGATCGATGGCGAGGACGCCAGCGAACGGGCGTGGCTGGCCTGGACAGGCAGGATGCAGACCTACCTCAACCGGCGTCTGTTCCTGGGGCTCTTCTCGTTCGAGAGCCACTTCGCCCACTATCCGCCGGGGGCCTTCTACAAACGCCATGTGGACGCTTTCCGGGGGCAGGCGAACCGGATCCTGACGACCGTGCTCTACCTCAACCCGGGCTGGACGGCCGACGACGGTGGCGAGATGTTGCTCTATCCGGAGCAGGGGGACGAGGCACCCCGCCGCATTTACCCCCGAATGGGCACGTTCGCGGTTTTCCTGAGCGAGGCCTTCCCCCACGAGGTCCTCCCTGCACGACGCGACCGCTACTCCATCGCGGGCTGGTATCGGCTCAATGCCTCCACCGCGGATCGCGTCGATCCGCCCCGCTGAGCCCTCAGCGGGGAAGCGGGAGGCCCCCGCGGTAGCCCACGCGTCGGCAGGGCGCCGCACTCGGGGGCGGGCGCCGACGGAATCCGTCCGATCAGGCCTTCGCTGATGGGCTTGCGAAAGCAATGATTTCCTTGTGACCCGGCCCGCTTGCGGTGAGGAGCGCCAGCGGCATGCCGAATCGGATGGCCGTCGGCTTCCCGGCCATCTCCAGGCCGCTCATGCCGGGCAAGTTCTTATCGAGGATAACGATGTCGTCCGGGGGTCTCCCGCTGGGCGAGGACGGCCGCGGCGCCGTCAGCGGCCTCTAGGCGTCCAACGCCCTTGCGGATCGACCTCACCATCGCGCAGCGGAACATGCGACCGTCGACAGCGAGGACCTTGAGGGACAGGGTCATGGAAGCTCCCGGTCAGCCCGAATGGTCCTGACCCGCCCTGTCGGCACCCGACGAGTCGATTTGAGCCCCCAATCGACCCGCCCGCGCTGGCGGCCTACGCGGGCCGGCCCCGGCTGTCGAGCCACGCATCCGCATGCCGCCGCATGGCCTCCGCCATCGGCTGAATGAAGGGGTCGTGCCCGGCGCCATCCACCCAGACGAGCCGGCTGCCCGACAGCGTGCGCCAGGCCCGCCAGCTGTTGAGGGGCCGGCACACCAGGTCCTGGCGACCGTGCAACCAGGTCACAGGCAGGCCATGCAGACGCCCGACGTCGCCCATCACCCGCTGCTCACCCAGGAAGCATCGCCGCGCCAGGTAATGTGACTGGACCCGATAGCGATGGACGAGGGCATCATCCACGGATGCTGCCGACGGGCCTTCACCCTGGAGCGCCCGCTCCCAATCCCGCCATGCACCCGCCACGAGCCCCTGCAATGCACGATCGTCGCCCGCGAAGACGCGCCACAGCCAAGGCCGCACCTGCCGGTGGCGACCGCGCGGCACCACCTGCAGGAACGCCTGCCAGGCATCCGGCAGCAAGCTGCCCGCGCCACCGAAGAACCAGTCGAGGTCGGACGCGCCACCGAGGAAGAGCGCCCGCAGCAGCATCCCATCCACACGGGCGCGCTCACGGGCGGCATAGGCGACGGCGAGCGTTGCGCCCCAGGAGCCGCCACTGACCAGCCAGCGATCGATGCCCAGGTGCCGGCGTACCTGCTCGATGTCATCCAGCAGCGCGCCGGTGTGGTTGTGCCGCAATCCGCCGGATGGCTCGCTGCGCCCGCACCCCCGCTGGTCGAACTGGACGATCCGGTAGCGGCGGGGGTCGAAGTAGCGCCGCTGCATCGCCGACGCCGCAGAGCCGGGGCCGCCATGCAGCAGCAACACGGGGAGCCCGCGGGGGTCGCCGCTCTGCTCGATGTGGATGCGGTGCCCGCCGCCGACCTCGAGCCAGGCGTCGAAGAAAGGCTCGACGACGGGGTAGAGGGGGCTGTCGGAAGGCGCATGCATGGCGCGATGGTAGCGCCCTGGCGCGTCCACGAGGCCGAACTCCAGAAAATCATGAGGGCCAATTGCAGAAGCGAATGATGATCTGGATCAACACTCCGATCAGACTCTCACCACGACGTCGCGGTAATTGCGAACGTTCCGCGGCACCCGCCGCGGCCTCTCAAAACAGGAGACATCATCATGAAATGGGAAACCCCTGCAGCAGCCGACTTCCGCTTCGGTTTTGAAATCACGATGTACATCGCCAGCCGCTGATCGCCAGCGCCTGAATCGATGAACCCGGGGCCCGCGCATGCGGGCCTCGTCATCTGGAAGTCCCTCATGCAAGTTGTCGTACTCGGCGCGTCGGCCGGCGGCGGTTTCCCCCAGTGGAACTGCAACTGCCGCAACTGTGCCGGCGTTCGCGATGGCAGCGTCCGTGCCACGCCTCGCACCCAATCCTCGATCTGTGTCCGTGCCGATGCTACGGATGACTGGGCGCTGTTCAACACGTCGCCCGACATCCTGCAGCAGATCAAGCAGTTCGGCCCGCTGCAACCCGGCCGCGCGATCCGTGACACGGGTATTCGCGGCATCATCCTGATGGACGGGCAGATCGATCACACAACCGGGCTGTACATGCTGCGCGAGCGGGGCGAGAAGATGCCCCTGTGGTGTACCGACCCGGTCTTCGAAGATCTGACCCGCGGCAATCCACTGCTGCGCGTACTCGAGCACTTCTGCGGCGTCGATCGCCATGCGGTGCCGATCGATGGAATCAGCTTCGCGATCCCGGGCCTCCCGGGCATCGCTTTCACGGCCATGGCCCTGAAGAGCGCGGCGGCGCCCTATTCCCCGCACCGCAATGCCCCCGTGCCGGGTGACAACATCGGCGTCACGATCACTGACACGGCCACCGGCAAGCGCGTGTTCTACGCGCCGGGGCTGGCCGAGATCGAGCCCCATGTCTGGGAGGCCATGACCACCGCCGACGTGGTGATGGTGGACGGCACCTTCTGGACCGACGACGAAATGATCTCGCTCGGCCTGTCGAAGAAGCGTGGCAGCGACATCGGCCACCTGGCCCAGTCGGGCCAGGGCGGGATGCTCGAGTGGCTCGGCAAGCTGCCGGCCGCCACCCGCAAGGTCCTGATCCACATCAACAACACCAACCCCATCCTCGACGAAGACAGCCCGCAGCGCGCAGAACTGGCCCGTCTGGGCGTCGAGGTGGCCTTCGATGGAATGGAGATCCAACTGTGAGCCTGCCCGCCTGGAGCCGTGAAGAGTTCGAAGCCCGCCTGCGTGATAAGGGGCAGGCCTACCATATCCACCACCCCTTCAACGTCATGCTGAACACCGGCAAGGCGAGCCCGGAGCAGATCCGCGGCTGGGTCGCCAACCGCTTCAGCTATCAGATCGCGATTCCGGTCAAGGACGCCGCCGTGATGTCCAATTGCCCCGATCGCGACATCCGTCGTGGCTGGGTCCAGCGCATTCTCGACCATGATGGCTACGGCGGCGACCCCGGCGGCATCGAGGCATGGATTCGTCTGGGCGAGGCGGTGGGCCTGACCCG
>JBNLCM010000083.1:0-21266 GCA_050303815.1 Rhodocyclaceae bacterium
CCCGGCGAAGGCCGCCAGCAGGAAAAGCGGTGCCAGACGGCACGTCCAGGTCAGGGTACGCATTCAACTCTCCCGGGTACGACCGGGGCCGGTCGGCCCACCGCCGCGATTTTCGCATAGCCTCCCCGATCAAAGCGCCCCGATCGAAGCGACCCGAGCCGCGGCTGCGGACCGGCCGTCAGCGGGCATAGCGGATGAACACCGGGCCTGTCGCCTCGTCGAGATCCAGCGACATCAGCCCGCCCGAGTTGGCCGTCACGGTCGGCATCCACGTAGCACCCAGTGGATCGCCGAGACTGACCAGGCCGGCCAGGGGCAGGCGAACCCGGCTGGTGTGGTCCGCGTCGCTGTGCCAGATGGCATAGACGACCTCGCGCTCATCAGCCAGCACCATCACATGCAGCCCCGGCGGGGTGTCGGCAAGGAGCCCCAGGTTGAGCATGCCGTTGGCCAGTCCCAGTACGGTACGCGCGGCCGCCGACGCGGGCTTTTCGCCCAGCAGCCGGTCGAAGAGGCCAAAGTTGTCCTCGACCGCGGCCGGATCATCACCGGCCTGTGCCAGCTTGTAGGCGACCGAAAGATCCGCCCCGAGCGCCCAGTGCGACAGGATACTGCGAGCCACCAGCATTGCCTGGCGGTCCTGGAAGGCCGGGTCCGCACCCAGTGCATCACCATCGTCCATGCCGATCGAGTACCCCCACTCCGTGATCCAGATGGGGCGCCCTTCCCCCAGCACATCGCGAATCAGACGGTCGGCCTGCACCCACTTCTCGGACAGCGCCTCCGGCAATTCATACGCGTGCACCGCGATCGCGTCGGCGGCATCCGCCGCGCCGAGGCGCAGCATGCGGGCGAGGTAGGGGAAATCGAAATAGGAGAGTCCTCCCGTGCTGACCATGGCATCTGGGGCGGCTGCACGGATGGCGTCCAGCGCTGCGGAGGCCAGCGCCGCGTACTCACCCGCGTCGGGCTCGCTGCCCCAGAAACTGGGATGGTTGGGTTCGTTCCAGACTTCGAACCGGACCCGCGGACCCGCGTAGCGCCGCGCGGCCTCGGCCGCATAGCGGGCAAACGCGCTCACGCCCGCCGGCGCCCTGACGTCATGGGCGGGATGCCCGTAGTCCAGGATCAGCACCGCGTCGAGTCCGCGTCCAAGGATGTCTGCGACGACGGCATCGTAGGCGCTGAAGTCGAAGCTGCCGTCCGACTCGATGCGGGACCAGAACAGATCGATCCGCAGGGCGCCAAAGCCCGTCGCCGCAGCCACATCGAGCGGCCGGCTGGAGGCGCCCGGATGGTGGGCGGCGCCGAAGCGGCTGCCAGCCGCGATGTCCTCGGGATCGGGGGCCAGCGTGGCGGCCGCGTGGTCGAGCGAGTAGTCGGTGGTGGTGCCGGCGACGCTCACCACGTCGTCGATCTCCAGTCGGCCGGCGGCGGCCTCGCCAAAGCCATTGCGCGCGACGATCGATACGGCCGTGAGTGGTCCGTCGAGAACCCCGTTGCCATCGCCCCCCCAGGAGGCTTCGGGCCGGTCGAGCGAGGCCATGACACGATACCAGCGCGATTCCCGCGCGCCCTCGAGGCTGCGCGACACCGGGTACTGGAGCGTCTCCCCGGTCGCGTCCCGCAACTGGAGGGCGAGGGTCACGTTTCCTTCCGAGCGGAGCCGAAGTGTCAGGCCCTCGCCCGCCTCGACCGGTGTCGGCAGGTTCATCCGAGCAACCGCATAGTTGCCGCAGACGCCCGCGTCGCACGCGAACTGGTAGTCCATGGCGATGGCCTGCCCCCCCATCCCATCCGGCACCAGCGAGAGATCGGCCGAACTCAGGCCATTGCCCCCGAGCGGAACCCACGGGCCCACGACGCTGCGCCCTTCGAGCACATCGATGACTGCCCGACCCGACGGATCGAGGCCAATCACCGGGGATGTATACGACTGCAGCAGCGCGACATCGTCGATCTCCACGGCGCCGGAAACCGGCGAACCCGCCACGCTCGAGACCACCAGCTGGATCTTGCGGATACCGCCCGTCAACACGCCGGTGCCGGACCCGCCCCACCCGCCTTCCGGTCGGGACAGATCCAGTTCGGCGGCGAACCATGCGCCAGGGTCGAAGGCAAACAGGGGCCGGGTGACCGGGAACTGCAGGGTCTGGCCAGAGGCGTCCACGACCCGGGCCTGGAGCTTCGCCTCAAGGGGCAGGCGGACCATGAAGCGGAGCGCGGCCGCACCCGACACGTCGCTGGTCAGCGCCCGCGTGACCAGCCCCAGCTCACCACAGTCCTTGCCCACGACCAGGCACGAGAAGTCATAGTCGATCCGCATGGCGCGGGCGGATTCGAAACCGGCCGACGGTGCCATCGACACGGCGGTTCCCTGACCCGCGGTCGCCCACAGGGTCCAGGGCGCCAAGACCGTCCGGTCCTCGAAGTCATCGATCAGCAGGCGACCGTTGGAGAACGCCAGGGTCACCGGCGCCGGCATCGACTCGAGCAGGGTTAGGTCATCGATCCAGAGGCTACCCGACTCGGCCTCACCCGTACGGGTGGACACCAGGAACTGGACGGACACGATGTCCCCACTGAGCTTCCCGCTCGCCGCGCCGCCCCAGAACGCATCGGGCGCGGCGAGATCGACCAGCACCTCGTACCAGCGGCCCGGTTCGTAGCCCTCGGGCGCCCGCCGGGTCGCGAATTGCAGCGTCTGACCGCTGCTGTCGACGAGCCGCACCGTCAGCATGGAACCGACGTCGGAGCGCGTGCGCAGGCGCAGGGCAGCTCCGGCGGGAAGGGCCACGGCGGGCTTGAGGGTCGCCTGGACGAATTGGCCGCAGCTGCTCTCGCTGACGAGACAGGCGAAGGCATAGTCAAAGCGCATACCGGCAGGCGACCCCTCGCCCGCGCCGAGCGAGATGCCGCCCCCGGTGCCGCTACCGGCCGTGTGCCAGCCCGACCACGGCGCGATCGCCGGGCGTCCTTCGAAGTCGTCGATGACCAGCTCGCCGCCGGAAAAGGCGGGCCGCTCGAGGGTCGGCATCGCCGCCAGCAGCGCGAAATCATCGAACCAGGCGCTGCCGCTCTCGGCCTGACCGGTGCGCGTGGAAACCAGCACGCGCAGCGAGCGGATGCCATCGACGATCCGGCCGCTGGCCGCCCCGCCCCACGCCTGGGCCGGGCGCTCGAGATCGACCAGCACCTCGTACCAGTTCGCCTGGTCGAAACCGGCCGGGGCCCGCGCAGCCCGATACTGGAGCGTCTGGCCGGAACCATCGACGACGCGCACATCGATCTGCGCGCTGGCCGGCGACCGGCTCAGGAAGCGCAGCGCCCTGGCGTCCGGCAAGGGTGTCGACAGGTTGAGAATACCCATCGCGTACTGCCCGCAGGCGCTGTCCCCCACCAGGCAGGAGAACGCGTAGTCCAGGCGCAGGCTGCGCAGCGACGACGCCCCTGCGGCAGGCGCGAGGCTCGCCGCCGTGCCGCTGCCGCCGGTGTGCCACAGGCCCCACGGCGACACGACCGGCCTGTTCTCGAAGTCGTCGATCGGCAGCACACCATCGACGAAACCGGGGGCGCTCGGCGCCGGCAGCACGTCGAGCAACTCGATGCCATCGACCTCGACCGCACCCGTTTCGGGCGCGCCGCTCTGCGTCGTCACCAGCAACTGCAGCTTGCGGATACCCTGCTCGACCCGACCGCTGCCGGCACCGCCCCAATAACCCGCCGGCGATGCCAGGTCGATCACCGCCTCGAACCAAACCAGCGGGTCGTAACCTTCCGGTGCCCGCTTGACGGTGTATTGCAGGGTCTGGCCAGTCAGGTCGATAAGCCGGACCGCGACCTGGGCGGCAACGGGCGACCGGGTGCGGAAGCGCAGCGCGGCACCGACCGGCAGTGCCGTCGAGAAGCCGAGGCTGGCCTGGGCCAACTCGCCGCAGGCGCTGCCCACGACCCGGCAGTCGAAGCCATAGCCCAATTGAAGGCCGGCGACCGATTCGAAGCCACTTCCCAGCGCCAGCGTCGCCACTGTCCCCACGCCTGCGGTGTGCCACAGCGACCACGGCTTCACCTGCGCCCGATCGTCGAAGGTGTCGATCTGCAGGCGCCCCTCTGTGAAAGCAGGCGCCGGATCGACCGGCAGCGCGTCCAGCAGCTCGATCTGGTCGATGTCGACGGCACCGGACTCGGCCTGCCCTGTCCGGGTCGTCACGACGAACCGCAGCGAGCGGATGCCTCCTTCGATGGCGCCGCTGTTCAGGCCGCCCCAGGCATTGTCGGGCCTGCCCAGGTCGATGACCGCCGCAAACCACGCCTGCGGATCGTAGACGTCGGCAGGTCGACGCACGGCGTACTGCAGGGTTTGCCCACTCGAATCGACAATGCGGAAGTCAAGCCGCGCAGCCAGCGGTAGCCGCGCCTGGAGCCTGACGGCGGCACCCGCCACCATGGGTGTCTCGAAGCCACGGATGGCGAGCGCCAACTGCCCGCAGTGGCTGTTGGCGATCTGGCACGCGAACGCGTAGTGCATGCGCATCGCACCGCTCGACGCCGCGCCCGCGACCAGGGACAGCGCACTATCGGTGCCCGCGCCATCCGTATGCCACGTCCGCCAGGGTGCCGGACCGGTGCGGTCATCAAAGCCATCGACCAGCCGGTCGGCCGCCAGTGCCGTCCCCAGCCAGAGTAGCGCCAGGCATGTGGCGAGCAGCCCCTGCAGGGCGCGGCGGCATCGGCGCACGCGGTCGAACGGGTTCGGGTGGGTCGCCAGGGGGCGTCCGTTGGGGTGTTTCATGACATCGACTCCTGCAAACATCCATCGCGGGCCCGACGGCCCGACTCGCAACACGCAGGGAAACGACGACGCGACCGACTTCGAGGCAACCGGCCGACCATGGCGCTTGTGCGCTTTAGGCACCGGGTTTGCGTCCCGCCGTTTCCTGCGGTTTGCCTTGTTTCTCGAACGTGAAGGCCACCGGACCGGTGACCTGCCTGGCAAGACTTCGGCATGACGCCGGCGTGCTTTAGGGTGACGAACGAACAACCGGACCGGCGGCAATATCAGCCATTACAGCGCAGCACGCAATATGCGAACCAGCAGCCGATAAGTTGTAAGCCACTGTTAATACGCTGTTTTCAATGACCAACTCATTTGTTCTGCCATCAAGCCTGTCGACCCCTTCTATCAGAAACGGGAAGAATTCCTATATACCGGAAGCATTGATCCGACAGGCGGCAGTGCTTGTCGCCCGACGACGACAGCGAGGACCGGACGGCGAAGTCGGCACGCGAGGGGTGCCCACGCCGGTCGAGCACGACGGCGCGGCGGGGAGGCGGGCTCCCGCCACAAGTGGTAGCGTTCAGTTTCCTCCCGTGTCCTGCGAGGACATCGCCGATGCCGCCCGCCCTGCGCCGAATTCACCGCCCGCGCCCCGCGCCGTTACTGGTCGCCTGCCTGGTGCTCGGCGCCTGCGGTACCACGCCGCCCTTATCGGCGGTCACGCCCGATCCGGTCACCAGGGCCGCGCCGACCGCCGCCGCGCCGGTGCCGGGCCTGCCGGGCGACCCGGCCGCCGGCTTTCGCCAGGGCGTGGTGGCGGTCTCGCACCCGCTCGCCGCCGAGGTGGGCCGGGCGATCCTGGCGGGCGGTGGCAATGCGGTCGACGCGGCGGTCGCGATCCATTTCGCGCTCAACGTCGTGGAACCGCAGTCCTCGGGCATCGGCGGCGGCGGATTCATGATGCTCCGCCAGGCAGGCGGCGGTCGCACGCTGGTGCTGGATTCGCGCGAGAGCGCCCCCGCCGCAGCCAGCGCGGACATGTTCGGCCAGATGGATTTCCAGCAAGCCTCCACCAGTGGGCTGTCGGTCGGCGTGCCCGGCGCAGTCGCCGGACTCGAGCACGCCCTGCGCCACTGGGGCACGCTGACCCTCGCCCAGACACTGGCACCGGCGATCCGGCTGGCCCGGGACGGCTTCCCCGTCAACGCAGACCTTGCTGCGCGCTCGGCGAGTCCCCGCGCGGCCCTCCAGCCGGAAACCATGGCGCGCTTCCGCCTTCCCGACGGGAGCCCTTTGCCCGTGGGGCATCGCCTCGTGCAAACCGATCTGGCGCACACCTTCGAGCTGTTGGCCCGCGACGGGAGCGCGGTCTTCTACCGGGGCGAGATCGCCGAGGCAATCGTCGCCGCCCAGCGCCGCAGCCTCGTCGGCCCGGCCGGCGTCGGACGCATGACCCTCGACGATCTGGCCGGATACCGCCCGGCGATCCGCGAACCCGTGGTCGGGTCGTATCGGGGGTACGAAATCCACACCATGCCGCCGCCCTCCTCGGGCGGATTGTCCGTCCTGATGATGCTCGAACTGCTCGAACCTTTCCCGCTCGGCGGCCCGGGGGACGGCTGGGGCTTCGGCGGCGCGAAGACGCTCCACGTGATGACCGAGGCCATGCGGCTGACCTTCGCCGACCGCGCCGTGTGGATGGGTGATGCCGACCACGCCGCCGTGCCGGTATCGGGTCTGCAGTCGCCCTGCTTCCTGGCCAGCCGGGCCGCGCGGATCGATCCGGCTCGCCGGATGGAGACCCCGATGGCGGCGGACCCACGTCCCTGTGTGGCGGGTGGGTCAGAAGCCGAGGGCATATCCCTGGCCACGGCGGAGGCACCGGAAGGGCTCAATACGACCCATTTCACGGTCGCCGACCGCTGGGGCAATGTCGTGAGCTTCACGGCAACCATCGAGAGCGCCTGGGGATCGGGCATCCTGGTGCCCGGCTACGGCTTCCTGCTGAACAACGAGCTGACCGACTTCAACCTGCGGCCTCGCCGCGACGTCGGCACCGGCGATCCGGGCATCAACGACGTCGCGCCCGGCAAGCGGCCCCGCTCGTCGATGGCGCCCACCCTGATCCTGCGGGATGGCGAGGTGATGGTCGCCTATGGGTCGCCGGGGGGCTCGACGATCATCAACTCGGTGCTCAATACCACCCTGAACCTGATCGACCATGGCATGGACGTGGACAGCGCCATTCGCGCGCCCCGGCTTTCGGTGACCTCGGCGGCCGGCAGAATCAGCTGCGAGGCGGGTCTGCCCGCGCCATCGCTCGCCGCACTCGCGGGGCTGGGGCATATGTTTGCCGCTGGCGCGCCCGCGTGCGATGCCGAGATCGGATCGGTTCAGGCGGTGGTGCTGGACCCGGCGACGGGTCGACAGTTCGGCGGCGCCGACCGCCGTCGGGAAGGCACCGTGCTGGGCCTGCCCTGAAGGGCAGCCGGCAATCATGTCGTTATACAGGAGACCCCATGGAACATTACCCGGCCGGTGAGCGCACTTGGTCACCGACGCCCGTCGAAGGCATCGAACGCAGCCTGTTTCGCAACCATGACAACGGCGGCCGCGCGTCGGTCGTCCGCCTGCGGACCGGCACCCGCTTTCCCCCACATCGGCACCAGCGCACGGAAGAGGTCATCGTCCTCGAGGGCGAGGTCTCGATTGGCGGCATCGCGATGCGCGCTGGCGACTACCTGTTCACCGGGCCGGATGAGGTCCATGATGTCTGCGCGCTCACCGATGCAATCATCTTCGTGTCGTCCCAGGGTCCGACGCCCTTCGTCGAGGATGCGCCGTGAATCCGCCGCAAACCGGGTCCCTCTTTGCCGGCACGACGCGGATGATGGCGCTCATTGTGGCGGTCAGCGAACCGGCCCGGATCACACGCTGATACACCATTGGCATCGACGCCGGCTTGTGCAGCGCATCAGGACTCTGGTATCAAGGCCCTGACGAATCACCAAGGAGCACAATCACCGATGGCGAAGGGAATGATCCTGGCAGCTGGCCAGGGCACGCGAGTACGACCGCTGACGTCCCAGCTTCCGAAGCCGATGGTGCCGATCCTGGGCAAGCCGGTGATGGAATACCTGGTTGAGCATCTGGCCCGCTTCGGCATTCGCGAGATCATGGTCAACGTCGCCTTCAATCACTGGAAGATCGAGAACTACTTCGGCGACGGCCGCCGCTGGGGCGTCAGCCTTGGCTATTCGTACGAGGGCGCACGCGAGCATGGCGAGCTGGTGCCAAAGGCCGTCGGATCCGCCGGTGCCCTGCGCAAGATCCAGGATTTCGGTGGATTCTTCGACGACACCACGATCGTGATGTGTGGCGACGCAATCGTCGACCTCGACATCGGCGCCGCGCTGCACGAGCACCGCACCAAATCGGCCCTGGCCAGCGTGGTGACGCTCGACGTCCCGCGCGAGGACGTGAAGAACTACGGCATCGTCGTGACCGATGACTCCGGCCGGGTCGAGTCCTTCCAGGAAAAGCCGGCGCCAGAGGAGGCGCGCTCCACGCTCGCCAGCACGGGCATCTACATCATCGAGCCCGCCATCATCGACATGGTGCCCGCCGACCGGCCTTTCGACATCGGCTCGGACCTGTTCCCGAAGCTGGTGGCCGAGAAGCTGCCCTTCTTCGCCCAGAATCGATTCTTCAACTGGATCGACATCGGCCGCCTCGCCGACTACTGGGAAGTCAGCCAGCGGGTCCTGCGCGGCGAGGTCGCGCAGATGGACATGCCAGGCAAGGAGGTCAAACCGGGCGTCTGGGTTGGCCTGAACACCTCGATTGCGTGGGACAGCGTGCAGATCACCGGCCCGGTCTACGTCGGCTCCGGCGTCCGAATCGACCCCGGCGTGTCGATCGTGGGCCCGAGTTGGATCGGGCATGGCAGCCATGTGCGCGCAGGCGCCAAGATCGAGCGCTGCATCCTCCAGGAATACACGCGGATCGGGGAGAGCCAGCGAATGACGGAGATGATCATCTCATCTCAGTTCTGTGTGCAGCGAGACGGCACGGCGCACTATCTGGGCGAGGACGACTGCCCCTTCCGGTGGGGGGACGCACGGGGCTGATCCAGCGCTTCGGCGCGGCGGACGGGCGGCCTTGCGGGCCGGCACCATGAAGCCGGTCACGGCGCCGGTGCTCGGCATGCTGCAATGCGATCCGAACGGGCTAAAGGCGCTGCAGCCGGGACCGTTAATCTCGAAGCAACTGCAGCAGGCCGGTCCGGGTCCGTCGCTGCAGCCGACTCTCGAAAGGACGGAAACCATGAAGCTCGGCACCTTCTTCGCAGCATTTGCGCTGGCCATCGCCACCACCCTTCCCGCCAGCGTGATGTCCGCTGACGACTACATCACCGACGCGGACCGCATCGTCAAGGAAGCCGACTGGAACACGATGCAGACGGTCACCGTCGTCTTCGAAGAGCACCACTACACGCCGGAGAACCTGACCTTCAAGGCCGGCGTCGCGTACAAGCTCGAACTGATCAACGAAGGCGAGAAGCACCACTACTTCACTGCGCCGGAGTTTTTCAAGTCGATCGCAACCCGCAAGGCCATGGTCAATGGCCAGGCCGAGATCAAGGCCCCCTACTTCAAGGCCATCGAGATCCTGAAGGAAGGCGGCCAGCTGGACCTCTACTTCGTGCCGGTCACGAAGGGAAGCTATCCGGTGTATTGCACGATCGAAGACCATCGCGAGAAGGGCATGGAAGGCAGCATCGTCGTCGAATGACCCCGTCACGACTCGCACTTTTCGCCGCTACGCTGGCCGGCGTTCCGCTGAGCGCCGCAGCAGGGGCATCCGAACCGCAGGTCATACCGATCCAGCGCCTGCAGACGGCACCCGCCGTCGATGGTGACCTGGGCGACTGGAAGGCCGAGGGCTGGCAGATCATCCCGATTGCGCCGACGGTCAAACCTGAGGAGCGCGCCGACCTGGGGCTGGGCAGCGAGGATCACAACGCCGTGGGCGAGTCACAGGTGGAACTTCAGGCCGGCGTGCACGACGGACGCCTCTACGTGGCGGTTCGCTGGCCGGACGACGCGCCCGACACCAACCTCGACGTCTGGCTCTGGAACGGCCGGCGCTATTCACGCTCGCGCCGCCACGACGACATGTTCGCCGTGCGCTTCGCGCTTGCAGGCGACTACGACCGCAGCATGCTGTCCGGCAAGAACTACGAGGCCGACCTGTGGGAATGGTCGGCCAGCCGCAGCCAGGCAGCCGGCTTTGCCGAAGATTTTCGCCAGGTCATCGGCACCCGCATCATCGAGAATGCCGCCGAGTACTCCGTCAAGGGCGTCGGCACGGTCTACATCAAGAAGTACCGCGACGAGGGCCGCTACCCGTTCAAGACGATCCGGCCCCCGAAGACCCAGGAGGCGGAGAAGATCATTGCCGTCCGCATCGACGGCACGCCGGACGGAAGCTACGCCGACGTCAGTGCCAACGGGGTGTGGGCGGATGGCCACTGGCACCTGGAGATGGCGCGCCGGCTCGACACCGGACACGAGGACGACGTCGTGCTGCCGGCCGGGGGATCGATCTCCGGGCAAATCGCCGTATTCAACCACGCTGCCGACGAGAACAAGAGCGTGTCGGAGCCGCTGCGCTTCGATTTTTCGGCCATTACCGTCAGGTAGTCGCCTCGGCAGCCTCCACCACCCGGTTCCGACCGTTGCGCTTGGCAACGTAGAGGGCCTTGTCGGCGGCTGCCAGCAAGGCGTCGGGCGTGTCGGCATCCACCGTCTCCGTGCAGGCGACGCCAATACTGATCGTCACCTGGAGCCCGTCGGCGACACGCAGCCTCGCCACGTCGAGGCGCAGGCGATCAGCCACCGGTCCGGCGTCGCCACTGTGCAGCCCGGGCAGGACAGCGACAAACTCTTCCCCGCCATAGCGGCCCAGCACATCATAGATGCGCAGGGTCTCGCGCGTGACGCGCCCGACGGCCCGCAGGACCTGGTCGCCGATATCGTGACCGTGGGTGTCGTTGAAGCGCTTGAAATGGTCGACGTCGAAGATCATCACCGCGAGAGCCTGTCCGCTGGCCCGCACCCGGTCGAACTCCTCGCCAAAGCGCTCGTCGAGGTGGCGGCGGTTGTACAGGCCGGTCAACTCGTCTGTCCTCGCCATGCGCGACAGGCGCTCGCGCATCCGGTGCTCATCGTCAATATCGCGGATCAGGGCGGCAGAGCCGATGATGGCGCCATCCCCGTCACAGATTGTCGCCGCGCTCACCGCCAGGCGGCGCCCGCAGTAGTCGATCTCGAGCACGCCCTGCTCGGGCTCGCCGGAAAGCAGGCTATGGATCACCTCCGGGTCATCCACGATCTGCTCGAACCCATCCTGGTGGATCTGGGCCACCGACTTGCCCAAGACCTCCTCGGCAGCGGGGTTGACCAGCACGACCGCACCTTCCCGATCGGTCACCACGACCGCCTCGCGCGCGGCCAGCAGGATCGTCGTGAGCTTGTCCTGCTCGGCAAGCAGGTTCAGGTAGTTGGACTTCAAACGCTCGCGCATGACGTTGAAGTTGCTCGCCATCTGTCCAATCTCGTCTTCCGAGTCCACCGGCACGCCGTGGTCCCAGTCGCCCAGAGACACTCGGCGCATCGCGCTGGTTACGCCCTCGATCGGCCCGAAAAGGGTCTTGCCGAGCGCATAGCCGGTCGCAAGCATCGTCGCTGCGAGGGCGATGGTGAGGCCGATCAGGGCCTGGATTCGTGCGCCGAGCATGTCCTGCTCGACCTGGACAAGCGACGTCTCCATGAGCACCACCCCGCGCACCGGCTCCTGTCCCACATGGCATCCATGGCACCCTTCGCGCGAGAAGATCGGGTCCATGAAGACCAGCAACTCCTCACCCGACGGCCCCAACCGCCGCAACTGGCGCGCCTCGTTGCCAGCGACCGCGTCGCGAAACTCGGCGCTGCCGGCCTCGGGGATCAGCTCCAGGCTCGGTGACACGTCGCTGTTCGGGGTGAACGCGGTGTAGCCGAGCACGCGATTCACGGCGTTGATGGTCTCATTGTCACGGAATGCCGGACGCCCGTCGGTCCGCACGATCAGGAATCGGGTGGCCCCACCGACCCGTGCGAGCCGCCGATTGAATTCGGCCGCGACCTCGGCATGCCCGCCTTCCATGATGGACTCGAGGCTCGAGCCGACTGCGTCGGTAACCTTGTGCAGCGAACGCTCATTCTCGGCAAGGATGGCCTCCTCCGCCTGATGCACGTAGAACACCGCCGTCGCGACCAGGCCGAACAGCACCGTCAGCGACAGCCCGAACAGCAGCCGGAAACGCAGGCGCCCGGTGATGCCGGGGCCGCTCACGCTGGAATCAGTCCTCTGCGGCCGCATCGTCCTTGCCTCCCGAGAGGCGCACCTGGTTCCGACCGTTCCGCTTCGCCTGGTAAAGCGCCGCGTCCGCCAGTTCGACCAGCTCCGGCGCGTTGCCGGCACGCATCTCCGGCGCACAGGCGACCCCGATCGACACGGTGACCCGGAGTCCATCCACCTCGGCCGACTCGATCGCCAGGCGAAGCCGCTCAGCCACCGCCATGGCACCGGTGCTCGGGGTGGCCGGCAGGATGCCGAAGAACTCCTCGCCGCCATAGCGGCACGCGATGTCATGCCGCCTCAGGCTGTCGCGGAACAGCTCGGCGACGGCCTGAAGCACGCGATCTCCCTGATCGTGACCGTGGGTATCGTTGAATTTCTTGAAGTGGTCCACGTCGAACATCAGCACCGACAGCGGCTCATGGGTTCGCAGGGCCCGGTGCCACTCCGTTTCGAGGGTGGCGTCAAGGTGACGGCGGTTGAAGAGCCCGGTCAGACCATCCGTCGTCGATAGCCGCCGCAGCTCTTCTTCCAGGCGCTTCTCCTCGGTCACATCCCGCAGCAGCGCCGCAGACCCGACCACGTGGCCCTCGCTGGCATGGATGGTCGAGGCAAAGACCTGCAGCACGCGATCGCGAAATGCGACCGTTACCGGCCCTTCGGTGTCGGAACGCTCGAGCCACGAGTGCATCTGCTCGGGATCGTCAAGGATCCGCTCGAGCCCCTCACTGGCAATCTGCGCGGCCGGCTTGCCGAGGAGACGCTCGGCTGCCGGGTTGACCAGCACCACGCGACCGTCGCCATCGGTCAGAACAATGCCTTCCCCGGCGCTGCGGATGATGGTGGTGAGCTTGTCCTGCTCGCGCCTCAGACCATCGTAGGTGCTGCGCAGCTCCGAGGTCATGACGTTGAAGCTCTGGGCCATCCGGCCGAGTTCGTCGCCGCTCTTGACCGGGACATCGTGGGCGAGGTCACCGGTGCTCGCACGCGACATGGCCTTCGTGACCTGCTCGATCGGCCTTACGACCGACCGCCCCATCATGTATCCCGTGAGCAGCATCGTACCCATCAGGGCCATGGCGAGGACCAGCAGCGAATCCTGCCGTGCCTGCAGGATGTCCCGTTCGACCTGCGCCAGCGAGGTCGTGAGCTTCAGCACGCCACGCACCGGTCGCGCACTGCCGTGGCACTTGTGGCAGGGATCCTGGTTCAGGATCGGCGACAGGAAGGTCAGCGTCTGCTCACCATTCTCGTCCTTGCCGTAGACCGTCACGATCTTGCGGCTATCGAGTACCTCCTTGAGGGCGGCATTGTCCTCGGCGAGGATGCGTACGACCTGCTCCTCCTCACGCGGTAGGAAGAGCTCCTCGCCGCGCCGCTCATTGACCTCTTCAATCGTGCTGTTGTCGCGGAACGCTTCGATACCGGTGATCCGCATGACCCGGAAATCATCGATCTCCGGCACACGCTTCAGGCGGTCGGCGTAACCCTGGGCGATATCGGCCGAACCCGCGAGCATCATGCTCTGCAGGCCCTCGATCACGCTCTCCGTCAGCTTGCGCATGGTCCGTTCGTTCTGCGCAAGGACCGAGCGCTCCTGGTGGGTCGTATAGAACGCGGCAGTCGCGACGAGGCCGGCCGCCACGGCCACGCCGACGACAACCATGATCTTGTAGCGGATGCGTCCGAATACCTTATTGATGGTCGTTCTTCCCTCAGACTACCGGCCCCCACGCCCCCCGCGTGGCGACAAGGAATTAACGAACCGGGGACGCCAGGCTTTAGGGCGCCGACCCCAGAAATGTCACGCAGGGCGCGGGCTTGCGCCAGTCGGCCCGAATACGCCGGCAAGGAAGGGTTGGGCGAGGAAGAAGGCCGTGATGCTCTTTCCGTCGGTGATTCGGCCCGCGTGAACGGCAGCGGCAAAATCGCCGGGCGTGAGGGCGTCCAGTTCCAGAAACTCGCCTTCGTCGAGACGCTGGCCCACCTGACGCAGGCCGGAGGCGAGGAAGACCTCGATGCGCTCGTCGGAGTAGCCGATACACGGATGCATCACCCCGAGATGGCGCCACCCGGTTGCCACATAGCCCGCCTCTTCCTCCAGTTCGCGCCGCGCGCAGGCCTCGATGGTCTCGCCCGGGTCGATCTTGCCGGCAGGAAACTCGACAAAAACCCGGCGCAAGGGATAACGGAACTGATGTTCGACCAGCAGCCGCCCATCCGGCAGAACCGGAACGATCACCACGGCACCGGGATGGCGCACGTATTCACGCCCCGCCTCGCGCCCGTCAGGCACGCGCACCCGGTCCCGCGAGACCTTCAGGAACAGCCCGTGGTAGCTCGTTTCACTGTCGATCGTGGTTTCCCGAAGGGCATCGTCGTACCGGCCTGTTTCAAGGGACATCGGATCTCCAGAAGGCACAAAGCCGGCCCAAGGGCCGGCTTTGCAGATCAGCTCGGGCGCTGGCAGCTTACATGAACGAGGCGGACAAGGCGCGCGCGCACCCTTCGATCAGTTGCGTCGGCATCAGCCCGAGCACCGCGATGGCGACGCCATTGGCCGACAGCAGCAGCTTGAGATCCGCGCTGCCGTTGATGGGTGACGTATCGGTGGGGTCATCGAAGTACATGACCTTGACCACCCGCAGATAGTAAAAGGCGCCCACCAGCGACATCAGCACGGCGACGACGGCGATCCAGACATAGCCCGCCTGGACCACGGCCGCCAGCACGGCAAGCTTGGCGAAGAAGCCGATGAAGAACGGCACGCCGGCCATCGAGAACATGACAAAGAGCATCATCAGCGCGAACCACGGGCTGCGCTTGTTGAGGCCCTTGAAGTCATCGATCTCCTCGGCCTCGAAACCGGCCCGCGCCAGCAGGAGGATCATGCCGAAGGAGGCCAGCGTCATCAGGACATAGGTGACCACGTAGAACATGGCAGCACCGTAGGCCGTGGCGGCAAAGCGCGGATCGCCGTCCACCACGCCGGCCAGCAGACCCAGCAGCATGAAGCCCATGTGCGAGATCGCCGAATAGGCAAGCATCCGCTTCAGGTTGGTCTGCGCGACCGCGACGACGTTACCGAGGATGATCGAACCCACCGCCAGTACCACCAGCATGGCCTGCCACTGGTCGGCCAGTTCGAACAATCCGTTCACGAGCAGGCGCATGGCCATCGCGAAGGCGGCGAGTTTGGGCGCGGAACCGATCAGCAGGGTCACCGGGGTCGGCGCACCGTGATAGACATCGGGAATCCACATGTGGAACGGCACTACGCCCAGCTTGAAGGCGAGACCGGCCACCAGGAACACCAGGCCGAACATCAGCACCGTGCGGTTGCCGGCCTCGTGGAAGATCGCCTGGGCAATACCGGAGAGCTCCAGGCTGCCGGTCGCGCCATAGATCATGGACATGCCGTAGAGCAGCAGGCCCGACGCCAGCGCGCCCAGCACGAAGTACTTCATCGCCGCCTCGGTGGAGCGGGCCGAATCGCGGTCCATCGCCACCAGGCCGTACAGCGACAGGGACAGCATCTCGAGACCGATGTAGACCGTCAGCAGGTGGTTGGCCGAGATCATGACCATCATGCCGAGCGTCGCGTAGATCGCCAGCACGTAGAACTCGGGGCGGTCGAGATCCCGGTCTACCAGGTACTGCCGGCTGTACAGGAGCGCCACGGCCATCGAGCCATAAACCAGCAGCTTCAGCACGTCGGACATGGGGTCGTCGATGTACATGTTGCTGAAGGTGTAGGCCACCTCCCCGCTCATGCCCGACCAGGTGATCACCGCCGCGACGAGGAGCACGGCCAGCGTCATCAGGTAGCCCAAGGTGCGCGCACTGTTCTTCGCAAAGACCGTGACGAGCAGCACCACCAGCGATGCGGCAGCCACGAACAGCTCGGCCGCAGCGGGTGCGAAATCAGGGACAACAAAGTTCATCGTCAGACCATTTCCGTGTAGTAGTTTCGCCGGCCGCTCAAAGCTTGCTTACCGCGACGTGCTTCAACAGGTCATTGACCGAGGCATGCATGATCTCGGTGAAGGGCAGCGGGTAGAGACCCATCGCCAGCACACATGCCGCCAGGACCGCGAGGAAGAAGAACTCGCGGGCGCCGATGTCCTGCAGCTCGGCTACTTTCGGGTTGGCCACCGCGCCGAACACCACCCGCTTGTACATCCAGAGGGTGTAGGCCGCGCCAAGGATCAGGGTGGTGGCGGCCAGGAAGGCAACCCAGAAGTTGTACTGGACCGCCCCAAGGATGACCATGAATTCACCGACGAAGCCCGACGTCGCCGGCAGGCCGGAGTTGGCCATCGCGAAGAGCATGAAGAAGGCCGCGAACTTCGGCATCGTGTTCACGACGCCACCGTAGTCGGCGATCTGGCGCGAGTGGAGGCGGTCGTACATGACGCCGATGCAGAGGAACATCGCGCCGGAGATGAAGCCGTGGGAAATCATCTGGATCAGCGCGCCCTCGATCCCGAGCGGATTCATCATGAAGAATCCGAGCGTCACGAAGCCCATGTGGGAGATCGACGAATAGGCCACCAGCTTCTTCATGTCGGTCTGAACCAGGGCGACGAATCCGATATACACCACCGCGATCAGCGACAGGGTGATGATCAGGGGCGCCATCGCGTGGGAGGCGTCCGGCACGATCGGCAGCGAGAACCGCAGGAAGCCGTACGCGCCCAGCTTCAGCGCGATCGCGGCCAGCACGACGGAACCGCCCGTAGGCGCCTCCACGTGGGCGTCCGGCAGCCACGTGTGCACCGGCCACATCGGCACCTTCACCGCGAAGGAGAGCAGCATCGCGAGGAAGATCAGCGTCTGCGCTTCGATCGCCAGGGGCAGCTTGTGCCAGTCGAGAATGTTGAAGCTGCCACCCGCCTCGCGGAAGAGGTAGATGAAGGCAACCAGCATCAGCAGCGAGCCGAGCAGCGTGTAGAGGAAGAACTTGATTGCCGCGTAGACCCGGTTCGGGCCGCCCCAGATGCCGATGATCAGGTACATCGGGATCAGCGAGGCCTCAAAGAAGACGTAGAACAGGATGCCGTCGAGCGCCGAGAAGATCCCGTTCATGAGGCCCGACATGATCAGGAAGGCGGCCATGTACTGGGCCACGCGACTCTGGATGACCTCCCAGGCGGCAATCACGACCATGATCGTGATGAAGCTGTTCAGGATTACGAACAGCACCGAGATGCCATCGACCCCAAGGAAGTAGTTGATGTTGAAGTACGGGATCCAGGGCATCAGTTCGACGAACTGCATCTGGCTCGTGCTGGTGTCGAAGCCGGTAAACAGCGGAATCGTCACCAGGAAGCCGATCACCGCAGTGGCCAGCGCAATCATCCGCTGCAGGGGCGCATTCCGGTCAGATCCGGTCGCGAGCACCGCCAGGCCGCCGAGAATCGGCACCCAGATTGCCAGGCTGAGAAGAGGCATACCCGTCATCGTCTACTTCCGTTTGTGGCGCCCATCGTGGGGACGCGTGTTTTCTTTCGAATCCGTTACAGCGAGGCGGTCGGTCTCAGGTGAAAGCCACCAGGAACACGGCCAGACCCACGATCATCATGAAGGCATACATGTAGATGTGACCGCTCTGCAGCAGGCGGGCCACGTTCGCCAGCATTCCGACCACTTGCGCCGAGCCATTCACGCCGACGCCATCGATCAGCACCTGGTCGCCGCCCTTCCACAGGCCGCGTCCGAGGAGGCGAGCGCCACCGGCGAAGACGATCTCGTTGAAGCGGTCGAAGAAGTACTTGTTCTCGAGCAGCGCGTGGATCGGCTTGAAGGTGCGCTGGATCGCAGCCGGGATGCCCGGGGCCACCATGTAGAAGAAGTACGCGACGGCAACGCCGCCCATGGCGAGGAAGAACGGCAGGGTCGTGAAGCCGTGCAGGGCCATCGCGACGGCGCCGTGGAATTCGCTCGCGAACTCCTCCATCGCGGGATGTGCCTCGTGATCGATGAAGATCGCGTCCTTGAACCAGTCGCCCATCAGCATCGGCTCGATCGTGAAGAAGCCGACCAGCACCGACGGGATCGCCAGCAGGACGAGCGGCACCGTGACGACCCACGGCGATTCGTGGGGCTTCTGGCCCGGAGCGAGGCCGTGGTGATGGTCGTCACCATGGTCGTCGGCGTGCTCGTCGTGACCATGGTGGTCGTCATGGGCCTTGCCGAAACGCTCCTCGCCGTGGAAGACGAGGAAGTACATCCGGAAGGAGTAGAAGGCCGTCACGAAGACACCCAGGATCACGCAGAAGTAGGCGTAGCTCGCCCCCGGCAGGTGGGAGAAATGCACAGCCTCGATGATGGAGTCCTTGGAGTAGAAGCCGGACAGGAACGGGAAACCGATCAGGGCCAGCGAACCGACCAGCGAGGTGATCCAGGTGATGGGCATGTACTTGGCGAGACCGCCCATGTTGCGCATGTCCTGGTCGTGGTGCATGCCGATGATCACCGAACCCGCGCCGAGGAACAGCAGCGCCTTGAAGAAGGCGTGGGTCATCAGGTGGAACACGGCCGCCGAATAGGCAGACACGCCGAGCGCGACCGTCATGTAGCCGAGCTGCGAGAGGGTCGAGTAGGCGACGACGCGCTTGATGTCGTTCTGGACGATGCCGAGGAAGCCCATGAAGAGGGCCGTCGTGGCGCCGATCACGAGGACGAACGAGAGCGCCGTATCGGACAGCTCGAACAGCGGCGACATGCGCGCCACCATGAAGATGCCGGCGGTCACCATCGTCGCGGCGTGGATCAGCGCCGAGATCGGGGTCGGGCCTTCCATCGAGTCCGGCAGCCACACGTGCAGCGGTACCTGGGCCGACTTGCCCATCGCGCCGATGAACAGGCAGATGCAGATCACGGTGATCAGGAGCCAGCCGTGGCCGGGAATGAGCTCGATCGACTTGGCGGCCAGCTGATCGGCCTGCGCGAACACCTCGGCGTAGTTCAGGCTGCCGGTGTAGGCGGCGATCAGGCCGATCCCCAGCAGGAAGCCGAAGTCGCCCACGCGGTTGACCAGGAAGGCCTTCATGTTCGCGTAGATGGCGGTCGGCTTCGTGTACCAGAAACCGATCAGCAGGTAGGACACCAGGCCCACCGCCTCCCAGCCGAAGAAGAGCTGGAGGAAGTTGTTCGACATCACGAGCATCAGCATCGAGAACGTGAACAGCGAGATGTACGAGAAGAAGCGCTGGTAGCCCGGATCTTCCTGCATGTAGCCGATGGTGTAGATGTGCACCATCAGCGACACAAAGGTCACGACCAGCATCATCATCACGGTCAGCGAATCGACCAGGAAACCCACCTCGAAGGTCAGGTCGCCACTGGTCGCCCAGGTATAGACCGTGCCGTTGAAGGTGTTGCCGGCCTGGACGTCCTGGTAGATCAGCACCGAGGCGACGAAGGCGATGGCGACGCCGAGGATCGTCACCACGTGGGAGCCGGTGCGGCCGATGGCCTTGCCGAAGAGGCCCGCCAGGATGGCACCGACGAGCGGCGCAAGCGGTACCACCAGATAGAGCATGTTCATTTCGTTAGACATCGAACGCTTCCTTAACCCTTGAGGCTGTCCAGGTCATCCACGTGGATGGTGCGCAGGTTCCGGAACAGGCAAACCAGGATGGCGAGGCCGATCGCCGCTTCCGCGGCCGCGACGGTCAGGATGAAGAACACGAACACCTGGCCCGAGGCGTCGCCGAGGTAATGCGAGAAGGCGACGAAGTTGGTATTGACCGACAGCAGCATCAACTCGATGGCCATCAGCAGCACGATCAGGTTCTTCCGGTTGAGGAAGATGCCGACCACGCTGATCGCGAACAGGATCGCGCCCAGGATGAGGTAGTGGGATAGCGAAAGCATCTGTGACTCCCTGAACTTCGTCTGTTCTTATTGCTGCTCGGCGGGCGGCTCGGCCGGCACTTCCTTCTCGGCCGGCATCGAGACCATCCGGACCCGGTCGTTGCGCTTCACCGCGACCTGATCAGAGGGCTGTACGTACTTGGTGGCGCGGCGCGCACGCAGGGTCAGCGCCACGGCCGCGACCATCGCCAGCAACAGCACGATGGAGGCCAGTTCGAACGGATAGACATATTCGGTGTAGAGCAGGCGGCCAAGTTCGCGCGTGTTCGAGAAACCCGCTTCCGGCGCGGGCGGCTCCGGCATGGCCTCAAGGCCGAAGTAGCGGCCACCCAGCACGACGACCATCTCGAAGAGCATCACGCCGCCGACCAGCAGGCCGACCGGCAGGACGCTCCAGAACCCCTCGCGGACCCGATCGAGGTTGATGTCCAGCATCATCACCACGAACAGGAACAGCACCATCACGGCGCCGACATAGACCATCACGAGGACGATCGCCAGGAACTCGGCCTGCGCCAGCATCCAGACGCCGGCGGAGGAGAAGAAGGTCAGCACCAGGAACAGTGCCGCATGGACCGGGTTGCGCGAGGTGATGACGCGCACCGCGGCCAGGACCGCGACGGTCGCAAACAGGAAAAATACGATGCTCTTGAATTCCATCTTTCTTGGCGTTCCGGCGCTGGGCCGGCCCTCCCCTCGTCCTGGTTAGCGGTACTTCGCGTCGGCTTCGCGATCCTGGGCGATCTGCCCCTCGTAGCGATCACCCACGGCCAGCAGCATCTGCTTGGTGTAGTAGAGGTCGCCCCGCTTCTCGCCGTGGTACTCGAACACGCGGGTCTCGACGATGGCATCCACCGGACAGGCCTCTTCGCAGAATCCGCAGAAGATGCACTTGGTCAGGTCGATGTCGTAGCGGGTCGTCCGGCGCGAGCCGTCGTCGCGCTGGTCCGATTCGATAGTGATTGCCATCGCCGGGCACACGGCCTCACACAGCTTGCAGGCGATGCAGCGCTCTTCGCCGTTGGGATAGCGTCGCAACGCGTGCAGGCCCCGGAAGCGCGGGCTCTGCGGCGTCTTCTCTTCCGGGAACTGGACCGTGATCTTGCGGGCGAACAGATGGCGCCCGGTCAGGGCCAGACCCTTGACCAGTTCCTTCAGGAACAGGCTACCGATGAAATCCTTGGCACCCATATCAGCCTCTTAA
>JBNLCM010000084.1:0-18681 GCA_050303815.1 Rhodocyclaceae bacterium
GCCGGCATCAGCCTGCGCACGCTGCAGCGCTGGAGCGCGCATGAGGGCTTGGTCGTCGGCGACCGGCGACCACTGGCCGTGCGCCCGAGGCCCACTCATGCGCTGACCGACGAGGAGCGAGGCCACATTCTGGCGCTCGCCAACGAGCCACGTTTCGCGGCCTTGCCGCCGGCTCGGATCGTGCCCATGCTGGCCGACGAGCAGGTATATATCGCCAGCGAATCGAGCTTTTACCGGGTCCTGCGTGCCCACGGCCAGACTCGCCATCGCGGTCGCACTCGGGCGCCCCAACGCTCGCGGGCGCCCAGCACCCATGTGGCCACCGGAGCAGGCCAAGTGTGGTGTTGGGATATGACCTACCTGCCCACGCAGATCCAAGGGCAATGGTTTTACCTCTACCTGATCCTGGACCTGTACAGCCGCAAGATCGTCGGCTGGGAGATCCATGACCGTGATGATGCAGAGCACGCCGTGCACCTGGTCAGGCGCACGGCACTGGCCGAAGGCATTCACACGATGCCCAGCCGACCCGTGCTGCACGGTGACAACGGCAGCACGCTGAAGGCCACCACGGTGCTGGCCATGCTGCACTGGCTGGGCGTTAAACCGTCGTACTCTCGGCCACGGGTGTCCGACGACAATGCCTTCGTCGAGTCGCTGTTCAAGACCGCCAAGTACCGGCCGGAATTCCCATCCCGCGGCTTCGCGAACTTGGAGGACGCCCGCGACTGGGGCCGTGCTTTCGCTCACTGGTACAACTTCGAGCACCGACACAGCGGCATCCGTTACGTCACCCCGGCTCAGCGTCATGCCGGCGAGGACTTCGCGATTCTGCATAAGCGTCACCAGACATACCTCCAGGCACGCGAACGTCATCCAACTCGCTGGTCCGGTCGCACGCGCGACTGGTCGCCGATCCACGCCGTCACCCTCAACCCCGAGCGCGACGCCAACATCCGCGACCAATTGAAGCTTGATAATGGAAAGCGTCTGATTGCATGAATCAGGCGACAACTATCTTGACGCGCTCCGTCCTCGCGGGGGTAGTGACGGATTTCAACTGGGTCTGCCACGCCGAGTGAATGCCGAGTGAGTGGGGTCAGGTCTATAAAGATACCATTCCGTCCGGCCGTCGTCGGGCAGGGCGATATCTGAACCTGGGCTAGGAGTGTCGTGAGTGGCTTCGGCTGATTCGCGCGCAACACTTCTGGGCAGCCGGGCCGTGAGCGGAGATGGCGAGACTGGCGGGAGGGCTCGCGCAGGGGGCGTAGGGCGGGAGTGCATTCAGTCCTGAACCGTTGCCCCACCAACGGTTTGCCCGGTTCGTGCCGATGACGCGTTCGTCATGCGCTACCATGCCTGCACGCTCATCACCCCGGAAGCCGACGATGGAACAGCTGATCGACCCGAAAACCCTGGACCACTACCTCCCTGTTGTGGTCGATTTCGCCCTCAACCTGCTCTTGGCGGTGATCATTCTGACGGTGGGTTTCTACATCGCCGGCAAGGTCAATCGCTTCATCTGCAAGCTCGGTGAGCGACACGAGAAGCTCGACAGCACCCTCTTCAAATTCCTGGGCAGCCTGGCCAAGTACCTTGTCCTTGCCTTCGTGCTGATCGCGGTGTTGAACCGCTTCGGCGTCCAGACCGCGTCGATCATTGCCCTGCTCGGCGCCGCAGGCCTGGCCGTTGGCCTTGCGCTGCAGGGGACGCTCTCCAATGTCGCCGCGGGCGTCATGCTGTTGATCTTCCGGCCCTATAAGGTCGGTGATTTCATCAACGCCGCCGATCGCTTCGGCAAGGTCGACACGATCGACCTGTTCACGACGGTGCTGCAGACCTTCGACCGGCAGCAGGTGATCATCCCGAACAGCCAGATCTGGGGCGCGCAGATCGTGAATCACTCGTACCACAGCGTGCGCGGCGTCGACATGCACTTCGGCGTTGCTTACAAGGAGAGTACCGAGGCCGCGCGCCAGGTTATCCGTGCCGTACTCGACCAACACCCCCATGTCCTAAAGGATCCGGCTCCTTTCGTCGAGGTCGAGACGCTGAACGACAGCTCGGTGGACTTTCTGGTGCGCCCCTTCTGCCAGGGCGAGCACTACTTCAGTGTGCTCTACTCGGTGCCGGAGCAGGTCAAGAACGCGCTCGACGCGGCTGGCATCGAGATCCCGTTCCCGCATCGCAAGCTGATCATCGAGAAGGAAGAGTGAGCCATCCGGGGGCCGGCCCAGAGGGGTAGGGAGGGTGTGTGGAGAAAGGAGTGCGGTCCCGGTGGCGATGGCGCGGGGTCGAAGGGGCCGAGTCCGGAAGCGTTGCGAGAATTCGCTCGGCCGCTTCATGCCAGCAACACCGCCATACGCCACTGGAGAGCCTCTTGCCACGGGGCAATGCCTCGGCACGCAGGCTGTCCCGCTCTGAAAGGGGGGCGGTTCGCTGCGCGCTGCCACAGGATGCCCTGACCTTCACCTCAGAAGCAGACGACTTCGCCCCTCGGCGGGGGTGTTGTCCAGCATCCGGTCAGCCGGTCTGCCCCCCGCCCCGTTGCGTGAGCCGTGTGCGCAACCGTCAAGTGAGCGGTTCTCGCGGCTTGGCACTTCCTGCCATCGGAGCTGACCTTTGTGTTTCGACTTGCCTACCTTTCGTCGCTTTGTTTCGGATGGGGTTGTCGCTGTTGTCGGGGGCGAATGGCGGATGGTCAGGTAGGGGAAAGCTGCTGTGCAAATTTGTTTTTCGCGGATGCTCTGTAGCCCCTGAGAATCGCCGAATCCAAACCCGGGATGCTGTAATGTGGCGCAACCCGGAGGCGCGTCCTCTCCCGCGGGTTTGCGTGGCCGCTTTGGGGCATGCAATCCGGGCGATCCGATGTATTCCACTGACCAGTACCGCTCGAGGGTAGAAGAATGAGAACAATGGGAATCGCGTTCATCGCGCTGGTGGTTTCGGCTTGTTCGAGTGTTCAGGGTGTGGTGCGCGACAAGAGCACCGGTTCGCCGATTCCGTCGGCTCTGGTCAAGGTCAAGGAAAACAGCGCGAGTACGGATGCGCTTGGCCATTACCGCGTCAATGGGGCCTTCGATGCCGGCGATACGATGATGGTCAATGCGCCTGGCTACAACATCTTCACCCAGACCCTGCGCTCGCCGAAGGAGATCATAGACGTCGAGTTGGCGCCGAAGTAGTTCGCTGAACCGGTAGCTTCCCGGGTGAGCGGACCACCGACGCTTGTTGGCGGATTCATCACCCGGGCGCGTCAATGGGGTCCGCTTCGGCAACGGGGCATGCTGCAATGGCCCGGCCCAGACGGGCGGCAGAACCATGGGGTGCAGTCCCGAAGTCTGGAACCGCGCGTGTGGGGCGAGGTTTGCGATAGCGGATGACGTCGGCTGGGGGGCAGGGGGGCCTGCGTTGCGGCGTGTCGCTCAGAAATCGAATCCCTCGTTCAGCGCGCGGCGCAAGGCCTCGGTGTCCCGGGGCTGGTCGATGACGCCAAGCTTCTGGCCATCGCCAGAGAAGATCACCACGGCGCCATCGCGGACGCCGTGGCGGCGGGCAAAGGCCTGACCGTCGGCCATGCCCAGGTGGGCGACAAGAAAGTCCACGCGGTCGGCATAGTCGTGGCGGATCTCGTTCATCAACGCCATCACGGTCATGCCGCCGGTGTAGTTCGAGTCGTGCGCCAGCACGAGGGTCGGGCGCCCGGCGCCGATCCTCGTCAAGTCGGTGGGATACCCGCCGTCGGGCAACTGGACCCACACGAAGCTTCCGACCGCCGCAATGAAGGCCAGGATCCATAGTCGCTTGCGCCAGGGGGAGGCCGTCCGTTCGGACGGGGTATCGATCTCTCGCTTCATGGTGGGGTCGCCGGAAATGGGCCGCGGGGCCAGGTCATCGATTCGTCAGCGTTTCTATGGCCATCTCCGTGATGACAAGTTCCACCGCGAAAGACCTTGGGTGATCGACGTGTCGCGATCGCTGAGTCCCGGTAGCGCCCGTCCACATGACGATTCCGAGCGAACTAAAAGGGTCAGGTCTAGCAAAGTAGCATCGGCCCCGGGTCTGACCTACACTGCAGCCATGAGCAGACCCTTGCGCCTCGAGTTCTCTGGTGCCCTCTACCACGTCACCTCCCGTGGTGATCGGCGGGAGGATATTTATGACGATGAGGAGGACCGGGAGCGCTTCCTCGAGATCCTCTCGGGCGTGGTGGCAGATTTCAACTGGGTGTGCCATGCCTATTGCCTGATGGACAACCACTACCATCTGCTGGTCGCGACGCCGGACGGGAACCTCTCGAAGGGGATGCGGCAACTGAACGGCGTGTATACGCAGGCGAGCAACCGGCGGCACGGGCGGAGTGGGCATATGTTCCAGGGGCGCTACAAGGCGATCCTGGTGGACGAGGACGCGTACCTGCTGGAGGTGGCCCGGTACGTGGTGTTGAATCCGGTGCGAGCGGGAATGGTGTCGGAGGCGGGCGACTGGCCGTGGAGCAGCTACCGGGCGATGGTGGGCGAGGTGATCCGACCGGCGTGGCTCACCGTGGATGGGGTGCTCGGGCAGTTCGGCAAGCGCCGAGCGACGGCCCGCGCGAACTATGCGCGCTTTGTGGCGGAAGGGCGCGGCCTGCCGCCGCTCTGGCACCAGCTCAACCGCCAGGTTTTCCTGGGTGACGACGCCTTCGTGCTGCGGGCACGCGCGGCGCTGACCGGGACCGACGACGACGTGAACATTCCCGCGACCCAGCGGCGCCCGCCACCGCCTCCGCTGGCGTCCTTCGTCGCCCGTGACGGTGAGCGGGATTCGGCGATGGCTGCCGCGCACCGGACCGGCGAGTACAGCTACCAGCAGATCGCCGAGGCCTTCGGGGTGCATTTCACGACGGTGGGCCGGGCGGTGCGCGCGGCGAAAGGGCGCGCGGCCCGTTAGCCTGACCCCGCGACCAGGAGGGCCCAAACTGCTGTTCTCTAGACTCCCCGACCTGCCACGGCGCGAGGCGGCCCTTTGGCGCCGAGTCTACGGCGGCCTGAAGGTCGCGGGCCTCGTGGTGTTCGCAGTGGGCCTGACGGTCGCGGCGCCCGCCTTTCTCGCCCCGTCGTTCGAAGTCCGCAACGCGTCCGTCGAGGTCGTCAGCGTGGTCGGCCGCTGGCCGGACGGCGAACAGCGCATCGAGGGCCTGGCCCCCCGTTCGGCCGCAGCCTTCTCGGTGTCCGGGGAAGGGGCAATACAATTCCAGGTGCGCTTCCCGGATGGGCGCGAGCGGATGGCCCCGCCGATCTATTTCACGCGCGGGACAACGGTGGTCGCTACCGTAACGGATGATGCGGTGACGGTGACGCATGCGCATGGCCACTGACCCCGGGTGTGGTCGCTCATTGGCGGGTGGCGGGGCGGGAGCGGCGTCTTCCGTCGCTTCACTGACGGAGGACGTCCGTGACGATTGGCAATCGCATCCGGCCGGCGCAGCCCGAGGAGTGCGAGGTCCTGGGGGCGCTCGCTTTTCGTGCGAAGGCTTCGTGGGGCTATGGCAACGAGTTCATGGCGGCCTGTCGCGCCGAACTGGCGGTATCGGCCGAGGCCCTCGTGGACCCGAATGTCCGGCACGGCGTGGCCGAGCGCGACGGCGTGGTGGTGGGCTTTTTCGTGGTCCGGCGGCTCACGGCGCACGAGTGGGACCTGGACGCGCTGTTCGTCGAGCCGGCGTTCCTGCGCCGCGGCGTGGGCCGGTGGCTGATGCAGCACGCCATTGCCGCCGCGCGGGAGGCCGGGGCAAGGGCTTTGCTGGTACAGAGCGATCCCAACGCGGCCTCGTTCTATGCGGCCGTCGGCGGCCTGCGCGATGGCACCAGGGCCTCGGAGAGCATCGCGGGGCGGATGCTGCCGGTGTTTCGCTTCGCGCTGGGGCCGGGCGCCTAGGTCTGTGGCGTTGGTCGGGCGATCCGCCAGACCTCTGCGACAGACCTCGCTCGATCGACGCGACAGCCGGGTCAACCCGCGCGCCGTCCGCCCCCGGCTCCGCCCCGGATACTCAAGCCGCCGCGCAGCGCAGCGAGGGTCATCAGGCCAACGGTGCTGGTGGCAGGCCGGGCAGTGGCCTGTTGCTGCCCCAGGCACTGGCGCTGGTGCCGGCGTCTACCGGTGTCTTGGTTAGCTCGTCGTCTCCGAAGTCCAGGTCGATGCTGGCAGCGAAGCTTCGCCGGGTGACCGGCGTCGTTCCAATCGTGGCGGTGGCGACGAAGCGCAGGGGCTCGAAGGCGGTCTGATGGGTGAGCGCGGCTTGCCGGGCGGCCGAAGCGCGCAACCGGGGCGCAAGGGGCGGCACCCCGATCGACTCGCGGGCCAGTGGGGCGTGGGGGTCGCGGCGCGCCGTGCGGGATTCCGAAGGGCAGGCGCCGCTGCTTGAACCGCCGACCGCGCCGGCACGACCTAGACCGTGAATTCGGGCCCCGTGGCCGCCTGGCAGTGGCACACTCGGTCCGGCAACCCCGCAAGCGGTTCACCCACGACAGGAGAGAGAGATGAGTCTTGGAGACTACGTCGGTCGGTTCAGTGACGACGATGCCAGCTACATTATCGCCAAGGGCACCAAGCTGGACATGGGCATGGGCTCCGCCGGCATGGCGTGTCACAACGCGACCTATATCTGGCTCTATCGCGCCAAGAACAACGGGGCGTTCCCCAGTCTCGACGCGGTCGCCGGCGCCCAGGCATTCATCAATGGCCTGATCAAGTTCGGCCACGCGCGGCGCGTGACTTCGCGCAACGGGCCGCTCGATGGCGACGTGCTGATCTTCGCAACGCCGAACCTGTCCGGCCAGGGGGCGCATTCCTGCGTGGTCGTGGCGGGCGGTACGAAGATCGCCGGCTACAACCAGGCCGGTTGGTTTGCCGGCGGCAAGTCGCACGATTTCAGCCTTCACGACGCGAGCGACATCGACTGGGTGGCGCGCAGCTGTGGCTTGACGCCCCGGCGCGCCGATGCCCATGGGGGCGAGAAGTACATCTGGGCCGTGCGGGAGGCGACGGCGATCGGCCGGGTCTGACCGGCCGGCAGCGAACCTTGCCGCCTGTCTGGCGGCCTTGCGCATCGGTGCGTACACTGTGGCGAAGGCCCTGCCATGGCGACCTGGTGCGCCGCGGCGGGGCCGTGTTGACCCCGGGCCGGTGCCGGCGCCTCGTCCGCCATTCCGGCGGGCCACGGCGGCGGCGTGAGGCCCGCGCCGGGGTCGGTTTGGCAGATCTCCCTCCTGGCTAGCGCATGTCCATCGACCTGATCAACAACATTGCCTTTCTGGTGGCCCTGGTCGCCGTGGTCGGGGCGGTCTATTCGCGGCTGGAGGCGCGCGAGTGGCCTCGCAGGATGCTGCTCGGCGTCCTGTTCGGTGGCGTGGCGCTGCTGGGCATGGTCAATCCCGTGCAGTTCGCCCCGGGGCTCATCTTCGATGGGCGGTCGATCGTGCTGTCCGTTGCCGGCGTCACCGGTGGGGCGGTCGTCGCGGCGATCGCCGCTGGCCTCGCCGCGGCCTACCGCTATCACCTGGGAGGCGTCGGGATGGTGGTGGGTCTCCTCGTCATCGGCCAGTCGGCGCTGATCGGCGTGCTCGCGCGCGAGGCCTGGGCGCGGCGGGGCACCTCGCCGCGCGCCGGGCACTACCTGGCCGTGGGCGTGGTGGTGCAGCTGGCGCAGATGCTGGCCTTTACCCAGATCCCGAACGGCGCCGGCTACGCATTCATCGCGCAGGCCTGGTGGCTGCTGCTCGGCCTCTATCCGCTGGCCACGATGGTCCTGTGCATCGTCATTCGCGATGCGGAGCGGCACGTGGCGGATCAGCGCGCCCTGCGCGACTCCCGCGAGCTGGCCGAGCGCGAGCGATCCATGCTGCGGACGCTGATCGATACGCTGCCGGATCTGGTCTGGCTCAAGGACCCGGACGGGCGCTACCTGGCCTGCAACCAGCGCTTCGAGTCGCTCTACGGCACGCCGGAGAAGGCCATCGTGGGCAAGACGGACTACGACTTCGTCGATGCCTCGCTGGCGGATTTCTTCCGCCGGAACGACTCCGCCGCGGTCGCGCGGGGGCGGCCGACAGCGAACGAGGAGGCGCTGAGCTTTGCGTCGGACGGGCACCAGGAGCTCCTGCTGACCACCAAGACCCCGATGCGCGCCTCGGACGGGACTCTCATCGGCGTGCTTGGCATCGCCCATGACATCACCGCCGTCCGCGCCCAGGAAACCGCCCTGCGCGAGAGCCGGGAGTCGCTGAATCGCGCCCAGGCCGTGGCGCATATCGGCAGCTGGAACCTGGACGTGGCCTCGGGCCGGCTCGACTGGTCGGACGAGACCTACCGCATCTTCGGCCTGCCGGTCGGCGTGCCCGTGACCCTGGAGGCCCTGCTGACGCACGTCCATCCGGATGACCTGGCACGGGTGCGGACCGCCTGGGAGGCGGCCCTGGCGGGGGCCGAGTACGACCTGGAGCACCGCATCGTCGTGGCCGGCGGGGTCCGCTGGGTCGCCCAGCGGGCGATCGTCGAATGCGGGCCGGACGGTACGCCCGAGCGGGGCATCGGCACGATCCAGGACATCACCGAGCGCAAGCTCGGCGAGCTGGAACTGGAGCGCCACCGCGAGAACCTCGAGAGCCTCGTCGCCGAGCGCACCCGCGACCTCACCATCGCCAAGGACCAGGCGGAGTCGGCCAACCGGGCCAAGAGCGCTTTCCTCGCCAACATGAGCCACGAGATCCGGACGCCGCTCAATGCGATTACCGGCATGGCGCACCTGCTGCGGCGCTCGGGGCTGACCGCGGCGCAGCAGGACAAGCTGGACAAGATCGTGACCGCGGGTCGGCACCTGCTCGAGATCATCAATGCGGTGCTCGACCTGTCGAAGATCGAGGCGGGCAAGTTCGCGCTGGAGCGCGTGCCGGTGGACCTGCCCGAGGTGCTCGACAACATCTCTGCGATGATCGAGCAGAAGGCGCGCGACAAGGGGCTGCATTGGCAGGTGGTCAACCAGGTGCCGCCGAGGAAGCTCGTCGGCGACCCGACCCGGTTGCAGCAGGCGGTGCTGAACTTTGCGTCCAATGCGCTCAAGTTCACCGAGCGCGGCGCGATCCGGCTCGGCGTGTCGCTGGCGGACGAAGATGCGACGAGCGTGACCCTGCGCTTCGAGGTGGTCGATTCGGGCATCGGCATCGCCGACTCGGTCGTGCCCAAGCTGTTCTCCGCATTCGAGCAGGCGGACAACTCAACGACGCGACAGTACGGCGGCACCGGACTCGGGCTCGCCATCACCCGCAAGATCGCGGAAGAAATGGGCGGCTCGGCCGGCGTGAGCAGCCGGGAGGGCGAGGGCAGCACCTTCTGGCTGACGGCCCGGCTGGGCAAGCTGCCGCTGGCGCCGGGGGCGGTCAACGCGCGCAAGGGCGCGGATGCCGCTGCGCGCGGGCGCGGCGACTTCGCGGGCCGGCGCGCGCTGCTGGTCGACGACGACCCGAGCAACCAGGAGATCGCCCGCATGCTGCTCGAAGAGCTCGGTCTGGACGTGATCAGCGCCATGAATGGCCGGGAGGCCGTCGAGGCGGCGGGCGCGGGACGCTTCGACGTCGTCCTGATGGATGTGCAGATGCCGGAGCTGGGCGGGCTCGAGGCGACGCGCCGGATTCGTCGGCTGGACGGCTGGGCATCCGTGCCCATCCTGGCCGTGACGGCCAATGCCTTTGCCGAAGACAGGGCCCGTTGCCTGGCCGCAGGCATGAGCGATTTCATCGCCAAGCCGGTTGATCCCGAGGTGCTGCACCGGGTGCTCGACAAGTGGCTGGCGGGGGAGGAAGCCGTCGGCCCGGGCGAGGGGCGCTGACGGGCGCCGGCGGGCGGGGCGCTGCGGTCGATCAGCTGCCGGATGGCGGCCGGTCGAGCAGGCAGTGCGCCAGTTCCCGCTCGATCGCTGCGGCGACCATCGGGTCGTGCCGGGGCAGGTAGTGCAGATGGAATGCCCGCCGTGCCGCCTCGGGGTCGGTGGTGTCGTAGCCCAGCTGTTTCAGCGCGGCATCCAGCGTCGATCCGGCCGGAGGCGTGGGGTAGGGCGGATCGCACCAGCGGCCGAAGCCCCGCCCGGCCAGCGCCTGCCAGGGAAAGTCGGGCCCCGGATCCACCTTGCGGCCAATGGCCACGTCCGAATGGCCAACGACATTCTCCGGCGGAATGCCATAGCGCGTCCGCAGGTCGGCCAGCAGCGCCAGCAGGGCCTCGATCTGCTCGTCCGGGAAGGGCTCGCGGCCGGTGTTGTCGAGCTCGATGCCGATCGAGGCCGAATTGACGTCGCGGTTGCCTGCCCAGTACGCGGCGCCGGCATGCCACGCGCGGTGGGCTTCGTCCACCAGCTGGATGATGCGGCCCTCCCGGCTCACCAGGTAATGGGCGCTCACTTCGCGCTCGGGGTTGGTCAGCGTGCGGATGGCGGCATCTGCCGTCTCGTTGGTGGTGTAGTGCAGCACCACCAGGGTCGGGCGGCGGGGGCCGTGGTTGGGCGAGGGAATCCATGCGTCCGCCAGCGGCGAGCCCTGCCGCGTCGGCGCGCAGGCGCTCAGCACGGCGGCGAGGAGGAGGCAGGGGGCGATGCGCTTCATGGGCGGTGTCCATGGTGGCGGAAGAGGGCGCGGATGATCAAGGGGCGCGCACGGCGTTTGCCGGGGCGCCCGCGCTGGCGGCATATGTGTGGCTTCTGACGCATTGCACCAGAAAACGCGTGACACGGCGGCCACGCTGCCCCTACACTGCGCCACCGCCCGCTGCTCTGCCAATTTGCCGGGTGCCGGCTCGCCGAATCGAGCCCGGGAGCGCGCCGAAGGCGTCGCCCCGAACCTAATATTTTTCCCCGCCTTCCTTAATTGGTGTCACTCGCGAGAGCGACAGGTAGTCGCTGGAGATCGTGAGTGAACACAGAACAATCCTTTGCCGCCCTCGGGCTGGCAGATCCCCTCTTGCGCGCCATCGCCGAAGCCGGCTACAGCACGCCCACCCCCATCCAGGCCCAGGCCATCCCGCTGGTGCTGGAAGGCGGCGACCTGCTCGCCGCGGCCCAGACCGGCACCGGCAAGACGGCCGGCTTTACGCTGCCGATCCTGCACCGCCTCGCCGCTACCGGTGGCAAACCGAAGGCCGGCCGCCCGCGCTGCCTGATCCTGACCCCGACCCGCGAACTGGCGGCCCAGGTGAAGGAGTCGGTCGAGACGTACAGCCGCTTCCTGCCCACGTCGAGCCTGGTGATGTTCGGCGGCGTCAGCATCCAGCCGCAGACCAACGCCCTGAAGAAACCGGTGGATATCCTGGTGGCCACGCCGGGCCGCCTGCTGGATCACGCCAACCAGCGCAACCTGGACCTCTCGGGCGTGGAGATCCTCGTCCTGGACGAAGCCGATCGCATGCTCGACATGGGCTTCATCCGCGACATCCGCAAGATCATTGCGCTGTTGCCGAAGCAGCGCCAGAACCTGCTCTTCTCGGCCACGTTCTCGAACGAGATCCGCCAGCTGGCCGACGGCCTGCTGCACAAGCCCGGCTATGTCGAGGTGGCCCGCCGCAACACCACCACCGAGCTGGTCGAGCAGCGTGTGCACCGGGTGCCGCAGAAGCAGAAGCGTCATCTCCTGAGTCACCTGATCCGCACCCAGATGTGGTTCCAGGTGCTGGTCTTCACGCGCACCAAGCACGGCGCCAACCGCCTGGCCGAGCAGCTGGGCAAGGAAGGATTCGGCGCCGCCGCGATCCACGGTAACAAGAGCCAGGGCGCCCGTACCCGCGCCCTCGCCGACTTCAAGCGCGGCAAGCTGCAGGTGCTGGTGGCCACCGATATCGCCGCCCGCGGCCTGGACATCGACCAGCTGCCCCAGGTGGTGAACTTCGAACTGCCGAACGTGCCGGAAGACTACGTGCACCGCATCGGCCGCACCGGCCGCGCCGGCGCCAAGGGCGCTGCCGTGTCGCTGGTGGACGCGGAAGAGATGAAGCACCTGAGCGCGATTGAGCGTTTGATCGGGCAGAAGATCGCCCGCGTCGAGGTCGAGGATTTCGTGCCGGTGGCGGGCGAGCCTGCCGAGCCCGCCCGAGAGGCGCGTCCGCCCCGCCAGCCGCGTGAGGGTCAGCCCCGCCGCAACGGCGAGCGGTCCCACAAGCCCCGCAAGGCCGGCACCGGCGCGCCGCGTCACCCCGAGCGGCCGCGTGGCGAAGGCCGCGCGCACAATGGCAACGAGGCGCGCGCCAGCAGTGAGTCGCGCAGTGGCGGCGGCAATGGCGAATCGAAACCCGCGCCGCGCCGCAGCCAGGACAAGCAGCGCCCTGCGCTGTTTGCGCCGAGGCAGCCGGGCCAGGGCCAGGGCAAGCGCCGCTGAGTCCGGTCGACGGCCGCGGAGCCTGATCCGGCTAGCGGCCAGCCTGCAGGCGCTGCAGCAAGCCCTGGGCGTCGGTATTGCCCAGGGCCAGCGCCCGGCGGGCGTCGTGGCGGGCCGCTGCGAGGTCGCCCTTGTGGTAGTTCGTGCCGGCCCGTTCCAGAAAGGCCCGGCCATTGTCCGGATGGCGCGCGATGAAGCGGTCCCAGTAGGTGATGATCTCGTCGTAGGCCCGCTGCTTGATCAATAGCCAGTCGATCAACGTGTAGAAGCGGATCTGGTCCGGATCCAGCTCGATGGCGCGGCGAACGTCGCGCAGGGCGGCAGCCTCCCGCTTCAGCTCGGCCAGTGCGCGGGAGCGGCGGTAGAAGGCGTCCGCATTGTCCGCGACGAGCTCGATGGCCCGGTCGAATTGGGCGAGCGCCTTGGCCGGGTCATGCCGCTTGTGTGCCTCGTACCCCAGGGTGAGGCTGACCCGGTGGTAGCGCTCGCGGATGCCGGGATCGAGGGGGTCGAGGGCATAGGCGCGTTCGACGGCGGCCAGCGCGGCCGCATGGTCATCCCGCTTCGACAGGATGCGGCTGCGCGTGACATGGTGATCCGGGTGTTCGCCGTCGATGGCGATGGCCCGGTCGATGTCGGCCAGCGCCTCGCCCAGCCGGCCGAGGCTGCGGCGCACGGCCGCGCGAGCGCCCAGGATGCGGTGCTCTTCGCCGATGGCCAGGGCGCGGGTATAGGCCGCCTCGGCCGCTTCCGGCTGGTCTTCGTTCCAGGCCGTGGCCGCCTCGTCGGCGATGACCTCGGCCTCGAGATGCGCCAGGCGCGGGTTTTGTGCCGCGAAATGCAGTGATTCCGCAACGAACTGTCGCATCTCCCGGTGGCTGCCGTGCCAGCGGGGTTTCAGGCCGTTCAGGTAGGTATTGCGGACGCGGTAGGAGGCCGGCCGGATGGCCAGGCCCCGGCGCAGGGATTCGGACAGGGTCCGGTGGTCTCCCAGCGCGACCGCGATGTTGATGCGGATGTAGTGGGGCAGGACCGAGCGACGGTTCAGCCGCTCGGCGACGTCAAGGTCGACCGACGCGCGGGCGAAGTGTTCGCGCATCGCCTCGAAGCGGGCCTCGGTGGTCTGGCTGGCCCATCGCCGGCCGCGTGCCTGCCAGGCCTTCGCGAAGCGGTAGGCGGCGCGGGCGAGGTAGGGCTGGTACCGCTCGGGCGACGCCGCTACCCAGGCATCGAGGGGGGCACGCTGGCTTTCCCCCCACTGCGAGAAGGCGTCGAGGGTCTTGAACAGGCGGTCCTCGGCGGCGTAGTCGGCGGCGAAGGCCGCCTCGAGCGCCGCCATCCGGCGCTCGAGCGCGACGAAATCGCCTTGCTCGAGCAGGCGGCGGAGCTGAGCCACCACATGCACGTCGCCATCGGCAGGTAGGGGTGCCCCGGTGCCGGGCCGGTCGTCGCGCGAGCGCGTCGCCGCGCCGGCCTGCACCGCGCCCGGGCGCTGGATGGCCGAGCCCGCGGGCGCCCCAAGCCCCGGTGGCGGGCGGTCGCCGAAATGCACGCGACCCGCGGCATCCACCCAGCGATGGACCGTCTGGCCAGCCTCGCTGGCGCCGATGCCCAGCAGCACCGAAACGAGGCCCACGGCGCAGGCTCGGCCCCGCCCGGTCTGCGAGGATCCGGTCATCCGGTGTGGTCCCTGGTGTCGATGGTGGCCTTCAGGTAGCCACCATGGTTGCGGTTGTGGACGATCAGGTCCCGGGCGATGGTATAGCCTTCCTTCTTCATCCAGTTCTCGCTCGGCTGGTGCTCGAACACCAGTGCACTCTCGGCATCCTCGATAAGTTGCCCGGTAATCGGCAGCGAGGTCTCAAGCGTGCCGAACTTGACGAAGATCTGGCCGTGAGTGACCTCGTCGAGCCACGTCTTCCGGTGCTCCTGGAGGCGCTTGTACATGGTGCGGAAGGCCGACTTGACGATGCCGATGTAGATCAGCTCCCTGGCCTTGCCGCGGTACTGCGCCGGCCGTTGCCGCCTGAATCCCTGCTCCAGGATCATGTAGATACCGTTGCGCTGGTTGGCGGGCGCCTTCTCGAGGGTGCGAAACTCTACCTCCGGGCTCCATCGGATCGTGACGATGCGGGTCATGACTGTTCTCCCCGAATGCGCTGTGGCCGCGAAGCGGCGCACCGGCTGGCGACTCCCGCACTATAGAAACTATGCGAAGTGAGTGAAAGGGGCAGGCCGATATGCGCGTGGCCCGGCCCGGCCTCGTGGCCTCGCCGGCCGCGTCGGTCCGTCGGGTCACCGAACCCGGCAGACCCCGGCCCGACCACCCGGCCTGGACCTGCAGACCCTAGCGCTGTGCCTCGATCCGTTGCCAGTTCTGGCCGTTTACCGCCGTGTCGATATTCGGGTCGTAGCGCGCATCGTTGTTGAGAAGGCAGGTGCCGTTGCCGTTGGTGTAGACGTGGTCATAGAAGCTGGGCAGCTTTACAGTCCCGCCGGACGGGGTGGCATAGGCCGTCTCCTCGTGGATCGCGTCGACACGCCGCCGCTGCATGCCGTCCTGGATGGCCGAACGGCGCTGGTAGCCACCTGCGATGATGTCGCTGATCTGGCCGTTGATCTGCTGCATCTTGCGCTGGTGCTGCTGCCAGCTGGCGGCGCGGTCGCTGGCGCCTTCTTGCCGGAGGCGGGCCAGCTCGTTCCCGTATCGAGCCATCTCCGCCTCCCAGGCCGGGTTGGCCCGGACCGACTGGACGATGGCCGCCAGAACCGGATCGTCCAGGTAGTTGCTGGCCGGGGTGCCGCGAAAACTGCGCATCCGGTTGATCGACCAGGTACCGGAGAGCACCTGTCCCTGTTGCACCGTGACCAGGTACTGCCAGGTCATGAGCACGGTCTCCTCGAAGTGCCGGCCATCCTGCCGTTAGCTCACGACGAGCTTGGTGGCCTGGGTGTCGTAGGACTGGCCGAAGCCCATCGAGGCCGTGTTGGCGTTGCCCCGCTCGACGATCTGGAACATTTGGGCGTTCTGCTGACGAAGCTGCCGGGTGAGATCCGGCAAGGCTTCCTCCGAGAGCAGTTGCAGGTCGCTGACGGTCGTGTCGGGGCGCATCCGTGCCATCTGCAGGAACCATTGGCCCGGTGACGCCGGCAGGGGCAGGTAGAGCTTGCCACCCAGGGTCGGCTGAAGCGTCTGTCCGGGCGCCCGGTGGTTGAACTCGAAGGACAGGCTGGGAAAGAAATGCACCGCTCGCCCGTCCGCCGCGGTGATCTTCACGTCGGCGATGACGGGCATGTTGTAGAGCTGGTCCGAGGGGCGGGACAGTCCGCCCTCCCGTGTCCAGCCGTCGGGTACCAGCACGACACTGGCCACGGCGTTGTTCATGCCCGGGTCGCGCAAGGCGTGGTCGCGCATGACGACGCTCGCAGCGTGCGAGGCGGAGGCGGCGCCCGTCCGCGCCGTGCCGTCGGCTTCGGTGGGCGGGGCCGCGCTGCCATCGTTCGCGCCGCAACCGGCCAGGGTGATGCAGGCGAGCAGCAGCATCAGGCGCCCGGCAAGCGGGGTCGCGAGCATCGGCATCGGCGGCTTTCGCAGGTGAGGTGTCAGTCAGGAAGCATAGCCGCCTGCCATGACGGTGCCCGTGGCGCCACGTCGTTGTCGTGATCCGCACCACGGAAGCCGACCGCCGCCGGCGGCGCCGCCCGCGCCCGGCCAGGCCGAATCAGCGCCCAGGGGCACAGATCGGGGGCGCGCCTCAGCGGCCGGCTAATTTGGTCGGTCCAGCGCCGGGTCGAGGGCGCGGATCATTCCGGTGGCGGCCGCCATCAGGGAGTCGCGATGCTTGTCCTTCGCCAGTGGACCGTCGATCAGCAGGCTGGCGAGTCCATGCACCGAGGACCATGCCAGCAGTTCCTGCGGCGAAAAGGTCTCCGGATCTTCGTCGGACAGGGTCCGTGCGAAGCCGCCCTGGATGCAGCCGGCGAGCCGGCGGGTGGCGGCGACGTAGGCCGCGTCCTGCGCATAGATGGTCTCCTCGCGCCACATCGCCCGAAAGAAGGCCGGCTTGTCCAGGGCGAAGCCGATGTAGGCCAGGCCGACCGCGTGGAAGGCGTTGCCGCCGCACCGCCGCGCCTGCTGCTCGGCGGCCTCCAGGGCGGCGAGCAGTTGGTTGAGCGCGCGGGTGGCAAAGGCCGTGAGCAGGGCGCGTTTGTCCTCGTAGTGGCGAAAGGCGGATGAGGGGGCCACGCCGACGCGCTTCGCGCAGGCGCGCAGGGTGACGGCCTCGAGTCCGAACTGGGTGGCGATCTCATCCACCGCGTCGAGGAGCGACTCGGCCAGGTGGCCGTGGTGGTAGCGGGTGCGTTGGGTGTCCATGGTCTGCATGATGGCACGCAATGTGAACGCTGTTAACTTTTTTTGTCCAGACCCTTGAAATCCTCTTGGGATTACCCTATCTTAAATGCGAACAGCGTTCACATTGCCTTGGCAGGGACGAGGTTCCTTGTGTTCAACCCATGGAGATCCGAGATCATGACAAGCACACACCAATCCCAGACCTCGCATGCCGGCCCGGACCGGTCCCACCGCCGAGGCGCCTGCTGTGGCAAGGGCCACTGGAGCGCCACCAACATCCTCGCGATGGTGATCGGCTTCCTGGTGTTCTGGCCGCTGGGCCTGGCCGTCCTTGCGTGGAGTGTCTCGGGCCGTCCGGTCGAGGACATGCCGGGCTGGCTGCGCGACAAGTGGCGCCAGCTTCGAGGCCACAAGGCGGTCGGCAAGGGCGCGAGCGACAACACCGTGTTCGAGGCCTACCAGCAGGCGCAACATGATCGCATCGACGAGATCCGCGACGAAATCCGCCGCCGCGGCGAGGCCTTCCAGGCGTTCCGTTCGGATGCCAGGCGCCGACAGGATCAGGCGGAGTTCGATGCCTTCATGTCCCACAGCCCGGGACAGCGGCCGGCGAGCGACTGAACACACCGTGAGGCCGGGCGGCAGCGCCCGAGCCTTCCTCCTGCCAGGCACCTGAGGCTCCCGGCGGCGCGAGTCCCCTCCTTCGGACGGGGCCCGTACCGTCGGGGCCTTGCCTTCCGGCCCGCGACGCGGTACCAGGGGCGCCGTCGCGCGGTAGACTCCAGCCATTCGAAACCCGACGGGCCGTGGCCCGGGAACGCCCATGCGCAAACGCGACAACACCCTCACCACCGACCAGAAGGCGCTCGCCATCAATCTGGACAAGTACAAGTACGGCTCGATCGTCGAGATTGGCGCGGGGCAGGAAGTGGCGCGCCGCTTTTTCTCGGTGGGCGCGGCCGCAGGCACCATCGCCAAGACCATGTCGGCCTACGACATGGCGGTGAGCGACGCCATTTATGGCCACGTAGACCGCTATGTCAGCCGCGCGCGGATGTTGCAGATGCTCGACAAGGAGTTCAGCCAGGTGGTGGACCGTCTCTCGGACGTGCGTCCGAAGAACACCACCTTCTTCGCCTATGCGGCGACGGTCACGGCGAGGAGCTTCAAGCAGAAGAACGAGTGCCATGGCTGGGTGGGTCTGCGATTGCAGCTGCACCCGGCGGCGCCGCCGAGCGACGTGATCCTGCACGTGCGCATGCTCGACAACGACAATGCCCAGCAATCCGAGGCGCTCGGCATCCTCGGTGTCAACCTGATCCACGGCGCCTTCAACTACTTCCAGACGCCCGAGTGGATCGTCGAGGCCCTCGCCGACGGGGTGGGCTCCGACCGCATCGAGGTCGATCTCATCCACTTCTCGGGCCCCTACTTCGAAGAGGTCGAGAACCGGCTCATGAACCTGCACCTGATCCGCAGCTGGCTGACGCGGGCGGTGGTGTTCAATCCGGCCGGCGAGGTCGTCGTGCCGGGCGAACTCTTCTATCGCAAGCCGGTGATGGTGATGCGGGGCAGCTTCAAGCCGGTCACCCTGGTGAATGTGGACATGATGGGCGCCGGTCTCGCCCAGTTCAGCCAGGTGGCGGCGGTGGACGAGCAGGAGATCGTGTCCCTCGCCGAGATCACGATGAGTTCGCTCGCGAGCGGCGACACCGTGGACGGGGCCGACTTTCTCGCTCGCATCGATCTCCTCGCGTCGCAGGGCTATACGGTGATGATCTCCGACTATGTCCGCTACTTCCGTCTGCGGGCCTACCTGCGCCGCTACACCCAGAAGCCGATCGGAATTGTCCTGTCGGTGCGTGACTTCGAATTCCTGTTCGACGAGAAATACTACGAGGGACTGGAGGGCGGCATCCTCGAGGCCTTCGG
>JBNLCM010000085.1:0-13339 GCA_050303815.1 Rhodocyclaceae bacterium
TGGTGTGGCGCATGCACATGGGTGATGCCGTGGGCCTCGAGGGCGGTGGTGAAGGCCTGCGCAAAGTCGGCGTCGGTGACGAAGGGCAGGTGGAAGCGGGCCTCCCCGTCCGCCAGGATTGTTCGGCCGGGGACCGAGCTGGCCCCCAGGACCTCGAATCCGAGGGAGCGCGCCACCGCGACGAAGGGCGCCGCCGAATCCACGGTGGCGGGGAACACGAGAAGTCGTTGCGGGCTCATGGGGGGGGCGCAGTCTCCGGGCAGGTCAGCGGTGGGCAAGAGGCGCGGGCGGCGCGCGCCGACAGGTGGCGTATTCATCAGCTCAGGGCCACGATGCGCGACAGCGTGGCGACGATGTCGAGGCCGTCCCAGATGACGCCGATGGACAAGGCCTCGCCGACGGGGACGATCCGGTCGATGCCGGTCAGCCCGAGCTCGACGATCCGGTGGGACAGCTGTTCGCGGTCGATGCCGAAGGTGGTGAGGGTCTGGTAGCGCGGCCCGACGCAGGGCGCCAGGCAGTCGAGCGAATCGCTGACGAACTCGAAGAAGAGTCCGTGTCGTCCGCGGTGCGTCTCGATCGTGTCGGGCAGCGCGGACAGGCGAAGCCGCACGACGGCGTTGTCGTGGTGGATGGCTTCGACGATCTCGGGCACCTGCGCGGCGAGCCGGCAGACGTCGGTACGCTTGTCGACCGCATGGATCGGGGCAAGGGGGTAGCGGCGCGAAACGACCCGCGCGATGGCGGGCCAGAACCGCGCCTGCGCGGCCGCGGCATCCGGCGGCGTCCCCCGCCACACGACCAGGTGCGGCGAGGAGCAGGCGTTCTGGTCCATCAGGTAGCTGTCCCGGCAGAAGCCGTCGGCCAGCGCCTCCAGATCGGGCTCCGGCGCGGCGCACACCGCCGCCGCATCGAGAACGCAGAGGGAGAAACGATCGGCGAAGGCTACGTCCACGCAGCGCGGAGAGGCGGGCATGGCGCGCAGATGCGCGACGGTCTGGTCACCGCCCCACAGGACGCGCGCCTGGCAGTGGGCCGAGAGGGCGCGCGTGACGTCGTCGTCCCGGGCGTAGCTGACGACCCGGTTCATCCCCGCGATCCGTGCGTGGTCCGGATCGGCGAAGCAGTGCTTGAGGGCATCGCAGAGCACGGCGACCTGCGGCGCGCCCGCCCGGGGAACGCGGACGATGTTCGGATTGCCGGCCAGCATGCCGAAGGCCAGCGAGAACGCAAAGTTGACCGGGACATTGGCGGGGGCCACGTGCAGGGTAAGCCCGCGGCCGATGCGCTGGCGGGGGCTCTCGAAGGCCTTGGCCAGGCGTGCGAGGTTGGCCGCCCGGCACCAGTAGGCGAAGGTCGCGACGTCCGGGTGGCTCCGCACTCCGGGGGCCGCCAGCAGGATCCTCGACAGGTCACCCAGGCAGGCGAGCACCTCCGCGGCATAGGGGCGAAGCGGACGCCGGTCGAGGGACGCCAGCGTGCCGCCGGCCAGCACCTCGACCGGCAGCGCCGCGAACGCCGGCATCGTCGGGGCGTCAGCTCGCTGGGGCATGGACGTCACTGCAGCCACGGACTTCCGCGCGGGGAAGCCGGCCTTCGACGGTGAAATGCTTGCCCAGCCGGCCACAGGGACAGTCATCCTCGCCATGGACGGTGCCCAGGTCCTCGGTCAGCAGGGCGTGTCCCGGATAGCTGCGTGGCAGCAGCGACACCACTTCGACGAGGCCTGTCTGTCCATTCGGCAGGGGGGAGAAATCGAGGGGGTCGCGGATCAGGACGTCGGAAAAGAGGGAGGCATGGAGGTGACCCTCGGGGCATTCGAGGTAGATCGTGCCCGTCTGCTCGACCATGCCGTAGTAGTTGATCACCTGCGCGAGCCCGGTGCGGTCCGCCAGCGCCGCCTTGAACACCGGGTTGTCCACCGCCGAATCCTGCAGCTTCTTCCAGCCGCCCCCATGGAGCAGGATGCCGCGCTCGAGGGGCAGTCGCGCGCCGGTCGCCGCCAGGGCCTGGCAGAGATGCTGCCAAACCATGAAGGTGAAGCCGAACACGAAGATCGCCGGCGCGTCGGCATGCCTGGCAAGGAATTCGTCGACCCGGGGGCGATCCAGTTGCAGGTGTTCATCGAGCGCATAGGTGACATCCCGACCGAACAGCGAGAAGCCGAGGATGGCAGCCCCCCGGGCCGAAAAGGCGTTGCGGTCGCGCAGCACCGAGGGGGTGTCGATGACGAGCATGGGCAGGCGCTTCTGGCCCAGCCTGTCCGTCACGAGGCGCGCCAGAACCTTCGACTGCAGGGCGGCGGTCTCGCGGTCGAGATAGATGCGCGACACCTGCTGGCCGCTCGTGCCCGACGAGGTCAGGGTCTTCACCACCTCGGCGCGGTCAACGCTCAGGAGCGACAGCTCCTTGAACAGCCGCACCGGCAGGAACGGGAAGTCGGCGACCCCTTCGGCACGCGCCGACCCGTCCCCGAGCACCGCCAGCATCCGGTCGTAGTCGGCGCAGTGACGACGGTGGTGTCGGGTCAGCTGGCCGAGTCCACGGGTGAGCAGCGCCGCCTTTGCGCCGGCGTCGAGGGCATAGGGCGCCATGGCGAGCTGCGCGTCGAGGTCGGGCAACCCGCTGTCGGCACTCATGCGATGACCTTGCCCGCCAGATGTTCGAGGGCCGCAAAGCGGATCTTGCCCGCTTCGGTGCGCGGCAGTTCGGGTACGGCAACCACCTCGACCGCGCTGGGGTGTACCCGGAGCCGTTCGGCGATGGCTCGCTTGACCGAGGTGGCCGATTCGCCGGAGAGCTGTCGGGCGTAGACCCGCAGGTGGTCGTCGCGCCCGCCGCAGGCCGCGTCGAGGCCCTCGCGCTGCAGGAGGTCGTCCACATCCTGCAGATTGATCCGGTGGCCGAACAGTTTCAGAAAACGCTTCTCCCGCCCGACGATGCGGTAGTCGCCATCCTCGTCCCGGCACGCGAGGTCGCCGGTGTGCAGGATGCCGCCATTGTCGTCGCCCCGCGCGAGGTCGCCATGGCCGGCGGCATATCCGAGGGTGACGTTGTCGCCGCGGTAGACCAGCTGGCCCGGCGTGTCCGCTGCCTCGATGCGCTGCCCGCCCTCGTCCTCGAGCCAGAACTCGCCGCCGGGAATCGGCTTGCCGATGGTGCCGGCCTTCTCGATGGCCCGGGCCGGTTCGAGGTAGGCCATGCGCGCCGTGGCCTCCGCCTGGCCGTACATGGTGAAGAATCCGATGCCGCGGGCCGCGCATTCCGTCGCGACCTCGCGTGACAGGGCGGGATCCATCCGCCCGCCCGCCTGTGTCAGCGTGCGCAGGCTCGGCAGCGACATGCGCCAGAAGCGCAGCTTCTTGAGCATCTCGTAGTGGTATGGGACGCCGCCGAAGGAGGTGGCCTCGGTCGCACGGATGAAATCCCAGAAGCCGCGGTCGAAGAAACCGCGTGCCGTGACGGCAATGGCACATCCCCGCAGCACGTGGCTGTGAATGATCGAGAGGCCATAGGTGTAGCTCATCGGCAGGGTCGTGATCGGCCGCTCGTCCGGCGTGATTCCGAGGTAGGTCGCAATGGCTTCGGCATTGCTGTCGATGTTGCGAGCGGACTGGCGCACGAACATCGGGCTGCCGGTGCTGCCCGAGGTGCCCAGCAGCAGGGCCAGGTCGTCGTGGATCGGGTAGTCGGCCGGTGCGGCCGCGGCGAGCAGGTGATGACCTTCGTAGGTGGCCACGGATCGCGCAGCGGGGAGCCAGGTCGAGGCCGCGCGCGCGCCGGGCACCCAGGCAAAGGCGGGCCGGTAGGCCGCGACGAGCGCCGCCAGTGCGTCGGTCGCCAGCTCCGGATTGACCAGCATCGGGACGCCCCCCGCGCGGAGAATGGCCAGATAGCCGACCAGCGAGGGCGCGTCGTTGCCGCACAGGCAGAGCACCAGCCGCCGCGCCAGGCCCGGGCCGGCGAGGGTGCGGCCCAGCTCGAGCGCGTCGGCATAGCGCCACTGACGGCCGTCGTCCGTCAGCGCGAGGATGCGATCGGCGTGCGTGTCGATGCCGTCTGCGAGGTGCATCCTGCGGTCGCCCTCAGATCCGCACGCCGTACTTGCCGAGGATCTCGATCCCCTTCGTGAACGACGAGAAGTCGACGATGTCGTCCACGTCCATGGCGATCTCGAATGCGTCTTCCAGCGCGGCGATCATGCTCATATGGCCAACCGAGTCCCAGGTCGGGACGCACTGGTAGGTGAACGATTCGTTCAGGGTATCCGGCTCGACGCCGAAGCATTCCACGAAGATCTGGGTGTACTGCTCGGAGGGACTCATTCCTCTGCTCCTTACTTGCCGAAGACCCGGCGTGTTTCGTTCCGGCGGACCGCCCGTGCGGGATTGCCGAGGGCGATCAGTTCGTCGCCCAGGTCGGCGAACACGGTCGCCCCCATCCCGACGACGGCATAGTGGCCGACCGTGACCTGTTCCTTGACCGACGCACCCATGCCCACAAAGCTGCCCTCGCCAATGTGGCAGCCGCCGCCGAGCATGACGCCGCTCGAGACGACGGCGTGGGCGCCGATCACGATGTCGTGGCCGACGACCGTATTGAACTGGACCAGCGCATTGCAGCCCACGCTCGCATCGCTTGAGACATGGGCCCCGGGATAGATGATGCAGCCGGGCGCGAGCTGCGCCGTTGGCGATACGGTGGCGCCGGGGTCCACCAGGCTGGTCAGCGTCTGGCCGCTGGTCACGAGGGCTTCGTGGAGCCTGGCTCGCACCGCCGGTTCGCCCTGGGCGATCACGAACTGTCCAGGCAGGCACCGGGCAAGGACATCGGCCAGCCGGAGCACCTCGAGGCCATAGGCCTCGGCCTCGCTGCGGACGTCGTCCACGTAGCGGATTCGCTCCCAGCAGTGGCTCGCCGCGCGACGCCGGCCGGCGATGTCTGCGATCTCCTTGCCGACGCCGCCGGCGCCGTAGATGAATAGGTCCATGCTCGTGCCCTGCGCCGCGCCACTCAGGCGCGGTCGGTATCTTCCAGTTGGTCGAAGCCGATCAGTTCGTCGGCGTCGATGGCAACGCGCAGACGCCGGCCGATGACCCGGTCGATCTGGTCGGGGGGAATGCCGGTACCCGGCCGCTTGGCGTCGAGGTCGACGGCCTGCAGTACGTGTCCTGCCGGCAGCGCTCGTGTCGTGATCACGCTGCGGCGCATCCGGGGCCGCTGGGCGGCCTCGGCCGCGTCCAGGATGCGGGAGGCGCCACCAAGCGAGACCTGGACGCTGCGGCAATGGCGCACCATCGTGGCCATGTCGTCCGGTTCGGTCGCCATCTGGTTGTCCATGCCGATCTTGGTCCTGTCGAGAGTGAAGTGCTTCTCGATCAGGCAGGCGCCCAGCGCGACCGCGGCAGCCGGGATTTCGACACCCTGAGTGTGATCCGAATAGCCGATCGGACAAGCGGGAAATTCGCTGCGCAGGCCCACGATATTGTGCAACCGGATCGTCTCTGGCGCGGCCGGGTAAACCGAGACGCAGTGCAGGATGGCGAGCGCGTCATGGCCGGTACGCTGGATGGTGTCCACGGCGCGGCGGACCTCCTCGATCGTGCCCATGCCGGTGGACAGTACCAGCGGGACGCCGAGGCGGGCCAGGTAGTCCAGGTAAGGGAGATTGTCGAGCTCCATCGATGCGATCTTGATGAAGGGCACCTCGCACTGTTCGGCGAGGAACTGCGCTTCGTGGCGCGCGTAGGGCGTCGAAGCGAAGTCCATGCCGACCTCCCGGCAATAACCGGCGAGCTCCTTGAGCTGGGCGTCCGACATCGAGAATTTGCTGACGAAACGCCTGGCGATCGGGTTCTGCCGGTAATGGGTGGCCGAGTAGAGGGTGTCCGTGGTCCACGACTGGAACTTGACGCAGTCCACGCCGGCGGCGCTGGCGCTGTCGATCATGGCGCGAGCCGCCGCCGGGTCGCCGAAGTGGCTCGTGTTCAGCTCCGCGACGATGTAGGGATCGTCGTAGTCGCCTAGGGTCCTGCCGTTCCTCAGGGTGATGCTGGCCATGGTCAGTCCGTTGCGTGGCTGGGTGGGCAAAGTGGCTGGTGTCGCGGTGCAGGCCGCGCCTCGCCTCGCTTGCTTGCGCATGCCGGTGGGAAGGGAATCGGCCGTCGTGGCCCGGGCTTTAGGCTGCGGGGGGCTGTCGGGAGGCGGGTCATTGGTCGATCGGTGCCACGATCATCTCGGACAGGAAGACGGACCGGTCGAGAAAGGGGGCCTGGTCTTCCAGGGGCCGGCGCACCAAGCGCCGGCTGACCGCGCTGCGTGCGTGGCCCAATTCGATATAGGCCTGGTCGGGTCGGCCCATGATCTCGCACAGCACCGGCCCCGGCTCGGCAAAAACCGCCTGCAGGGCCTCGACAAGCCCATCCGGGCGGTCGATGCGATGGTAGCCGAGGCCGAAACAGGTCGCGACCTGGTGGAAGTTCGGGCAGCTCACGCCGTTGTCCGGGTCGGTGCCGATTGTCCGGGTACGAAACAGGCCCTGCTGACGCCGCCGGATGATGGCGTAGGCATTGTTGTTGATCACCAGGACCTTGATCGGCAACTGCCGGTACCGGATGGTCTCCAGTTCCTGCAGGTTCATCATGATCGAGCCATCGCCGATGACGGCGATCGTCGGCTGGGGGCGGGCGATGCAGGCCCCGATCGCGGCGGGCAGCGCGAAGCCCATCGCGCCCTGCGAGGCCGGGTGAATGCACGCCATGCCGGAACCGAAGGCGACATTGGTCGGCAGGATGACCTCGGCCGAGCCTGAATCGGTAACCAGGGTCGAGGTCGCGGGCAGGGCCGTTGACAGGGCCTTGGCCAGTTCATACAGATCGACCCGCTCGGCGCAGACGAAGGAGGCCTCGAGCGGGGCGAAGCGAGACTTCCAGTGGCGACACTTGTCGACCCATGCCGCCGGTGCGGCGTGGGCCGCGTGGGTCTCGAGCGCCGCGAGGAAAGCCCCCGCATCGGCGGTAACGAGCCGGTCGATCGCGACGCCGGCCTTGCTGTGCTCGACCGGGTCGATGTCGACCACCGCAATCTGTGCCTCGCGGGCGAACTTGCATGGCTCCGTGCCCGTCGTCAGCGAGGTGAGCCGGCAGCCGAGCACCAGCACGAAATCCGCATTCTGCACCGCGAAGTTGCCTGCCCGGGAACAGCCCATGGCACCGACCGATCCGATGCAGAGGGAGCGGGTACCGCCGTAGGTGTCCGGCGCCGACGCCGCGTAGGTGACCGGCAGGTTCCAGCGTTCGACGAAGCGCGCGAAGGCGTCGCGGGCCCCCGCGGCGCGCACGCCGCTGCCCACCAGGACGACCGGGCGCGCCGCGGCAGCGAGCGCATCGGCCACCGCACGCACCGCGTCGGCGGGGGGCTGCGCCGGCGACGGCAGCGCGGGAGAGGGGGCGGTGTCATCGGGCACGATCTGCGCGCTCTGGAGGTCCAGCGGAATGTCCAGCCACACGGGGCCCTTGCGCCCGGTCGTGGCGAGGGCGATCGCCTTTTCCAGCTCTGGGACGATGTCGGCCGGCCGCGTCAGCATCGCGGCATACTTGGTGATCGGTTCGACCAGGGCGACGATATCGGCCTCCTGCTGACCGTAGGTCCGCAGCCCGATGCCGGTGTGTCGGGTGGTTTCCGCGAGCGTGTTCTGGCCCGAGATGAAAACGCAGGGCACGCCGTCCTGCCAGGCGGAGAGCACACCGGTCAGGGCGTTGGTTGCCGCGCAGCCGGTCGATACCAGGCAGGCGCCCAGTCCGTCGGTGGCCTGGGCGGCGCCGATCGCGGCAAACGCGGCGGCCTGTTCGTGGTGGGTGCAGACCGCTTCGATGCCGGGATGCTTGGCCACCGCATCGGTCAGGAACAGGGCGCCCCGGCCGGTGACCAGAAAGATCTGGCGCAGCCCCGCCGCGTGGAGTCGCTCCATGATGTAGTCCGCAACGCGCATCGCCTGGTCTCCCCGTTGCGACCGTCAGGGCTTCGGCGTGAAGGCTGCCAGCACGTCCGGCAGCACGATCACGAACTCGGCCGAGCAGGCTGCCACGCCGTCCACGTGGCTGGCCGCGACACCGCGTGCCACCCCGCGCCGGAACGACTGGAGCGTCGCCTCGATGACCAGGATGTCGCCGGGCTCGACGCGGCGCCTGAACTGGATCTTGTCGATCGATGCGTAGTGGGTCTTCATGCCCTTGAATTCGTCCAGGCAAAGGAAGGTCATGATGAAGGTCTGGGCCAGGCACTCGACCTGCACGAAGCCGGGCACGTTGGGATCGTCCTCGAAATGGGCGGGGAAGAACCACTCGTTGTAGGCGAAGCACTTGATGGCGCGGGCCGATTTGCCCGGCACGACCTCGGTGACCTTGTCGATCAGCAGGACCGGCGGGCGATTGCGCTGGTGCGCCTGAATGCCGTTGATGTCGAAGGTGAGGGGCGTGTCGTCTGCGGTCATGGGAAGGGGTCCGTGCTGCGTCGTACTCGGTTTCCTGGAGGGCCTGACCCGTTCAAGCTGCTTCGATCAGGATGGCCAGTACCTCGGCCACGTCATCCGGCGTGAGGCCCGGGTGGATCGGCAGGCAGAGGATCTGGCGGGCGATGCGGTTGGCATTGCCGAGGCGCTCGGGCGACGCGCTGGGCAGGCCGCGGTACATCGGGAAAGCGCTGATCAGCGGATAGAAGTAGCGACGGACAAGGATCCTGGCCGCCTTGAGGCGATCGTAGAGGGCGTCGCGACGGATCGGGTGCATGTCGGACACCAGCATCGGGCAGTAGGCATAGTTCCAGTGCGTCCCCGGTGGCGGTTCGAGCAGTGTGAGCGTCGGGATCGGCGCCAGCGCATCGGCGTACTGGCGATAGACGCGTGCGCGGGCGGCCAGCGCGTCGTCGATGTGCTCGAGCTGCAGCAGGCCCATGGCCGCGCTCACCTCGTTCATCTTGCCGTTGATGCCGGGCGCGACCACCGTGACCTCGTCGGCGAAACCGAAGTTCTTCAGGTGGTCGATGCGGCGCTTGATCTTGTCGTTGGGGCAGATGATCGCGCCGCCCTCGAAGGTGTTGAAGACCTTGGTGGCGTGGAAGCTGAGGATCGAGAGGTCGCCGTGGCGGAGGATGCTCGCGCCATCGCGCCGCACGCCGAAGGCGTGGGCGGCGTCGTAGATCACCTTCAGGCCATAGGTATCGGCGAGGGCGTCGATCCGGTCGACGTCGCTCGGGAAACCGTAGCAATGCACCGGCAGGATGGCGCTCGTGGACGGGGTGATCGCCTCCTCGATGCGGTCCGGGTCGAGGTTGCAGGTGACTGGATCGATGTCCACGAAGACCGGCTTGATGTTGTTCCAGAGCAGCGAGTGGGTCGTCGCAGCAAACGTGTAGGGGGTGGTGATCACTTCGCCGGTGATTCGAAGCGCCTGCAGGGCCGTGACGAGCGCGAGGGTGCCGTTGGCAAAGAGGCTGAGGTGCTCGACCCCGAGGTAGTCGGCCAGGGCGGCTTCCAGCTGTTCGTGGAAGGGGCCGCTGTTGGTCAGCCGCCGGGTCTGCCAGATCGCCTCGAGGTAGGGGATGAAGTCCTCGAGTGGCGGCAGGTGGGGCTCGGTGATGTAGATCGGTTGTTGGCGTTTGTTCACGCGGGTGGGCTCCCCGATGCTTGGCGCGCGGGGCCGCCGCCGCGGTTGATGTCCGGAATGTAGATGCGGTGCTGTTCGATCAGCGCGTCGGGCGCGCCGTCATGCCACGCCCAGTCGCCGTGTCGTGGCGCCTCGGGCCGGAAGCGTCGGTTCCGGTCGGGCGGTGAGAGCAGTCGGCACGCGTACAGCAGCGAGATGAAATGGCCGCGCACGTCCCGCTGGGGGTGGAAGACCTCCCGGATGGCGCGGGGTCCGTCGTCGGCGCACACCTGGGCACCCAGTTCGCCCGCGGCGACCTGGGCGATGCGATCTGCTGCGCGCTCGCGGAAGCGGATGATGCCCCCCGGGACATGCCAGCCTGGCCCGTAGAAGGCGTCGTCCCGCCAGGTGAGCAGGCAGTGGCCCGCTTCGTCGTGGATCAGCAGGTCCACATTGACCAGCGGGGTCAGGCGGCTGACCAGCTGAAAGATCGGCTCGGGCAGGCCGCTCGTGGCCGGGCCGGTGGCGGCCTCGATGGTCGTGATCGCGGTCTGCAGCGTGTCCGGTGCGGTCAATTCGTGGCTCATAGCGCACGTTCCCCACCGGCCGGTCGCAGCTGATCGCCGTCGAGCACCGCCACCGAGAAACGCGCACCATGGCGTTCGGCGATGATCCGCGCGACCTCGTCGGAATAGCTGGCCGCGAGCACGATCACGGCATCCACGTCACCGGCGGCGAGACGCTCCGGTGGCACGATCGGCAGGTGGGTGGCCGGCGTGAAGCGACCTTGCTTGAAGGGGGCCGAGTCCACCACGTAGGCAATCCGCTCCCGGATACCCATCAGGCTGAGCAGCGCCAGCGCCTGGTGGCCTGCGCCCCAGATGGCCACGCGGCGGGGGCCGAAACGGTCGAGAAAGGCCGCGAAGTCCGTTTGCAGCTCCGCCTGGGCCGACGCCAGCGGCGACAGGTCGAGCAGTCGCCGCCGGCGGACCGTGGCCGAGAGCAGGTAGCCGTGCCACAGGGTCTCGCAGGACAGCACCTCGAAGCCGTTGGCCTCGAGCAGGGTCGCGAGCGTGCTCCGGCTGAAGTAGAACAGGTGGTCGGGGATGAACTCGGCGAACAGCCGACGCTCGAGGATCGTGTCGAAGTTCGGCACCTCGACCATGCCGATCCCGCCTTCGCTCAGCTGGGCCGCGATGCCACGCAGGACACGATGGGCGGCCGGCAGGTGCTCGAGGAAGTTGAGGATCATGAAGCCGTCGAAGGGGGCGCCGGCCAGCCGCGTCTCCGGGCCTTCGATGAAGTCGGTCGCCACCGACAGTCCGGCCGAGCGGCAGGCCTCGGCGGCGGCCGGCGAAGATTCGACGCCAAAGGCTTCGGCACCGGCGTCCGCCAGAATCGACAGATACTCGCCGCGTCCGCATCCGACCTCGAGGACCCGGCGACCGATCAGGCCGTGGTCGGCCAGCCAGCCGCGGAACTGCGTCCGGCGGAAGGCCTGCATGTCCGGCGAGATTCCGGCCGCGCGAATGACTTCCCGGTAGTAAGGCACCGGGTCGTTGCTCAGCTGCGCCAGCCCGCAGGCCGGGCACTGGTGCAGGCGCAACTCGACGCCCCGGTCCTGATCGAGCCGATCGGCCGTCGGCAGGCCCTGGGCGGCGGCCGGCATGTCGCGCTGGACCAGCAGGGGAGGCTCGCCCAGGGGCGTGGCGCAGATCCGGCAGGCGGGTGCGGCGCCGCGGTTCATGCCTCGACGGACCCCCGCTGGGCTTCCCGGCTGGCCGGCAGCAGCGGCACCAGCATCTCGTCGGTCAGGATGGACAGCGGCAGCAGCGGACTCATGTCCTCGAGGGGCATCGAGACGATCGAGCCGTCTGCCCGCGGGATGGCCGCACACTTGGGGGCCAGGGTCTCATCGGGCCGCAGCCGGACATCGACCAGGCAGGGGCGCGGCAGCGCCAGTGCCCGGGCGAGGTCGTCATCCAGCGAGGCGGCGTCATCGATCCGCAGGTAGGGCAAGTCGTAGACCGCGGCGAGTCGCGCGAGGTCCGGCATCATCAGGCCCGCCTCGGGCCCGGTGCCCAGGTACCTGCCGTCGAAGTAGTTGCGCTGGGTGTTGCGGATGGAGCAGTAGCCCGCGTTGTTCATGACCATCAGGCAGATCGGCAGGCGCCGGCCGACGAGGGTCGCGAGTTCCTGCAGGTTGAGCTGCAGGCTGCCGTCGGATTCGACCAGCACCATTGGCCGACCGCCATTGCCCAGGCAGGCGCCAATGGCCGCCGGCAGGCCGTAGCCCATGGCCCCGAGGCCGGAGGTCAGGAAGATGCGCTGCCCCTCCCGGTTGCGGAAGGCGGTGTAGAAGGCCTCCACGCCGAGGCCGGAGCTGCCGGTCCCGACGAGGCAGTGCTCGGGAATCACCTCGGAGAGCCGGTCGGCGAACTGGAAGTGGCCGATCGTTCCCTCGGTCGGGAAGGGCTGACCGTGGGTGATCGGGTAGCGCGCACGCCAGTCGAGAATGCGTTGCCGCCAGTCCGCGCAGTCGCCCGGCACGGTGCACGCGGCGGCCAGGGCATCGATGAAGGCGTCCGCGCCCCACGCGAAGGGGTGGGCGATGTCCATGTCGAGCTTTTCGATCTCGTGCGCATCCACGTCAACCACCACCTTGGTCGCCGCGCGCGCGAAACCCGCCGGGTTGTAGGCGGTGATGATGTTGTCCAGCCGGCAGCCGACGCTGATCAGGAGGTCGCAGTTCTGGACCGCGAAGTTGGCCCCGCGCAGGGCCACCACGCCGGGCCGGCCCGCGTTGAGCGGGTGGTCGAAGGGCAGCAGGTCCATCGCGTTCCAGGTTGTCGCCACCGGCACGCCGAGCCGCTCGGCGAGGGCGCGGAGCCGGGCGCTGGCGCCGGCCAGCCGCACGCCGTGCCCGGCGAGGATCAGGGGGCGGCGTGACCGGGCCAGCCGATCGGCGACGGGGGCGACGAGAGCAGGGTCTGGGCGCACGGCGGGCGCCTCGGCCGGCGCCGGCTGCAGTGCGGCCGGGTCGATCGGCGCGGCCTGCACGTCGAGTGGCACGTCGATCCAGACCGGGCCGGGGCGGCCGCTGCGCATGATCTGCAGTGCGGCCTCGAGATGCAGGCGGATCTCGCCCGGGTCGGTGACGGTGACCGCGTACTTGGTGATCGACCTCACCATCGGCACCACATCCACCTCCTGAACGCCGCCCTGGCGAAGGGGCCGGCCGTTGAGGCGGTCGGCCCGCTTGGCCTGGCCGGAGAGGACGAGTAGGGGCACCGAGTCGATCCAGGCGCCGGCGACCGGCGTGATGACGTTGGTGGCGCCCGGGCCGGTCGTCACCAGCGCGACGCCGAAGCCCGGGTTGTCGGGGTGCCCGGTCCGGCCGTAGGCCTCGGCGGCAATGCCACAGGCCTGCTCGTGGTGGCAGGGGACCGGGGTCAGGCGCGACTCGCAGGCCAGCCCGTCGTCCAGGTGCATCGCGCCACCGCCCGGCAACACGAAGACGTGGGTCAGGCCCTCGTCGGCGAGGCGCTGCATGATCCAGTCGGCGACCCTGATCGTAGCCATCGTGTCACATCCAGTAGGTCAGCAGCGTCTTGCGGCGCGGGTTCTGGCCAATGGCCGGGTCGGTGTAGAAGGAGTCGTCCTTCAGGTGGGTCGAGGAGATTTCCTCGAAGACGACG
>JBNLCM010000086.1:0-13803 GCA_050303815.1 Rhodocyclaceae bacterium
CGTCGTCGCCTACCTGCTGGTCTCCATCGGCATCGGCCTCTATGCCGCCACCCGCGTCCACAACGCCCGCGACTACATCGTCGCTGGCCGCAATCTGCCGATGGCGATGGTGCTGGCCATGGTCTTCGCCACCTGGTTCGGTGCCGAAACGGTGCTTGGCATTTCCGCCACCTTCCTGGAAGAGGGTTTTCGCGGCCTGATCTCCGATCCGCTGGGTGCCTCACTCTGCCTGGTGCTGTTCGGTCTGGTCTTCGCCCGGCCGCTCTACCGGATGAACCTGCTGACGCTGGGCGACTTCTTCCGGGTGCGGTTCAATCGCACCACCGAGCTGGTCCTCTCGCTGTGCATCGTTGTCTCCTACCTCGGCTGGGTCAGTGCGCAGATGGCTGCACTGGGGCTGGTCTTCAACGTCCTGTCGGGCGAAGCGATCTCCATGAGCCAGGGGGTCTTCATCGGCGCCGGCGCGGTGCTGCTCTACACGCTCTTCGGCGGGATGTGGTCGGTGGCCCTGACCACCTTCGTGCAGATGATCGTGATCGTGCTCGGTCTGCTCTACGTGACGTGGCTGGCCGGGGACATGGCCGGCGGTTTCACCGCGGTGATCGGCAAGGCGTCGGCGGAAGGCAAGTTCACTTTCCTGCCGTCCCTCGATGCGGCCGACATGCTGGCCTGGATCGCCGCGTTGCTGACGATGGCCCTGGGATCGATCCCCCAGCAGGACGTCTTCCAGCGCGTCAATTCGTCGAAGGATGAGCGCGTCGCCGTTTGGGGCACGACGCTCGGCGGCGTGTCCTACTTCTTCTTCGCCGCGGTGCCATTGTTTCTCGCCTACACGGCGACGATGATCGACAACGACATGGTCGTCCGGCTGATGGCAGAGGACACCCAGCTCATCCTGCCCCACCTGATCCTCAACTACATGCCCTTCGCCGCCCAGGTCGTCTTCTTCGGCGCACTGCTCTCGGTCATCATGAGTACCGCGTCCGGCACCCTGCTCGCGCCCTCGGTGACGTTCTCCGAGAACGTGATCAAGGGCTTTTCGCCGGGCATGAGCGACAAGGCCCTGCTGATGACGACGCGTATCACGGTCGTCGGGTTTACGGGCTTCGTGACGTGGTATGCGGTCAGCACCGACTCGTCGATCCACGAGATGGTCGAGAACGCCTATCAGGTCACCCTGGCGGGGGCCTTCGTGCCGCTCGCCGCGGGCCTGTTCTGGAAACGCGCCAACAACCTTGGCGCCGCACTGGCCATCGTGCTGGGTCTCGGCCTGTGGCTGTCGCTCGTCCTGTTCGGCTACGAGGGCGACGTCGAGCCCCACCTGATCGGCCTGCTCGCCAGCGCCGCCGGCATGCTGGTCGGGGGGTTGGTGGGCAAGCCGAACCCCCGGCACCACGGCGATGCGGGCCATGGACATGGCCACCAGGCCGCCGCGATGACCCACCACGTGGCGAGTCGCTGACGCCCGCCCCGCGGCGCCGCCGGGCCGTGCCAGGCGGCGGGTCCGCGCCGCGCACCACAGGAGATCCCCGCCAGGCATGTCGCAGTCGCCCCTAGAGCAAGCCGTCGCATGGCACCAGAGCGGCCAGCTGGACGCGGCGGAGACCGCCTACCGGGCCGTCCTCGCCGTCAATCCGCGCGATGCCCACGCCATGCACTACCTGGGTGTGCTCGAGCTGCAGCGCGACCGTCCCGACCCGGCTGCCGCGTGGATCGTCCAGGCCCTGGCCGAACGTCCCAACGAGGCGGCGTTCCTCTGTTCGCTGGGACAGGTCCGGCGGCGGCAGGGGCAGACCGAGGCGGCAGAGGCCGCCTATCGCCAGGCCCTCAAGCGGGCCCCGGCACTGTTCCAGGCGTGGCACAACCTCGCTGCGCTCTATGAGGCCACGGGCGACGACACGAAGGCCATCGAGTGCTTCGAGCGGGCGTGGAAGCTGGCGGGCGAGGCCTATGCGGGCAAGGCCGGGCTCGCGGCAGCCTGCCGCCGCCAGGGATTCCGCCTGCTGGCGCTGGGCCAGCCCGCGGCGGCCGCGACCCTGTTTCGCCGGACCTGCGAGCTGACCCCCGCGGACCCGGTGGCCTGGGGCGCGCTGGCCAGCAGCGAGACCCTTGCCGGTCGGCCGCTGGCCGCCCAACCGGCCTTCGAGCGTGCCCTGGCCCTGACGCCGGACGATCCCCGGCTGTTGAACAACCGCGCCAATGCCTGGCGTGACGCGGGCCGCCTGGATGACGCGCTGGCGGGCTACCAGGCCGCACTGGCGCGCGATCCGGCCTACCTCGATGCGCGCAGCAACCTGTTATTTGCCGCGCTTTCTGCCGCACCGGATGCCGGTCGTCTGGCCGATCTTCAGCGCGAGCATGGTGGCGCGTTCCCGCGGGGGGCGGCGGGGATCCGGCGGCCGACCGGTGAGCCACCCCGGATCGGGATTGTGTCGGCGGACCTGCGGGCGCACCCGGTCGCGTGGTTCCTGCTCGGCTGGTTCGACCATCGCGATCGCGGCCGGGCGCACGTGACGGCCTACCACTGTGGTGCGCGCGAGGATGCGGTGACCGAGCGGATACGGGGGGGCTGCGATGCCTGGGTGTCGTGTGCCGGGATGGACGATGCTGCACTGGCGGCGCAGATTGAACGCGACCACATCGACCTGCTGGTGGACCTCGCCGGACACACCGCCGACAACCGGCTTGGCATGTTCGCCCGTCGCCCGGCGCCACGCCAGGCCACCTTCCTCGGCTACGCGGGCACGACGGGACTCGACTGCTTCGATGCCCGGATTGCGGATACCGTGACAGAACCCGAGGACGCGCCGGGCTGGAGCAGCGAGCCGGTCGTGCGGCTTGACGGCTGCTACCTGTGCTACACGCCACCCATCGACGCCCCGGGGCCCTCGCCCCTGCCGATGCGCAAGAACCGCTATGTCACCTTCGGGTGCGCCACGCAGCTGGCCAAGCTGACGGACGCCACGCTGGCCTTGTGGGCGGCCGCGCTGGCCCGGGTGCCGCGCTACCGATTGATCCTGCGCTCGATGACCCTGGACGACCCGCTGCTGCGCAAGGCGGTGATGGCACGCCTTGCGGCGGCCGGGATCGACACCGCGCGGGTGCGGCTCGAGGGGCCCAAGCCTCTCGATGCGCACCTGAAGGCCTGGAGACACGTGGATATTGCCCTCGACACCACCCCGTTCAACCTGGCCACCCAGAGCTGCGACGCGCTGTGGATGGGGGTGCCGCTGGTGACACTGGCGGGTGACCGGCACGCGGGCCGCCTCGGGGCGAGCCTGCTTCGCGCGCTCGGGCTGCCCGAACTGGTTGCCGGTTCGCCCGCCGATTTCGTCGAGATCTGCGCCGGTCTTGCCGCGGATGCACCCCGGCTCGAGGCGCTGCGTGCCGGCCTGCGCGACCGGATGTCGAGACCCGGCGGCCCGGCTGATGCGGAAAGCTTCGCGGCCCGCCTCGACGACGCGTTCGGAGCGCTGCTCAGCCGGCCAGCAGGATCTCGTGAGGCGTCGTCTCGATGATCTGACGCCGCACGCTCTCCTTGTAGCGGGTATCGAGCAGGTCGAGGGGATTGAACTCGTCGGTCAGCACGATGGCGCCGCGAGTGTCGACAGGCACGGGCGGTTGCAGGGCCAGCTGGCGCACCGAGGCGGCCAGCGGGTGGACATCGGCCAGGGCGGGTCGCGCGGCGTAGGCGAGGGGACCATCGCTGGCGAGCAGCACGAAGTTGCCGGCCAGCGGCTGGCCGGGCACGGGTACGAAGGCCGGATGGAGCGAGACGCCGGCAAAGACCGATTCGAGTGTACGTACGATCGCCGGCAGCATGGCTTCGTCGCCGTGGACGCCCCCGATCAGGTTCAGGGCGAGCACGCCGCCGGAGGACAGGCGACCCTTGACGGCCTTCAGAGCCTCGAGCGACAGCAGGTAGCCGGGGGTGGTGTCGCCGTTGAAGACGTCGAGCAGAATGAAGTCGAACTGGCGTCCCGCGCGGGCAAGATAGGTCCGTGCATCCTCGATATGCACCGGGATGGCGTCGGGAAACGCGAAGTGGCTGCGCGCCATCTCGTGCACGAGGGGGTCGATCTCGACCACCTCGGTGTCGATGCCGGCGCGGGCCAGCCAGCGCGGCGCCGCCCCCATGCCCAGCCCGACCACCAGGGCGCTGCGTCCCTCGGGCCGGACCGCGGGCGGCAGGCGCGAGAGCAGATAGGCGTATTCATAGATGGGACGCCCGTCTGCGGCATCCATGCCGCCCTGGACCAGTCCGTCGATGATCATCTCCCGCGTCGTCAGGCGACTCCCCTGGTACTCGATGACCTTCACCGCGCCGTAGAAGCCGTCGCGGGCCTCCACGACTCGGGCACGGGTGCCATCGGCCAGCGTGACGCTGGGCAGGCCATGCTGACCGGCGATGGCGGGCAGCAGCGCGACGGCTGCGCCGAGCCCGGCCCAGCGCCGCGCCAGCAGGAAGTGGGCAATGGCAAGGCCGACCAACAGCGCCCCCGCCAGCCTCAGGCCGTTGCTGACCCCGACGTAGCCCAGCAGGTAGAAGCCGGTCAGTGCCGAGCCGGCGAAGCTGCCTGCCGTCGAGACGGCGTACAGCACGCCGGCGGTGCGGCCCAGCCGGGCCATGTCGGCCGCCGCGAGCCGCAGCAGGTAGGGGGAGACGCAGCCCAGCAGGAAGAGACTCGGGCCGAACAGCAGCATCGCGGCGACGAAGGTGCCGCCGCGCAAGCCGAAGCCGAGGCCGAACTCCATCACGCCGACCTTGAAGGCGGGCACCAGCAGCACATAGGCGCCGGCGGCCGCGATCAGGCCGTAGAGCCAGTTTGCCGAGGGGTGCCGGTCCGCCAGCCAGCCGCCGACCGCGTAGCCGCAGGCCAGCGACAGCAGCGTGACGCTGATCAGCGCGGTCCAGACGAACAGGCTGACTCCGAAGAAGGGGCCGATGACGCGGGCGCCCAGAATCTCGATCACCATCACCAGGCCGCCGGTCAGACCGGCGGTGAGGTAGAGGAGGCCTCGAGGGACAGGCTGGATCAGCGGGTGGGCGCGGGCGGCATCCGTCATGGCGCAGTCATGGGGTGGTTCGGGTCAGAGCGCATGATAGGCGACCCGACCCCCACGCGCAGGAGATTGTCTGCGCGATGTTGATTCAGTGCAGGGTCTGGAGGGCCTGGCTGGCTTCCTCGCGGGTGTAGAAGCGGCCATTGCGAACGAAGCCGGAGATGACCGAGGCCTTGATCCGCGTGATCCGCCCGCGGGCGTCGCGGGCCTCGACGGCTTCTGCGGGCAATCCGTCCACCAGGTGGAAGGGGGCCTCGCGGCCGTCGGCGAAGCAGGAGGGAAAGATCTGCTGGGTCACACTGTCGCGGAAGGCCGGGCGGAAGCCCTCGCTGGCGTTGCCCTCGCTGACGCCGCCGGTACCGGCAAAGTGGCGGTTTTCGCGCTGCAGTCGTCGTTGGGCCGGTTCGCTGTCCATGGTCGTCTCCCGTCAGTCCTGGCGCCCTGGCCGGACTCTGTGAACCTGAGTCGTCTGGAAAACCGGGTGCCTTACTCACTGGGTTGCGGTCGGGTCGGCGTTGCGGTCGATCTACCGGGCGCCGACCGTGCAATGGCTCACACGGCCGGACCGGGACAGGGGGGCTAGACCCGGAAGCGCCCCGTCGACGTCTGCAGCGAGGCCGACAGGCGGGCCAGCGACTGCATCGCCTCAAGGGTCGTCCCCATCGAGGTACTGGTGCGTTCGCACATGTCGGCGATCTGCTCGACGCGCTGGGCGATGGCCGTGCTCGCGCTGCTCTGCTCGCGCGTCGAAGCGGCCACGTCGCGGATCCGGTCGAGGGCTGCCACGGTGCCGTCGTTGATCTCGCCCAGAGACTGACTCGCCTCTTCCACCATCTTCACGCCGCTGCCGACCTCGCGATTGACCGCCTCCATGGAGTCGACCGCGTCGCCGGTGTCGTCCGACACGCCCTGGATCATGTTCTCGATCTGCACCGTGGCCGTGGCCGTGCGTTCGGCCAGCCCGCGGACCTCGTCCGCGACAACCGCGAAACCCCGCCCCTGCTCACCGGCTCGCGCCGCCTCGATGGCCGCATTGAGGGCGAGCAGGTTGGTCTGGGCAGCGATCTCCTTGATCACGTTGGCGATGCCGCTGATCTGATCGGCCCGCTCGGCCAGGTGGGCGATGCGGTCGCGGGCTTCCTGGACCTTGCCCGCGATGCGCTTCATGCCGTCGGCAGCCTGCACGGCCTGCTCACGGCCCTGCTGGGCGAGTCTGGCGGTCTGCGCCGACGCGGACTCGGTATCGCCCGCGTTGTCCGAGATGTGGTTGATGCTGACCGTCATCTCTTCGACGGCGGCGGCGATCGAGGCGGTCGCGTCGGTCTGGCGTTCGGTGGAGTCGGCCACTTCCCGGGCCACTTCGGAGATGTGGGTCGAGCTGTCGGCGACCTGGCTGGCGCTGCCGGCGATCGAGCCGACCACCTGGCGCAGGTCGGCGACCATCGCCTTGAGGGCGCCGAGCAGCGAGTCCGCCGGGCCATCGACGACGACCTCCGAGCGCAGGTCACCCTGGGCGACTCGATGCATCACCGCGCACGCGTAGGCTGGCTCGCCGCCGAGCTGTCGAAGGATGCCGCGGGCCGTGGCATAGGCGATGAGGGACACCAGCAGGATCAGGCCAAATGCAACCGATAGATTTCGCACCAGCATCGAGCGGAAGGCCGTGTCGGCGCTCTCCAGGTAGATGCCGGTTCCCAACGCCCATCCCCACGGTGCGAAGGGCGCGACGTAGGAGACCTTTCGTTCGGGGTCGCCGCCAGCGGTGCGGGGCCACACATACTCGATCCTCTGTGCCTTGCCGCTGCGGGCGACCTCGGCGATGCGGTCGAAAACCTTCACCCCGTTGGCGTCGCTCTTGCCGGTGAGCGACTTGCCCTCAATCTCGGGCTTGATCGGCACCAGGAGGGCCACGGCCTGCTGGTTGTAGATGAAGACATAATTGCTGCGGTTGTCGAAACGCAGCGCGCGCAACGTGGCGAGGGCTTCGGCCTGGGCCTCGGCGCGGGTGAGGCGCCCTTCGGTTTCAAGCGCGTGGAAGCGGCTGAGGATCGTGCCTGCGGCCTCGACCACGTGCTCGATCCGCTTGTGTTCGAGGGCCGTGACGTCCTGCCTGTTGTGCCAGGATGCCAGGCCTGTCAGGGCCACGAATCCGACCAGGGCACTTGCGACGAGTACGAAGAGCCGCCATGTCAGCGGCAGCGACGACAGTGATCTCATGATGATTCCTCTCCTGGATTGCAGGACGGTTCCCCGGACCGGGGAACCGCCCGCTTTGCCCGTAGATATACGGAGAAAGTAATAGGAGCTTTAGCGTAAGCGAACGCTTATGTTGATCGCCGTCACGGTTGTTGGGCCAGCCGCCGCGGGGCCGGCGGCTCAGGCGTCTCGTGGCAGAATGATCATCCAGCTGACGCCGAACCGGTCGGCCACCATCCCGAACTGGTGTGCGAAGAACGTCGGCCCCAGGGGCATCAGGACCTGCCCCCCGTCCCCCAGCGCCTCGAAGCGGCTGCGCGCCGTGGCCTCGTCCGCGACCGCCAGGGCGAGGGAGAAGCCCTCGAAGCGGGGGGAGCCATCGGCCATCCCGTCCGAGGCCATCAGGGTCGCATCGTCGATACGGAGGTTGGCGTGCATGATCTTGTCGGGCGCGGGCTGGCCGCCCGCCCCGCAGCCGTCCTCGTTGGGCGGCGCGTCGGCGTAACGCATCAGCGCGGTGACTTCCGCACCGAGGCGCTCCGTATAGAACTGGAGGGCTTCTTCGCAGCGGCCATTGAAAAAGAGATAGGGCTCAAGCGTCATGGTCAGGCTCCTCGTAGGGGGTCGGGTGGGGGCGCATGCGGTCGTCGTAGGCAATCGATCGCATGGCCGGGCTGGCTTCGGGAATCGGATAGGGATGGAACAGGCTCCGACTGCGACCGATCGGCCGGGTTCGTGCCGGTTCGTGCGGGGGTGTCGGGGTCAAGGGGCAAGGGGGCATCGCGTCACTCCGTTGGGCGGATGTGAACCTGTCGAGCGAGATCGGGTCTGATCGACAACGTGGCCTGATTGAATCGCGATGTCCAGACCCCACTTCAATGGCGGGCGGGGGCCGGTGGCGTAGGTGCGCACCGACACGGCTTCTGGGCGCTTGCCGATGTCCGTCCCCCCCGGCTCCCGGATAGCCTGGAATCGATCCCACTGGAGACCCGCATGATGCGACCGATTCGACACCTGCTTGCCGCGCCGGCGCTTGCCGCGTCCCTGGCACCGGCCGCCCTGGCCGGCGACTTCGCAACGGCCGTTGCCGTTAACATCAATCAGGCCACGGCCGGTCCGCGAGCCGTCGCGATGGCCGAAGCCCTGTTCGAGCCGCGGCGGCAGGACGCCCGTCGTCCTGCCACGGCCCTGCCGGTCATGGGCCGCGCCGTCGGCGAGTCGCGACTGGTGACCGCGCCGGAAGTGATCAGCCGCGTCCTTGCGCGCTGGATGGCCGCGCTGCGCTAGGACCGCAGGCCCTGGCTGCGCACGTCGGCCAGCACCTGGTCGACATCGAGGGTGCGGGCCCGCGCCTCGATCTCCGGCATCACCCGCTGTTGCAGGGAACGTGCCTCGCCGAGCAGCCCGCTGAAGGCGGACTTGAGCGCCGTGGCATCGAGGCAGCGGCCGCCGCCATAGTAGCGCCGCGCCACCTGACCGAGCGCCCAGGTCGTGGCAAAGGAGAAGGCTGACCCTGTGATCTGGCGGCCCACCCACTTGCCCGCCTTGCCGGCCACCTGGCCGAGCAGGCCGCCAATCAGCTTGCGGCCGTACTGCTCCAGGTACTGGGCGCCGAGCCCAACGCCGATCGTGGCAAGAAAATCGGTGATGTGTCCCTTGTCCAGCGTATAGCCGTGATGCTCGCCGATCCGGTAGACCAGTCGAGTCTGCAGCGGGATGATCGCCATCGAGGCGAGGGACTGGGGCAGCAGTTCAAGTGCGCCATTGAGAATCGCGGCATTCATGATCATGCGATCGAGCTCCGCGTCGTCCACCGCAGGCATGACGGCTGCCGGCGGTGCCACGGGCGCGGACGCGATGGCGTCTGCGGTGGACAGGACGGCGTCGCTCTCCCGGGGGGCCAGGCCGAGGGCGTCGCGCAGGCGGTCCAGGAAGGCCCCTTCCGCCTCGCCGTGGACCCCATCGGCATCGCAGACGCCGACGGCCATCTCGAAGGCGAGCTGCCGCAGCTCGCGACGCGCCAGACAGGCAGCCGCAGCGGCGAGGTCGATGCGCCCCAGCAGGACGTCCTGGTACAGGCCGATGAGCTCGCCGCCCGCCGCCTGGCCCAAGCCATCGGCGACCTCGCGGATGTGTGCGCGCTCGGCGTCGTTCTTGTCGCCATCGGCGAAGGCAGCCATCAGGCAGATGGCCAGGATGGCGCGAATTTCCTGTGGTTCCATGGGGCGGTGTTCTCCTCGCTGAGACTCGATCCGTACATCGAGTCGCCCCTCGCCACAAGGTTCCGCTGACGCAGCCCGGAGGCGCGTGAACCAGGCGATGCGATAGCCCGGACGGTACCCTGCAGGGCCAGCGAGAGGGCTTGCATCTGGCAAGCCGACTGGGCCTTGCTGAGGGCGCCTGCGCTGTTCTCCTCGGCCACCTGGGCAAGGTTCTCGACTTTCCGTGCGATGCCCTGGGTGGCCGCGCGAGCCGATCTCTCGGCGAGCTTGCCAGCCGCGTCGGCGACCACGGCGACGCCGCGGCCGGATTCCCCTGCCGGCGCCGCTTCGATCGACGCGTTCCGTGCCAGCAGGTTGGTCTGGTCGGCGATGTCCCGTACCTTCTGGGTCAGGCCTCTGATGGTCGGGGTGCTGTCCATGAAGCCCGCCAGCCGATGCGCCATGCGAGCCACGGTGTCGCCCAGGCCATCGAGTTCTCTGCGCAGGCGTTCCCGTGCCTCGACCCCCCGGTGTCCCTCGGTGAAACTGACATCGCCGCTGCGACGCATCGAGGCGATCGCGCGGCGGGCGAGCGCCTGTGCCGTGTCGCGGTCGAGGCGGCCACGGTCCACTTCGGCGTCGAAACTCCGCATCAGCGCGAGGCCCTGGTCGACGAGGGTATGGACCACGGCGTCCCGTGCCTGGAAGGTGCGGTCGCGCTCGGTGAGTCACAGGGTCATGAGAGCAATCAGCATCAGGACGGCGGTCGCCGCCAGAGCGAGGCCGAACTTGGTGGCGAGCGGGAGCTTGCGCAGTGCCTTGCGGCGTATCTTTGTATTGGACTGTTGCAGGGCAATGTATGCAAATGGCACGGGGCGGCGTTGATCGCTATCGACCTGACTTGCCCGCCTGTCGCCCCGAGCGGCGGAAGATGCGCAATTCGCACGCGGGCCGTGACGGGCTGTACGGCTGCGGGCGACGACGACGTTCGCTGCGCGAAGGCGTTCCCCGGGTACCTTGCGGGCGGATTGAGGCGTGTCGATGGCACGGCCGAACCGCCGGAAGTCCCGGGGTCAGGGCCGCTCGGGTGGGACGGAATCGAGGGGCGGCGGTGCTGCGCGACGATAGCGTGCGGCCAGCTCGCGAAGGGCAGTCGAGTCGAAGAAGCGGAGACAGGCGAGCGTGGCGATCGGCAGGCCATCCTTGGCGGGGCCGGCGGCCGCGAGGGCGGCACGCGCCAGCCGGTCGGCTGCCTCGAAGGCTTCGAACGGCTGGTCGCCGAGCTCGAGCAGGCCCCCTGCGGCCCGCCGGGCATCCTCCCCGGCGGGGGTCCCTTCGAAGGCCTGCGCGAGGCAGCTCGCCAGTCCGAACTGACGCAGCACATCACCGCCACCCAGGGCGGTGGCCGGCAGGGCGAGGCTGGCGGTCAGCAGCGTAGCCACGAGGCGCATCGTAGACCTCCCGCGATGGAGCACGAAAAAAAGACCGGGGCCTGGTGGCCCCGGTCCGGTTGCGGCGCCGCTTGCGTCAGGGGTGGCCTGACTTGCCGGCCTTGACGTCGTCGTACCAGATCTCGTGGTGTTCCTTGGCCCAGGTCTCGTCCACCTCGCCGGTCTTCATCGAGTCGAGGGCACCCTCGACACCGATGGTGCCCATGTAGATGTGGCCGAAGGACAGGGCCAGGAGCATCACGGCACCGATGGCATGCAGCAGCACGAGGTCCTGCATCAGCTCCCGCGTGCGGTCCACCAGGGCGGGGAAGTTGAGGATCAGGCCGGTCCCGGCGACGAACAGGCCGAGGAAGGTCACGCCGATCCAGAACCAGGTCTTCTCGCCGAAGTTGAAGCGGCCGGACGGCACGTGGCCGCCGGAGAACAGGCCGCCGGCCTTGGCGATCCAGGCGGCGTCGCACTTCTGCCAGACGTTGTCCCTCAGGAAGGCACCGATCAGCAGGATCGTGAAGAACAGAAAGACCGGTCCCAGGTAGTTGTGGACCAGCTTGCCCAGCGCCAGCAGGCCACCCAGACCTTCCGATCCGATCAGGGGGCCGAGCACCGTGCGGCCGAACAGGATCGCCAGGCCGGTGATGCCCATCAGCACGAAGGTCACGGCAGTGCCCCAGTGGGCGAAGCGTTCGAAGGACGTGAAGCGCTGCATCTTGCGTCCGGTCGGCGGCTCGGACAGTTTCATCTGGCCCTTGACCAGATAGAACAGCGCGATGACGCCGATCATCGCCAGCAGGATCGTGCCGCCGTACTTCTTGATCGGGCCGTTGCGCAGGTCGCGCCAGGCCTGGCCTTCGGCATTGATCAGCACGCCGGACTCGGCGCCCTGGACCTGGCTCAGGCCCGGCACCCCCTGTCGCACCTCACGCCAGTAGTCGGCCACCTGGTCACCGGGCGCCTTGGCCGCTGGCGCGTCCGCCGCCATCGACAGTGGGGCCGACAGCAGTGCCACGAGCACCGCCACCAGCCGCAGCAGCCACGCCGCGGGCCGGTTTAGCGAGTACGCTCCCATTGAATTCTCCCCTTTCCGGTTGTCGTGTGTCGGCCGCCTGCGCCACAGGGCGCCGGCGGACCGTACCAGCAGCAGGCGGGCCGGTCAGCCCTTGCCGCCCCCGAGCGGGTTGAATTGCAGGTTCTCGCCCCAGGCGCCCCGGTTCGAACCGCGGGCGACGACGCGCTCGCGGAAGATGTCGGACACCTGGTTGGCGTCACCGGCCAGCAAGGCCTTGGTCGAGCACATCTCGGCGCACAGGGGCAACTTGCCCTCGGCGAGGCGGTTGCGGCCGTACTTGGTGCGCTCCTCGGGCGAATTGTCGGCTTCGGGGCCGCCCGCGCAGAAGGTGCATTTGTCCATCTTGCCGCGCTCGCCGAAGGCGCCGTCCTGCGGGAACTGGGGCGCGCCGAACGGACAGGCGAAGAGGCAGTAGCCGCAGCCGATGCAGGCGTCCTTGTTGTGCAGGACGACGCCGTCCTCGGTGGTGTAGAAGCAATCCACCGGGCAGACCGCTGCGCACGGGGCGTCCGTGCAGTGCATGCAGGCGACCGAGAGGGACTTCTCGTTGGGCTCGCCGTCGTTGATGGTGACCACGCGGCGGCGGTTCACACCCCACTCGACCTCGTGCTCGTTCTTGCAGGCGGTGACACAGGCATTGCACTCGATGCAGCGCTCGGCGTCACACAGGAACTTCATTCTTGCCATGATCGACTCCTCTTAGGCTGCGGCAATGCGGCAGCAGGAAACCTTGGATTCCTGCATCTGGGTGACCGAGTCGTAGCCGTAGGTCATCGCCGTGTTGGCCGACTCACCGAGCACGTACGGGTCGGAGCCCTCGGGATACTTGTGCCGCAGGTCCTTGCCCTGGAATACGCCGCCGAAGTGGAACGGGACGAAGGCCACGCCCGGCTTGACCCGTTCGGTGATCAGCGCCTTGACGCGGATCTTGCCCTCCGGGGTCTCCACCCACACCATGTCGTCGCCCTTGATGCCGTTGTTGTTGGCGTCAACCGGGTTCAGCTCGACGAACATCTCCTGCTGCAACTCGGCCAGCCACGGATTGGACCGGCTCTCGTCGCCGCCACCCTCGTACTCGACCAGGCGGCCGCTGGTGAGGATGATCGGGAAGTCCTTGGCGTAGTCGGTCTGCTGGATCGACCGGTACATGACCGGCAGGCGGTAGTGACTCTTGCGATCGTCGTAGGTTGGGTAGTCGGCCACCAGGTCGCGCCGGGTGGTGTAGAGCGGTTCGCGGTGCAGCGGTACCCGGTCAGGGAAGGTCCACACGATGGCGCGGGCCTTGGCGTTGCCGAACGGGGCGCAACCGTGCTTGATGGCCACGCGCTGGATGCCGCCCGAGAGGTCGGTCTTCCAGTTCTTGCCCTCGGCGGCAGCCTGTTCCTCGGCGGTCAGGTCATTCCACCAGCCCAGCTTCTTGACGAGATCGGCGGTGAATTCCGGATGTCCGCCCTTCAGCTCGCAGCCCACCGGATACGAGCCCTCGGCGAGGAGGTTCTTGCCCTCGTACTCGACGCCGAAGCGGGCGCGGAAGTTGAGGCCCCCCTTGGCCACCGGCTTGCTCGTGTCGTACAGGACGTGGGTGCCGGGATGCTTCATCTCCGGCGTGCCCCAGCACGGCCAGGGCAGGCCGTAGGTGTCGCCGTTTGCCGGCCCGCCCTTGGCCTCGAGGGTGGTGTAGTCGAAGGTGTGCCAGTTCTGCTGGTGGGCCTTCAGGCGCTCGGGACTCTGGCCGGTGTAGCCGATGGTCCACATGCCCTTGTTGATTTCGCGCAGGATGTCCTCGATCACCGGCTCGTCGTTCTTGACCTCGATGTGCTTGCAC
>JBNLCM010000087.1:0-16745 GCA_050303815.1 Rhodocyclaceae bacterium
CTGTGCGAAAATGGCGGAAATCGCGCGCGGTGCGCTGAGCCAAAGCTGGGGGGGACGTCGATGCAGGAGCTGTTCAACATGCGCTGGCTGGCGGGCCTGGCCCTGCTGCTCGGCCTGTCGGGGCCGGCGCAGTCGGCCACCCCGGGCGAGGTCGCAGAGGGCCGCGAGCTGCGGGACGTGACGATGCGTGGCCTGACCGGCAACCCGCGCCTGTTGTCGGAGTTCCGCGGCAAGCCGCTGATCATCAACGTGTGGGCCAGCTACTGTGGACCCTGTCTGGCGGAGATGGGCTCGCTCGAGCGTCTCGCCAGCCGGCTCGGGGAGCAGGTCCAGGTGATCGGTGTCTCGATCGACGATTACCCGGAACGGGCCCGCGCTTTTCTCGACAAGGCGGGCACCAGCTTTCCCCATTTCATCGATCACGAGCTGACGATCGAGCACATGCTGGGCGCCAACCGCATCCCGCTGACGGTACTGGTCGACCCGACCGGAAAGGTCCTGCACAAGGTCTACGGTGCGCGCGCCTGGGACGAGGCGCCGGCGGTGAAGGCGATCAACCGGGCCTTTTCCCTGCCTGGGTCCTGAGCGATCCGGCCGCAGACCCTAGGGGGGCGGAGGCACCGCCATGGCCGGCTGGGGCGCAGCCGGTGGCAGGAGATCGAGCAGGCTGAAGGCGAGATGGTCGTGGTCGACGGCATGGACGGCCCAGTACTCGTCGATCAGCACCGCGAGTTCGTGTGCAATGCAGCCCGGCGAATCCCGGTCGAGATCCGCCAGGTGGGTCGCCAGCAGGCGCAGGAAGCGGGCATGGCTCTGCTTGTGCTCGGTCCAGGCGCCAGAAAAACGGCGCATGCCGGCGAGCCGAAGCGTGTCTTCCTCACGCAGCTTCAGGCGGCGGAAGGTCTCGAACAGGCCGTTGGCCAACGCGGCGAGCTGCGCATGGAACGCCGCTTCGTGAAGGTGGGCGAATCCGTCGGAAACCTGGGCGATCTCCGCTTGCCGGAGGGCTGCGAGTGCGGCGGACGTCTCGTTGAACAGCGCGGCCAGCGCGTCGTGCTGCTGGCGAAGCTGGGCAATCGCCTGCGCTTGGGACAGGGGCGGGTTGGCCACGCCCACCGCCTGCGCATGGAGGTCGGCGGGCGAGAGGCGGCCGGCATTGGGGAAGGCTCTGTTCATGTCGTGGTCGAACTGGAACGCGGCTTATGCCGTCAAGATAGTCCATCGGCGTTTGGCGGCCAAGCCGGTCGTTTCGGTGCCAACCGCGCGACGCGCAATTGCATTGTCAGCGCAGTCTGGATCGGCCGACAATGGCGAGCATGGAATCTTACGTTCTGTTTCTCTTTGTTCTCGGTGCGGGGCTGGTGCTGCGCGTCCAGGAGGAGAAGGTCCGCATCGGGCGCCTGGGGCGGGCGCTCCAGCCGTATCGAATCGAGGGCCTGATGGAGACCTTGGCCGAAGGCTATCTGCGGGCGCTCGGAGAGTCGGACATCGAGCGCCGTGAGCAGGTCTGGAACTCGCTCGAGGCCACCGAAGCGTCACTCGTGCGAGACCTGCGCCGGCTGCAGGCCGATCTCGAACAGGCTCCTCACAGTGACTTCTGTTTCAGCAGCCTGCCGGTGGCCTTGCCCTATGCGGCGCGGCTGTTTCCGGGCGCGACGATCGACCTGCGCCGCCTGGTTGCGGTGCACGCCGATGGCATCGAGCGGGTCGCGACCAATGCGCAGGGGCTGGAGCGGCGCAGCCGGGCGTTCATGATGACGGCGGAAATCTACCTGTTGCAGCACAGTTGCCACTGGTTCTGCAAATCACGCCCGGTGGCATCCGCCAGGCTGGTGAGGCGACATCAGACGGCGTACGAACAGGTGCTCGCGTCGGTCTCCCGGGAAACGCGCGAGGCTTACCTGCGCCTGCTGCGCCAGCCGGCCTGAGACCAGCGGTGCGGCGTCAGGCGGCCGTCGGCGGGACGCTCTTGTCGATGCCGGCGTCAGCGGCGGCCATCGTATAAGAGAAGAACTCGCTGTCCGCCAGAAGGACGTGCTCGAAGACGAGCTCTCGTGCCAGGAACTGGAACAGGACGCTGGCCGAGATGCGGCCGTTGCGAAAATCCTCGAGTTGCCGGGCGGCCTTGTTAAGGAGGCGCTTGTGTTCCCGAGCATGCTCTTCGACCCCCGGGAAGCCCAGGTCGCGAATGATCTGGATCTCGTCCCGGAAATGCACCGCGACGTGCCGCAGCAACGCGACGGCGCCGGTCTCGAACTCGGCCGAGCCGTCGGGCTCGGCCAGCGCGAGCAGCAGGCGGTCGGCGTCGCCGAGAATCTGCAGGTGCTGGGCGTCGATGTGGGTATTGCCGGACCGGTAGCCGCCGCCCAGTTGCGTACCGAAGCTCGGCATGGAATCGGGAACGCGCTCGAGGGCGCCGCTCATGACCTGGTTGCGGCCGGCGGACTTGGCCTTGTAGAGGTATTCGTCGGCCTGTGCGACGAGTGCCATGCCGGACGAGCGCCGGCTGCACTGGTCGGCCGCCACCCCGACGCTTACCGTAACAACCTCGCCGGCGCCGGATGCGCCATGGGGCAGTGCCTTGAACTCGACCGCCGCACGAATCTGCTCGCCGACCGTTCGCGCTCCGACGAGGTCCGTGTCCGGAAGGATCACGACAAACTCCTCGCCGCCGTAGCGGGCCACCAGGTCGGCGGGTCGCTGGAGACAACCGGCTATCGTCGTCGCCACTTCCTGGAGGCATTCGTCGCCGCGGATATGGCCGAAGGCGTCGTTGTAGGCCTTGAAATGGTCCACATCCACGAGGATCACGGACAGGGTCGCCTTGGATCGGACATGACGGGCGTACTCCATGGTGAGCACGTCGCGGAAGTGCCGGCGGTTGGCGAGCCGGGTCAGCGGGTCGGTCAGCGCGATGCGGGTTGTTTGCTCAATGGCCAGGTCCCTGTTCCGGACAAAGGGACGCACCACGGCGAGATAGATCGTGGGCGTGGCGAACAGGCCCAGCAACAGGACGCCCAGTCCGACTTCGATCGCCGGCAGGTGCTCGATTCGCAAGAACTCGACAAACAGCAGAACGGCGAAGTCGACCGCCACCATCGCCGCAAAGATGCGCACGAGGAGCTGGCGGGGTGTCAGGAGGGGCGTTTCATGCATGGGCTTGGCGTTCGGAGGTCACCGGACCCGCTCGCCCGCGCGCAGTATCGACGCGCGACAGGCAAGGCCGAGTGTGCCACACGCGCAGTCAGCCAGGCCTCGTGATCGCGCTGGACGGTGCATCGCACGTCGCAGGCGGCCGGTGGGGCGCTTCGGCCGCATTCGGCGTGTGCGCACGCGCCTCAGCCGCCTTCGGTGTTCCGCCTGGGGTCTGCCGGACGTCGTGCGAGTTCGGCGGCCTGGCCGGCCTCGACCCGGACGATGTCCAGGACCCGGGCAAAGGGCCCCGGGTCGTGGCGGCGCCAGTGGTCGTAGTCGCGCCGCACGGCCAGCGCCGCCCCGGCCGTGGCGGTCTCGCTGCGCGCCGCCTGGAGTGACTTCAGCTCGTCGCAATAGTAGGCATTGCAGGTCGGTGACCGCAGCTCCCGCGGGAGCGCGCAGCCCCGGGCGGTGTGATTGATGCAACTGCCGGCCCGCGTCAGTGCCGGTAGCTGCGCGAGATATCGTTCACAAAGCGCCTCGTCGGTCAGGGCGGGATCCTGCTCAAGCTGCCTTCGCATCGTCAGCGCATTCAGGTGGGCGTGCTCGGCACCCGTCGTGCAGCAACCGCCCTGGCAGTGGCGGCAAAGGGCGTCGCATTCCGCCTTCAGATCCGGGCGTTGCCGGTAGAGCGCGTCCAGTTCCAACTGCCGCTCGAGCGTACGCCACTCTCCGTTGGCGTTGCTGTCCTCGATCGAGGTGTCCCGCCGTGCCGACTCGATCAGCGCCATCAGATGGTCGCGGTAGCGGGCGACCCGTTCAGCCTCGATCGGCTGCTCCGGCCGCACCCCGTTGGGCAGGTTGACGACCGGCGCGCCCGCGAGCGACGGATCCTTTGCGGCGATGACCGCGAGGAAGCGGCGGTTCTGCCGCCGTTCGAAGCGCTGCTCCGCCTCGCGCCGCGCCTGCCAGCGAGCCTGCTCGGCCTTGCGTTGGGCGAGCTTGGCGCGGTGCAGGCGGAGGAAATTGCCGAACCCCGGCTCCCCGAGCCGTGCCCGCTGGGTGATCGCCCAATGGCATTCGCGCGAGGCGCACACGGGGGGTTCGCCAGTTGGCGTTCTGCGCGCGTCCACGATCGAGAGCGGGCGCTCGCAGACGGCGCAGGTACCGGACCCACCCATGGCGCCGGCCTGGCTGGGTCGGTTCATCGTGCCCGTCCGCCATGACACCGGTCGTGGGGCCGCTGCCCATGAGCGGGCCGGCAGATGTGCGACGGCGGCGTCGGGCCCTGATGCAGGCGACTGGCAAGACGGTCGGCGTACGGCATGGTGTCTCCAGGGTGTGGGCTGGTCCGGGCGTCTGCGTGCTCTTCGCCGCCCATGCTAGACGAGTGACCCCGCTTCGGGTATGTCGCAGTTGTCCCTCTGCATGGACTCGCGGTGCAGCGGGGCCATCGAGGAGGCGGTCAGGATCTACGCCAGGACTTCCACGGGCATGCCGGTTTCGATGACGCCGGTGCCCTGGGCGATGAGATTGTGGCCGAACAGTGGGGTCCGGTTGGCGTCACTGTGATGGCTGATCAGGGTGCGCAATGGCTGCTGCATGGGATGGAAGCTTTCGCTGCGCGGCGCCAGCGTGATGAACTTGCAGCGCTCGCAGGGTGAATGCAGCGTCAACAGGACGCCACCGATCCGGATCGTCCGCCAGTGGTCCTCTGCCCACGCTTCGGCACCGCTGACGACGAGATTCGGGCGGAACTGCGCCATCTCGATCGGGCTCGGGCAGCGTTGCCGGAGCCAGTCAAGGGAGGCCTCGCTGGCCAGCAGCAGCGGATAGCCGTCGGCGAATCCGACCTGACGGTCGGCGACATCCTTGATGGGGCGGTGGCTGTCCCGGTCGAAATGGACCAGCCGGGCGGGGACCCCCAGATACTCGCTGAGCCAGTGGTCCGCGGCGGCTCCGCAGTGCCTCGCCTCGACAGACTGGCGCCAGACCTCGACGGTCATCCGTGTGTCGGGCAGGTCCGCCAGGCGGACCGTGAGCGCTTCGCGGCCCGCCGCCGCCAGGACCAGCCCCCCGTCAAGCGGTGTCGCCAGCAGGCTCGCCAGGCGAGGGTGCCGGCGCCCGGTAAGGAATCTTCCGTCCGGGTCGGTGACCATGTAGCGGCGATCGCCCGCGAGGCCGAGTTCGTCGATGTAGGCGCGCCCCAGTGGCAGGGGCGCGCAGGACTTGAGCGGATAGTGGTACAGGGCCGAGACGTGGATCGAGGCAGAGGCGTCGGACATGGCAGTGCGCTGGCAGTGGGCAAGCAGGCAGTGTAGTCAGCTGGCCCTCATCTGCGAAGCCGCGGGCGGCGGGAGGGGCGGTGCGGCCAGTGGATCGCGGGGCAGCGCGCGCCCTACCGGGGGACGGCCCACGGCCTAGAGGCCCAGCTCGCTCAGGCCGGGGTGGTCGTCCGGTCGCCGGCCCTGTGGCCAACGGAACAGCCGGGCGTCGGCATGTATCGCGAGGTCATTGATGCTGGCATGGCGCTCGGCCATCAGCCCATCGGCATCGAAGCGCCAGTTTTCATTGCCATAGGCGCGAAACCACTGCCCCGCGTCGTCATGCCACTCGTAGGCGAAGCGCACGGCAATCCGGTCGTCGCCATGGGCCCAGATTTCCTTGATCAGCCGGTAGTCATGCTCGCGCGCCCACTTGGCACGGAGAAAGTCGATGATCGCGGCGCGGCCCGCAAAGATCTGGTCGCGGTTGCGCCAGCGACTATCCGCCGTATAGGCCATCGCGACACGCTCGGGGTCGCGGCTGTTCCAGGCGTCTTCGGCAAGGCGCACTTTATGGATGGCGCTGTTTCGGTCGAATGGGGGAAGCGGAGGGCGGCTCGGGAGGGGCATCAGAGGCTCCTTACAGGTCAAGGGTCAGGGTGGGGCCGTGGGCCCGGGAAACACAGGGGCAAAAGAGGCGTTGACCGGTCCGTTCGGCGGCAGACAAGGCCGCGTCGCGGTGCTCGGGTTCGCCGTCCAGCACGCGCACGGCACAGCTGCGGCAGACGCCGGCCCGGCAACTCCAGGGCAGTTCGACCCCGGCAGCCAGCAGCCCGTCGAGCAGGCTGCGGTCGGCCGGTACATCGATCCGGCGCCCGGAGCGGGCCAGCTCGAGGCGCACCGGGCGGTCGCCTGCGCCCGGCTCGGCGTCGAAACGCTCGCTACGCAGGCGGGCGGCATCGATCCCGGTCGCCGCCGCCGTTCTTCGGGCCGCATCGATCAGGCGCGCCGGTCCGCAGAGATAGACCAGGGCGTCGGCCGGTGCAGCACGCAGGACCGCCTCGAGATCGATCCGCCGGCCCGTGTCGGCCGGATAGAGCGTGAGGGAGCGTCCGAGCGCCCGCTCGAGGCGGTCGGCAAAGGCCATCTCTTTTCGGCTACGTCCCGCGTAGTGCAGGTGAAACGGGGTGCCGCGAGCCAGCAAGGTCTGCGCCATCGCCTTGATCGGCGTGATGCCGATGCCCCCCGCGATCAGCAAGGCGGGGCGCGGGTCATCATGGAGGCGGAAATGGTTGGCGGGCGCCTGGCAGCGGAGGAGGCTGCCGAGCGTGATCTGGTCGTGCATCGCGCGCGAGCCGCCGCTGCCATCGGCCTCGCGCAGCACAGCGATCTCGTAGATGTCGCGGCGGGCCGGGTTTGAACAGAGAGAATAGGGGCGCAGGCCGCCTGCCTCATCGACCGGGACGTGCAGATGGGCGCCAGCCTCCACCGGCGGGAGGGGTGACCCGTCGGCGCTGCGCAGCTCAAAGGCGCGCACCCGGGGCGTCAGCTGGCGAACGCCCGTGACCACCAGCGCAAGCGGGCCGTCGCCCCGATCGATGCTGGCCGGACGCGATGCCGCGGCGTCGAGTTCCGCCAGGCGGGTTCGCAGGGGTGCGAGACGGGCCTCCACCTCGGCGAGCGACAGCCGCGGCGTGATGTGCTGCGGACAGTTCCAGTCAAAGGCTTCGACCCGGACCAGGAAGCCGCGCTCTACCGCGGCCCGGTAGTCGGCGACCTCCAGTCGGGCGAGTGTCTCGCGATCGTCTGCCGGTACCACGGTGATCCGCCCGAGGAGCTTCAGGCGGGTACGGTTGGCGTAGTCCATGAAGAACAGGGCGACCCGGTCGTCATGGCGCAGGTTGCCGACGCTGATGTACTGACGGTTGCCGCGGAAGTCCGCGAAGCCGATCGTGCCCTCGTCCAGTACCCGGACGAAGCCGGCCGGACCGCCCCGGTGCTGGATGTAGGGCCAGCCATCGGCATTGACCGTGGCCATGTAGAGGCTGTCGCGGGCGGCGATGAATTCGGCTTCGGCGTCGCCGAGCCGGTGGTTGTGGTCTTTCCGCCAATCCTCGTCCAGGGGCTGCAGGCTGCCCATCTCGGCCTGGACCCGGCGGACATCGTCGGTAAAGGCAATGCGTGCGAATCGGTGTCCCATGTCCTCGCTCCAGAGAAGGCGTGGCCGCGGCATTCCGCCGAGACCACGCGTGGGGCCTCAGGCGGCCTGCTTGAGTTCCACCTTCGGAAAATCGATCTCGACGCGGCTGGCCTTGCCGAGGATGTTGGTGAGCAGGTTCATGCCAACGTGGGTGATGATCTCCACGATCTCGGCGTCGTCGTAGCCCGCATTGCGCACGGCCAGCAACTCGGCGGTCGTGACCTCGCCCTTGTGCTCGACCAGAGCGCGCGCGAAGGCGACGGCTGCGGCGGCCCTGGCGTCGTGGCTCGTGCCAGCGCGATTGGCGGCGATCTCCGCGTGATCGAGACCGGCCTTGCGGCCGATCGCCGCGTGGGCGGAGAGGCAGTACTGGCAGCTGTTCTGCTCGGCCAGCGCGAGGGCGATTCGCTCGCGGGTCTGCGGATCGAGGTGGCCTTCGCCGGCGATGCCATGCAGGCCCAGGAAGGCGCGCAGGGCGGCCGGAGAATTGGCGAATACCTTGAGGAAGTTCGGCACCATGCCGAGCTGGCTGGCGATGGCGTCGAGCAGGGCCTTCTGCTCCGGGTTGGCGGTGGCGTGGTCGATGACGGTGATACGGCTCATGGTGGTTCTCCTTGTCGTGTCGGTTACTGGTTTGGCCGCCGCGAGGTGCAGCGGGTAAGGCCACTGTGCCAACGATCACTTGAAATAAGAATCACCACGGAAAACAATTGAATATTCCAAAAAGTGGAATTTGTGATGGATCGGCTGAGGGAGATGCAGGTCTTCGTCGCGGTGGCGGAAGCCGGGGGCTTCGCGGCCGGGGCGCGCCGACTGGTGATGTCGCCACCGGCCGTGACGCGGGCTGTCGCGGCGCTCGAGCGTCGGCTCGGCGTGCGCCTGCTGCATCGGAGCACCCGGCAGGTGAGGGTGACCGAGGCGGGCAGTCGATACCTCGAGGACGCCCGCCGGATTCTGGCCGAGGTGGATGCCGCGGACGAGGCCGCAGCCGGTATCAATGCGACGCCCCGGGGCGACCTGGCCGTGACGGCATCCGTGTTGTTCGGCCAGCTGTTTGTCATCCCGGGGATCGTTGACTATCTGAACCGCTACCCGGAGACCCGGGTGGATGCGCTCTTCGTGGACCGGGTGGTGAACCTCATCGACGAGGGGGTCGACGTGGCCGTCCGGATCGGGGAACTGGCCGATTCGAGCCTGCGGGCCCGCCGCGTCGGTTCGGTGCGCCTTGTGCTGGTGGCGGCGCCGGACTACCTGGCCCGGCGCGGCAGCCCGGGCAGCCCCGAGGCGCTCGCGGACCATGCGACGATCGCGTCGCGGGCCGGCAGCGGCCCATTCGGCACGTTCGACTGGCGGTTCGTCACGCCAGCCGGCTCGCGGGCGGTCCGTGTACAGCCACGCCTGATGGTGACCACCAACGATGGCGCCGTCCGCGCCGCCGTCGGTGGATTCGGCATTGCCCGGCTGCTCTCCTATCAGGTCGCACCCCATCTGGCGGACGGCAGCCTGCGGGTCCTGTTGTCCGAATTCGAGCCATTGCCGCTGCCGGTCCACGTCGTGCATCGCGAATGGCGGCATGGTTCGGCCAAGGTCCGAGCCTTCGTCGATCTGCTGGTGGCGCGATTGCGGGCCGATCCGGCACTGGCCGGGCCGACCGATCCACCGTCCGTCCGACCCAGGTGAATGGCATGAACCGGCTGCGGCGGGATGGGCGACCCATGGTCGGGGGGCTCAGCCGGCAAGCCGGCCGGCGGCCCGAGACTCGAACCGCGGGAGACCGGACATGCAAACACGTTACGCGCAATTCGTCGTCGCGCTGTTGATGACGACGATCACGACGGTGCAGGCCCAGACGCGCCAGGTCGTCGTGAATGGGCAGCGCCTGACCACGGGACAACTGGCCGTGCTGCAGCAGATGCACTGCGCCTGGATTCCGGACGGGGCCTACTGGGTCGACACGCGAACGGGCGCCTGGGGTTACGCCGGCAACGGGCGGGTGCAGGGCTACCTGGGGGATCCCTGCCGGCGGAGCGGGGGACAGCGGCGCAAGAGCCTCAGCGAGCGCGGACTGCTCTATACGCCGGGGGACCTCAACTTTCGCTGAGGTCCCGCCCGGCGCCCTGGCTCGCGCACAGGGACCGCCGCCCGTTCAGTCGCTCATCCAGTCGACGAAGATGGTGCGGTCGGCGTGCCGCGACTGGTCGAAACGGTATTGCCCGACGTGCTTCTTGATGCCGAGCATCTTGGCCTTGTAGAGGGTCCAGGTGTGGGCACCCTTGGCCGGGTGGGTGCCGCAGGCGCGGGCGTTGCGTCCGTCCGCGACGTAGCGGGCCTCCTTCGGCTTCACCTTCTTCCAGTGCATGCCTTTCCACCAGCCGCTCTTGGTGAGATTGCGCAGGCAGACGGTGACCTTGCCCCGCTGGTCGGCGCCATCCCGCGACGTCACCCGGATCAGGTCGCCGTCCGAGGTGCGGAACTGCGTGTCGATGTGGGGCGTGCGGGCGACCGGGCGGGGGGCCACGGTCTGCACGCAGCCGGTCAGGAGCAGGGTGCCGGCGAGTACCAGGGCGGCCTGTTTGGCAGGTGTCATGTGTCTTTTCTCCGTTGGATACGCGTGAGGCGCCGCCCGGGGACGTGGCGACCGATGAGCCGGGAGTGCGGCATCGCGACCACGCTCCTGGACGCGAGGTGTGTCGCGCCAGGCGGAAGGCCGGTTCAAATGGCGTGGCGGGTTTATTTAACCAAGCAGTTGACTAATAGCCGTATGGCGCTATATTCAACCGTATGGTTGATCAATGTCCGAATCCCCTGGATGCCGTGTTCCATGCCCTGGGAGACGCCACGCGCCGCACGATGCTCCACGCACTATCGCGCGAGCCCATGACGGTCGGGCAGCTGGCGCAGCCCTTTTCCATGTCGCTGGCTGCGGCGTCAAAGCACATCCAGGTGCTCGAGCGGGCCGGGATGATTCGCCGCGAGGTGCGCGGCCGGAGCCATCTGTGCCATCTCGAGCCCGCGCCCCTGGCCAGCGCAACGGCCTGGCTGGCCCACTACGAACGATTCTGGAACGCGCGCCTCGACCGGCTGGAGCAGCTTCTCGATGCGCCCTTGCCCGCAACGCGCCGCACGCCCGAAGGAGGTGACCCATGACCCACCCTCACGAACCGGATGCCTATGGTTGGCTGATCGAACCGGCCACGTTGCGAATCCAGCGGCGACTGCCCGGCCCGATCGAGCGTGTGTGGGCCTATCTCACCGACGCGAACCTGCGGGCGCAGTGGCTGGCCGACGGCGACATGGACCTGCGCACCGGTGGCGCGGTGGAACTGGTCTGGCGCAACGACGAACTGTCCGACTCGCTGGCGGGCAAGCCCGACGGATTTCCGGACGAGATCCGAATGGACTGCCCGCTCCTTCGCGTCGAGGCACCCTACCGGCTCAGTTTCCAGTGGCAGGGCGGCGGGGAAGTGTGCTTCGAGCTTGAAGCGCAGGGCGAGTGCGTCCTGCTCACCGTGACCCACCACCGGCTGGCGGAGCATGCGATGCGGACTATGGTCGGTGCCGGCTGGCACATGCACCTGGATCTCCTCGTCGCGTGCCTGAGTGCGCAGCCGAGGCCCTCGTTCTGGTCGGGATGGGCGCGTCTGCGCGAGGCCTACGACCGGCGCCTCAGCACAGCAGCAGGCTAGGGACCGCGGCAGCACGCAGCAGGTCGGACGTCTTGCTGCCCATGAACAGGCTGCGCCACGGCGAATGGCTGTAGGCACCCATGACCAGCAGGTCGACCTGCCGGTCGCGCACCGCCCGGGCGATGATCTGTTCCGCGTCGCCCGGTACCAGTTCCGTGCCGGGCGAGAAGCCCGCCTGGCGCAGCACGCCGGCGGCGGCCTCGAGCTGGCGCGGCGCGTCCTGGCGAGGCTTGCCCGACATCAGCAGGTGCACCTCGAGACCGCGGAACAGCGGGCTGGCCGCGACCATGTCGACGCCCTTGCGGGAAAGGCCGCCTCCGTCGAAGGCGATCAGGATCCGCTGCGGGACGCGGAATCCCTCGGTCACGGTCAGGATGGGCTTCTTCAGCGCCCGGGCCACGCGCTCGACGTTGCGGCCGAGGTCCCGACGGGTCGTTTCGGCGGATTCGCCGCGCCGGCCCAGCACGAACAGCCGGACACCCGCTTCGTGCTCGATCAGCGTCTCGTCGAGGCGGCCGTGCCGCTGGCGCACGTCGACCGCGGTCAGGCCCGCGCCGACGGCCCGCTCTCGCAGTTGGTTGAGGAACATGCGGCCGCGCTCGCGGGCCTCTCGCGCATGGGCTTCGTCGCGGCTGCTCAGCTCGGCCAGCAGGTGCTGCTGGGCGTTGAAGCCGATGGCGCCACTATGATCCTCGCCGCTGCCCTGTTCCGGGTGGCGATCGATCACGTGCAGGAATTCCACCGGGGCGTCGAGGCGGCGGGCCGCCCAGATCGCGTAGTCGGCGACGTGGTCGGCGAAGCGGGACTGGTCCACCGGTGCCAGCACCCGATTGCTCATGTCGATCATCGTCAGTGTCCCATCAGTTGTTCGACGGCCTCGGGCTTGTCGTGCACCGCAAAGCGGTCGACCATCGTCGCGCTGGCCTCGTTGAGGCCGATCACCTCGACCTCGGTCCCCTCGCGCTGAAACTTGATGACCACCTTGTCCAGCGCGCTGACGGCCGTGATGTCCCAGAAGTGGGCGCGGCTGACATCGATTCGGACCGTGTCGATCACTTCCTTGAAGTCGAATGCGGCGATGAAGGCCTCGGCCGAAGCGAAGAAGACCTGGCCGGTCACCCGGTAGCTGCGCCGGCGGCCTTCGTCCTCCGAGATGGAGCCCACGTGCAGGATGCGGCCAACCTTGTGGGCGAAGAAGAAGCCGGACAGGAGGACCCCGACCAGCACGCCTTTGGCCAGGTCGTGAGTCGCCACCACCACCACCACCGTGGCCACCATCACGACGCTGGAACTGGCGGGATGCTCGCGCAGCTTGCGGATCGACTCCCAGTTGAAGGTGCCGATCGAGACCATGATCATGACGGCGACGAGCGCGGCCATCGGAATGTGCGCCACCAGATCGCCGGCAAACACCACCAGGATGAGCAGGAAGACACCCGCACAGAGCGTCGATAGCCGTCCCCGCCCGCCCGACTTCACGTTGATCACCGACTGCCCGATCATCGCGCAGCCGGCCATGCCGCCGAGAAAGCCGGTGGCGATGTTGGCCAGACCCTGGCCGACGCACTCGCGGCTTTTGTCGCTGCCGGAGTCGGTGAGGTCGTCCACGATCGAGGCGGTCATCAGGGATTCGAGCAGGCCGACCACGGCCAGCGTCGTCGAGTAGGGCAGGATGATGGACAGCGTCTCGAAGTTGAACGGGACGTCCGGCAGCAAGAAGACCGGCAGGCTGTCGGGCAATTCGCCCATGTCGCCAACCGTGCGAACGTCAATGCCGAAGGCGATCGCGACGACGGTGAGCACGACGATCGCGACCAGCGGCGAAGGAAGCGCGCGGGTCAGGTGCGGAAACAGGTAGATGATCGCCAGGCCGGCCGCCACCATGGCGTACACCTGCCAGCCCACGTTCGTCAGCTCGGGCAGCTGGGCCATGAAGATCAGGATGGCCAGCGCGTTGACAAAGCCGGTGATCACCGAGCGGGACACGAAGCGCATTAGCGCGCCGAGGTTCAGGATCCCTGCGAGGATCTGCAGCAGACCGGTCAGCAAGGTGGCGGCGAGCAGGTACTGCAGGCCGTGCTCTTTCACCAGCGTGACCATGACCAGGGCCATGGCGCCGGTCGCCGCCGAGATCATGCCGGGACGCCCGCCGGCAAAGGCGATCACCGCCGCCATTGAGAAGGATGCGTAGAGGCCGACCTTCGGGTCCACCCCGGCGATGATGGAGAAGGCGATGGCTTCGGGGATCAATGCCAGCGCGACCACGAGGCCGGCCAGCAGATCGTTGCGGACGTTGGCGAACCAGTCCTGCTGAATGGATTTCATCTGTCGGGTCCCGTTTGTCGTGTGTGCGGGACCGGCGCGCGTCGGCCGGTCGTGTCGCAAGGCGAGATCCCCGTGCCGGGCTCGGGTTGCACCGGCGCGGCGCCTCACGATGAAGGGGGCCGAGTGTAGTGAGTTTGTTGCAATGCAGCAAGGGTGCCGTTCGCGCCATCGTCAGGCGGGGATCCCTGCCGTCCGGATCGGGGCCCCATGGGGCGGCGTTTGACCCCCGCCAGGATGTCGGAAACAATCTGCGCGCACATTGAACCGTCTGAGGAGGGGAACTCATGACATTGCATCAGGTAGGGAAGGGGGCTGTATTCGCGCTGATGGTGCTGCTGGCGCCAGTGGCGGGCGCCGGAGACTCCGCCGCGGACGTCCAGGCGCGCCTCGGCACCGGTGATCCGGTGGCGGGCAAGGACAAGTCGGCGATGTGCCAGGGCTGTCATGGCGCCGATGGCAACAGTGCGGCACCGAGCTTCCCGAAGCTGGCCGGCCAGTACGCGGACTACATCAGCAAGCAGGTAGTCGACTACCAGAAGGGCGTCCGGCAGGACCCGACGATGACGGGCATGGCTGCCGCGGTCGCCAGCGAGCAGGACTTGCACGACATCGCCGCCTATTTCGCCAGCCAGAAGCAGATGAAGGGATCGGGCGCCAGCAACGAGGCAGGCCGGAAGCTCTATGTCGAGGGTGACATGGCCCGCGGCATCTACGGCTGCGTCAACTGCCATGGCGAGCAGGGCAAGGGCAAGGCCGCCGACAACCCGCTCTTCCCGGTGATCGGGGGGCAGCACAAGGACTACCTCGTCAAGCAGCTCAACGACCTCAAGGGGCGGGCCCGCAGCAACGACCCGGCGGGCATGATGGCGGACATCGCGCGCAACATGACCGATGCCGACATCGCCGCCACGGCCGAATACCTGGCGAGCCAGTAGCCCTGCGCGGGCGCCGGGCTAGCCGGGCAGCAGAACGCCTGCGTTGCGGATCACCTTGCGGTACTCCTGGCTCGAACGGTCGAGGAGGTCGATGCCCGCCTCGAAGCGGCCGGCTCCGCCGGCCGCTTCGGCCTCCTTGCGTAACGCCTTCGCGGCGGAAAGGTAGCCGGCGACGCGCTCGTCGACCACCGCCTCGCCGGTGAGCAGGGGCACGAGCATCGCGAAGGTGTCGTTGCGGTCGCGCTCGTAAGCGAACTCTTCCTCGGCGTTGGCGAAGCTGAGGCTGCGAACCAGCGTGTCGCCGTCGCGCAGCGACACCAGCGCCCCCTTGATGCCGTCGTAGGCGCGCTGCAACGTGGCTGTTGCGGCGTCGTGCTGACCGTCGCCGGCCTGGGTATCGGCCAGGGCGAGGTCCCGGTCGAAGGTGCCGACGAATCCGGGGTCGGCGTGCTTCTCGTCGGCGACCCGCAGCGCGGCGGCACGCAGCTCGAGGGCGGCGCTGCGTCGCGCGACGAAGGCGGGCGAGGCCGTCGGGGGGGGCTCGGCCGCCGTGGCGACGGGCACGCTGCGCAGCGCGGACACGCTCCGGATGCGGTCACGAAGGAGGCGGTAGCCCTCGTCGGCCTGCGCCTGGGCGTCTGCGTCCTGACCAGCGGCCAGTGCGGCGCGTGCCCGTGCGAGCAGTTCCGCCGAGCGCTCGGCTGTGCCATCGTCGGCATCCAGGCGCCTGAGGGCGTCCGCCAGAGCCATCGATGTGGCCTCGAGCCGCTGGATGTCGTCAGCGGTGTCGGCCGTCGCCGCCCGTGGAGGGATCAGCGTGGCGCAGACGACGAAGGCAAACAGGCAGGTGGGCGTGGCAAGGCGCATCGGGGGCTCGGCTCGGCTGGTCGGAAACCCCGGATGGTCTCAGGTCGCGCCGCCCCGGTGGGGGCGCGATGCTTGATCCGTGTCACTGCCTGTGTCCGCGCGGCGCGTCACCGTCGATGCCGGGTGCCCGCAGTCGGAAGCGGGCAAAGGCGAGCCCGCCGACCCGCGCCACGCCGGACGGTTCGAACCCCAGCCGGCGCAGGGCGCCCAGGCGAACGCGGCTGGGTGGCAGGAGGGCGGTCACCGAGGGGAGCCCGCGCTGCGTGAAGGCCCATCGCAGCATGCGCCGGACGACGGACGGACCCCGGCCCCAATGGCGCGGGTCGAGGACCAGCGCCAGGTCCGCGTCGTCGCCCTCGGGTTGCAGACCACCCCAGCCCGCGAACTGTCCGTCAACCAGGATCGCCCACGGCCCGTAGCCGTGCTGCGCCCACAGCGCCTGCTTGTCGGCGATCCAGCGGCGGCAGGTGGCCAGGTCGAAGTCGTCCGTCGCCAGGGGCAGGTGCCGGCGGACCTGCGGGTTCGCGTGCAAGGCGACGAGCCGTTCCGGCGCGATGGCGTCGAGTGATACGAAACTGAGCCCCATCGGGAGTCTCCCGTCCAGGACCCGGAGCGGGTCCGCCATGCATTGGACGGTGCCCGCGCGCGCGCCTTACGGTGAGCCGGGCTTTCCGCGGGGCTCCGGGGCGACACCCGGGCGGCCTCCCGGCTGCGCCATCAGGCGTCCACGTGGGTGATCCGGTCGAGGGCGTAGAAGTAGTGCGTGTCGTTGACGGGGCCGCAATAGACCCCTTCGACGTCGAGCAATGCGAGTGACATCGCGGCAAGTTCCCAGGCCATGTCGTCGTCGATCTGGGTCATCTCGTTGCCGAACATCTCGAATCCCGTGAGCGCCTCGAGCCGCTTGAGCTGCGCGGATTTTTCTCGCAGTGCCGCGGGAAACCCTTCGTTGGCCCACCCCCACAGCCAGGTGTCGCTGTCCGGGTCATAGCTGCCGATCGGCACGAAGTTCGCACGAAGCGTGACCGTGCCGTCCTGGAGAAAATGGATCTCCTCCGCGGCGACATCGAGTTCGAATTCGTCGTAGGCGCCAATGTCGTAACGGTCGAAGAGCGCCTGCTGCTTCGTGTTCAACGCGTTGATGCAGGAAGTCAGGTAGTCCTGGAATACGCTGTTGTCCATGGGATGGCTCGCCCCTCATGAGGAAATCAGTGGTTGGCCCGGAGACGACCGCTGCGCCCGGCTTCACGCGCGGTGGCTGGATCGACGATGGGCTTGCCGCGCTTCGCTGCGCCTGTTGTGCGGCTCTCCGCCCTGTGAGGGGCACAGGGCG
>JBNLCM010000088.1:0-48536 GCA_050303815.1 Rhodocyclaceae bacterium
GCTCCACCTGTGAGATCCAGCGCGAACTGAGCCGAGGCGAGCTGGTCACGGTGCTCGATGAATTCGCGATTCCGGACTACGACGTACGCGCGGTCTATCCCCAGCAGCGTCACATTCCGGCAAAGGTCCGCTTCTTTGTCGAACATCTTCGATCGATCTATGCCCAGACCGGCTACTGGGACGGCTGAGTCTTCCTTCGGCCGGCTCGGGCGTCAGGGCTGGCGACCGCAGGCGGCCCGCGCGCGGGCCGAGTCCGGGCTTTCGAGCGCGCGCTTCATGCACGCCCAGTAGCGCGCCTCGCGGGCGGCCCGTTCGGCCTCCCGGTGCTCGGCGGCGGCGCGGGCGTCGTTCCGGCGGGCCTCGGCCCGGGCGCGTGTCGCTTCGTCCCGGCGGGCTCGGGCCGTGGCGGCCTGCGCGTCTTGTTGCGCTTGCCGTTGGCGCTCGACCTCGGCGCGGGCGTCTGCCGCCTCACGCTGTTCCCGTTCGCTGCGCAGCCGGGCTTCGGCATCGAGCGCGTCGCGCTTCGCCCATTGCGCGCGCAACCTCTGCTCGTTGGCGGCCTCCTGGGCCTTCCAGGCCTGCTGCGCCGCTCGGGATTGTTCGATGGCCTGTTCTTCGGCGGCGTCGATCTGCGTCCGGATGCCCCATTGTGCCGAGACGTAGGCGGCCGCAATGAGCGCGACACTCCCGGCAATCCAGACATACCGCCGCGAGGCGTTCGATGCGTCGTCCAAGGCAGGCAGCGAGATGCTGTCGGCGGGCTCGATGGCCGCCTCGGGCGGGATGCCGCGCAGTTGGTCGAGCAGGCGCCGGTCGTAAGCCTGGCGGGCGTCCGGCGCGCCGAGGGACTCGATCGCGTAGCGCTTGCCGGCCTCCCGGTCCGAGCCGGTCCGCTTGAGGTCGGCGATTACGCGCTGGATGTCGCCGTCGCTGCATTCGGGGGGCAGACCGAGGGCGGCATAGAGAGACGTCTTGCCCGCGGCCCGTAGTTCGGACGCGAGCTCGCCGCGCAGGCGACGCTGCGCCGGGGAGGCGTTGTCCGCGCCGTCCGCGGCCCGTGGGTGGCCGGATGGCGCCTCGGAGGTGCGTGGCGGATCGCCCGCCAGCGAAAGCGCCGGGGCCGGGGCCCGGTCCGTCGACTGGAGCTGATCATGGCGCGCGCGAATGTAGTCGACCCTGGCCCTTTCCCGATCGCCGCCGGCGGCCCGCAGCATCTGTTGCCAGAGCGCCTGCTGCAGCCCGTCGCCAGTCAGCTCGCGGGCAATGCGTTCAAAGTGCTTGCGCTCATCCATCGTGCAGGATTCCTGACGGCGCGGACGCGCCGCGGGGGCGCCAGTATGACGCCCGCCGCTGGCAGGGTATTGATCTGTCGCAAATATGTTCCGTCCAGGCGATGGGAAAGGCGGCATCCCGGCGGCGGCCGGGGCGCTGGCGGGCGCGAAGGGCGGTATCCTTGGGGCATCCAGCGTTTCGTCTTGATGGTGCCGCCGACTCCGCGTGTCGGCCGGGCATCATCGTCAGTCCAGGGAGCAATCAGTCATGACGCAGCAACTGTGGTGGATGGTGGGCATCGTATCGGTGGTCCTGGCCGGTGCAATCGGGTTCCTTCTGGGGCGGCGAGGGCAGGGCGACCGTCTCCGCCTGGCCGAGCTCGAGGAGGAAGTCGAGCGCCAGAAGGAAGAGATCGCCGGCTACAAGCGTGAGGTCGAATCCCACTTCGACCGCACGGCATCGCTGTTTACGTCGATGGCCGGCAACTACCGCGAGCTCTTCGATCACCTGTCGTCCGGCTACGAGAAGCTGTCCGGTGGATCGGCCCGCGATCTGTTCCGCCAGCGGGTCGATGCGGTCCTGCTTGAGGGCAGTTCACCCGCCGCGGCCGATGCCGAACTGGTCGGCGAGCCGACAGGCGGGGTGGCTGAGGAACGCGCGGCACCGGCCGACCCGGTCGCGCCGACGGACGTTGATCCGGTGGCGGCCGGCATGGCCGGTGCCGCGGACGCGCCGACCTTCCCGGACGATGCACCTGTGACGGCGTCCGAAGCGCCCCCCGCGCCTGCTGTCGAGCCGGCCGCCACCGACACCGCGGCCGCCGACGGCGAGGCGCCGGCCGACGCCAAGGCCCGGAAAGCCGACAGCGCCGCCTGAGGCGGGTCACCACGGGCTCAGGCGGCGAGGGTGCCGTCGCGGTAGTCGCTCATCGCCTGCTCCAGTTCCGCCTGGCTGTTCATGACAAAGGGCCCGTACTGGGCGATCGGCTCGCCCAGCGGCCGGCCGGCGACCAGCAGCACGCGCGCATCGTTCTCTGCCGCCAGGAGGACTCCGTCGGCGGCCGGATCGTTGGCGAGGATCGCCATCCGGGTAGTGGATACCCGCTCACGTGCCGCCTCGTCGCCGACCAGCACCTCGCCGCGGTAGACGTAGAGGAAGGCGTTGTGCCCTGCGGGCAGCGCCTGCGCCAGCTGGCGCCCGCCGGGGAGGTGGATGTCCAGCAGGATCGGTTCGGTGACGGGCCGCTGGACTGCCCCGGCGACGCCCTGGCTGCTGCCGCCGATGACCCGCACGCGCACGCCATTGTCGAGCAGGGCCTCCGGGATCCGTGCCGACGGGATGTCGCGGTAGGCGGCGGGCTGCATCTTGTCCTGCGCGGGCAGGTTCAGCCAGAGCTGGAAACCTTCCATCAGGCCGTCTTCCTGCTCGGGCATCTCGCTGTGGATGATGCCGCGGGCGGCCGTCATCCACTGGACGTCTCCGTGGCCGAGCAAGCCTTCGCCGCCGGTGCTGTCGCGGTGGCGCATGCGACCGGCGATCATGTAGGTGACCGTTTCGAAGCCCCGGTGGGGATGCGCCGGAAAGCCGGCGATGTAGTCGTCCGGGTCGTCGGAGCGAAAGGCATCGAGCATCAGGAAAGGGTCGAGCCGTCGCTGCAGGGGCTGGGTCAGCACCCGGGTGAGGCGCACGCCGGCACCGTCCGAGGTGGCCACGCCGGCCACCTGGCGTTCGACGCGTCGTGAGCGGGCAATGGTGTCGGTTGTCGTCATGGTCAGATCCTCCCGTGCCGGGGTTCGGCGGTATGGCGGTATGGCGGTATGGCGCCGACGTCAGCCGACGAGTTCGGCGAGTTCCCGGTCGGCTGCCTCGCGTGCGGCGTTGAGGCTTTCCTCGCCCATCGCGACGCCCTCGACATACACGAAGCGCACATCGCGCATGCCCAGAAAGCCGAGGACGGTCTTCAGGTAGGGCACCTGGGTGTCCATCTCCGTGTCGCGGTAGCGGCCGCCGCGGGACAGCGCCACGTATACGGTCTTGCCGGTCAGCAGGCCGACCGGACCGTTCTCGGTATAGCGGAACGTGACGCCGGCCCGCGCGATGGCATCGATCCAGTGCTTGAGCTGGGCGGGAACCGTCAGGTTGTACATGGGGACGCCCAGCACCAGTGTATCCGCGGCCTGCACCTGGGCGATTGCCCGGTCGTCGATGGCCACGCGGGCAAGCTGCTCGGGCGTCCGCGCGTCGGCCGGAGCAAACAGGGCCTGCAGCGCGGCTTCGTCGAGCACGGGCTGGGGGTCGGAGGCGAGGTCGCGACGGACGAGCTGTGCCTCGGGATGGTGTTCGCGGAGGCGGGCGACAATGCGGTCGGCGAGGCGGGTGGATTCGGAGCCCTGGCTGCGGGCGGACGCGTTGATCTGAAGGATGTTCATGTCGGAGTCCTCTCGGGTTGGGGGTGAGGCCACTCTATTAGCGTTAAGATTTTAGATAAACCCGATTTATGGATAAGATTGTTCCGTATGGGCAACAATCAAGATACCTCTGCCGCCGATCTCCTGCTCTTTGCCGAGGTCGTCGATGCCGGCAGCTTCACCGCCGCCGCGGAGCGGCTCGGCCTGCCGAAGTCGTCGGTGTCACGTCGCATCGCCGCCCTTGAGGCGCGCCTGGGAGAACGCCTGCTGACCCGCAGCACGCGTCGTCTGGCGCTGACCGACTTTGGCGCTGCGCTGCAGGCCCACGCGCGGCGGGTTGCCGAGGAGGTCGAAGCGGTGCAGGCCCTCGCCGAGCATCGCCGCAGCGAGCCCAGCGGCCGGCTGCGGGTGTCGATGCCTGGCGACTTCGCCATGCTGACGCTGCCCCACATGCTCACCGAGTTCAGTCGCCGCTACCCGCGGATCGAACTGCAACTCGACCTGTCGCCGCGGCGGGTCGATCTGCTGGCCGAGAACTTCGATCTGGCCATCCGCATGGGGGTCCTGCCCGACGACGCGACCCTGGCGGCGCGACGCCTCGCCGACTTCGAGTTCGGCCTGGTGGCTGCCCCGGCCTACCTGGCTGCGGCCGGGACGCCGTCGCGGCCCGAGGCCTTGCCCTCGCACCGCTGCCTCGCGGTGCTGGCGCGCGATGGTCGATCGATGCCCTGGCACCTGTCCCGTGGCAGCGAGCACTGGAGCGGCCCGCTGGCTGAACCGATCTCCGCCAACTCGATGGGCGTGCTGGTCCAGCTCGCGCGCGCCGGGGCCGGCATCGCGGCAGTCAGTCTGCACTACGTGGACGAGGCCCTCGAGCGGGGCGAGCTGGTGCGCCTGTTGCCGGACTGGCAGATGCCGAGCAACCCGGCTTGGGCCGTCATGCCAAGCCGGAGACTGGTACCGCCCAAGACCCGGGCCTTCGTCGATGCCTTGCGCGCGGAACTGGCACGCTGGGCCGGCCATGGCCGTCTCGCCCCACCGGATCCGGCAGTGTGACACTGTGTCCCGGATCGGGCGGCGCGTGCCCAGCCAAACTGCTGCGCCAGCATCGGCAGGGCCGCGACCGGCCCGCCATGTGCCGCAGGGGGCGATGGTGGAATGGCCATTGCTTTGGATGCGCCCTGACCCAAACGCCTGACGCTTCGGACGGGCCCGGTACCACGGATTCATGACACAGACCCTACGCCACATCACTGCCGTGCCTTCGCCCGTCCGGGTCGAGGCGCCTGCGCGCCTTCACCTCGGCTTCCTCGACCCGAGCGCCTCGCTGGGGCGCCACTTTGCGAGCCTTGGGCTGGTCGTGGAGGGACTGGGGACCGTGGTCGATGTGCAGCCTGCGAGCGTCAATGAGGTGCTGATCGACGGACCGGGCGGCGAGGACCTCGAATCCCGGCTGCGCTGGCAGCTGGCCCGCCTGCAGGGCGAGACCGGCGCCGGGCACCCGGTCCGCGTCGTGCTGCGCCGCGCTCCGCCGGCCCACTGCGGGCTCGGCTCGGGGACTCAGTTGGCGCTGGCGCTTGGCCGCGCCTTTGCCCGCTCCCACGGCATCTCGCTCAGCAGCCGCGAGGTGGCGCAGATGCTCGGGCGCGGGGAACGCTCGGGGATCGGGATCGCCGGTTTCGACCATGGTGGGCTGCTCCTCGATGGCGGGCCCGGTGGCGACGGCCGGCCGGCGCCCTTGCTGGCCCGCGCGGCTTTTCCGGAGGCCTGGCGCGTCATTCTGCTCCTCGATCAGGCCATGCACGGGCTCCACGGCAGCGAAGAACGCAAGGCGATGGCCAGCCTGCCGCCGTTTGCCGAGGAGCGCGCCGCGGCGATGTGCCACCAGGTGCTGATGCGGGTACTGCCCGCCGCGCTGGAAGCCGATTTCCAGCCGTTCGCCGAAGGCGTGACGGCCATTCAGCGGCAGATCGGGGACTACTTTGCCGATGCCCAGGGGGGGTCGATGTTCACCAGCGAGCGGGTCGGCCGGGCCATCGAATGGATTGGCGAGCGCTACGGTGCCGGCATCGGCCAGAGTTCCTGGGGACCCACGGGCTTCGCCATCGTCGAGTCCGAGCGGGTGGCCCAGGCGGCCGTGCAGGCCGCGACCGATGCCGGCGTGATGAGCGGACGGCTGCGGGTGGATATCGTGCGGGGCCGCAACAGCGGCGGCCGTACCGACGTCGGCAATGACGCATTTGGGCCCATCGGGGCCTGATCCGAACTTTCTGGAGAGCAAGGCCGTATGGAGCGACACACCATCCTTCACATGTTTACGCCGGGCAGGCAGATGAGCCCTTTCGACATCAACATGGCCGTCGATGCCGGTTTTCAGGTCGTCGTGCCCTATTGCGGCGTTGGACCGGATGAGATCCGCGGCATGACCCAGGATGCCATTTTTTCGCGTGGCCCGAAGGGTGTGAAGGCGACCGGCATCTTTATCGGTGGACGCGACGTGCTGCTGGCCGCCGACATGCTCGAGACGGCGCGCAAGTCCATGGTCCCGCCGTTCGAGGTGTCCGTCATGGCGGACCCCAGCGGTTCGTACACCACGGCAGCCGCCCTGGTCGCCTGTGTCGAACAGCAGCTCCGCCTGCGCCATGACACCAGCCTGTCCGGCCGCCGCGTGGTGATTCTCGGCGGCACCGGGACCGTGGGGCGCATTGCCGGCGTGCTGGCGGCTGGCGAGGGCGCGACCGTCGTGCTGGGCAGTCACCGGGATGCGGCGACGGCGCAAAAGGCCGCCGATGAGACCGGCCAGCGCTTCGGGTGCAGCCTCGCCGGCGCCGCTGCCGGCAGCGTTGAGGAACGCCAGGCGCTGATAGCAGATGCGGACGTTGTGTTGGCGACGGCGGCGGCGGGCGTGCAGGTGGTCGATGCGGCGGATCGCGAGACGGCGGGCGCGATGCTTGTGGCGGCAGACGTCAACGCCGTGCCCCCCGAGGGCATCGCCGGGGTCGGCGTCATGGACGACGGCAAGGCACTGCCGGGTGGCAAGGCCGTGGGCATCGGTGCGCTGGCCGTCGGCAACGTGAAGTACCAGACCGAGCAGCGCCTGCTGGCCAGCATGATCCGCGCCGACAAGCCGCGCTACATCGGATTCCGAGAGGCGTTTGCCATGGCCCGCGAAGTGGCCGCTGAGAAGGCCTGATAGCGACGTGCCCACGGGCGGGCGCCGTCGTGTGCTGGTGGCGGGCCTGTCCGTTCGCCTGCTGGCGGAGGCCTGCCGCGACGCCGGCTTCGACGTGGTCGCCGCCGACTGTTTCGGCGACGCCGACACGCGGGCGGCGAGTGGTGCGTGGTGGCCGGTCGGCGCCGACGGGGCGTTGAGGATTGACCGCGCTCGCCTGCTGAACCTCCTCGAACGGGTCGCCAGGTCGGGCGAATGCGAGGGCTGGATCGCGGGCAGTGGTTTCGAAGGGCAGATCGAGCTGTTGGACGCCGGCGCCCGCGCCCTGCCGCTGTGGGGCAACGGGGCGGGCGTGGTGGACGCGGTGCGGGACCCGCGGCGCTTCTTTGGCGCGCTCGCGACGCTCGCCATTGATTACCCGCCGGTCCGCTTCGAGCCGACCGACGCGGACGACTGGCTCTACAAGGACTTCGGCGCCTGCGGCGGCTGGCACATCCGCTCCGCGGCCCGGCCCGGACCGCGTGATGCGCGTGGGTATTTCCAGCGGATCGCCGCTGGCGTGCCCATGTCGGTCCTGTTCCTGGCCGGCCGGGGCGGCACGACGACGGTGGGCTATTCGCGCCAGCTGGTGCGCCGGCTCGGCGCCCGGCCGTACGTGTATCGCGGCTGCATCGGGCCGGTGGCGCTGCCCGAAGCGGTCTGCGACCAGCTGGCGAGCATTGTGGAAGCGCTCGTGGCGTACTTCGGATTGCGGGGGGTGAACGGCCTTGATTTCCTGCTCGAGGGCGGTCGCGTCACGGTCCTCGAGCTGAATCCCCGGCCGGTGGCCAGCCTCGCCGTGCATGCCGGCGCCGTGGTCTCGGGCCTGATGCGGGCACATGTCGCCGTGTGCGCCGCGGATGGGCCGGTCGACTGGTTGCCTGGCCGTGCGAGCGGTGAGGTACGGGGCTACGAGGTCGCCTTTGCACGGCGCCGAACGACGCTGTCGGCGAGGGCTTGCGAGGCGATCGCGGCTACCGGCTGGTGCCACGACCAGCCCTTGCCCGGCGCGCGCCTGGCGTGGGGCGACCCCGTCTGCAGCGTCAGCGCGGTCGGACTGGAAGAAGCGCATGTGGAGGGCGAGCTGGCCCTCCGGCGAAAAATGACAAGGACACTGGTGGAGCACTGACATGCAAGAACAGAAACAGGCCATCCCGGGCGCGAACCTGAGCGTCAATCAACTGGCCTCGCCCCTTGTGGCCCGGTTGGTCGCCGATGCGCCACGCCTGGGGGTCAAGGTCGAGACCGACGCCACGGGCGTCACGATCGTCGACGCCGGCATCGATGCACCGGGCAGCGTCGAGGCGGGCCTGCTGATCGGCGAGATCTGTATGGGCGGACTGGGCCAGGTACGGCTCACCAGCCGTGCGCGGGAAGGCTGGCCAGACTGGCTTGAGGTCAGCAGCGCGCGGCCGGTACTGGCCTGCCTGGGCAGCCAGTATGCGGGCTGGAGCCTCGCCGCCAGCAAGGAGGAGGCGGGCGGCAAGAAGTTCTTTTCTCTCGGCTCGGGGCCGGCGCGCGCCCTGTCGGTACGAGAGGACCTGTTCGAAGAGCTGGCCTACCGGGACCATTGCGACTCGGGCGCGCTGGTCCTCGAGGTGGACCGCCGGCCGCCCCGGGTGGTCATCGACAAGGTCCTTGCCCAGTGCGGTCTCGAACCAGCGGGACTGACCATCATCCTGACGCCGACCTCCAGCCTCGCCGGCACGACCCAGGTGGTGGCGAGGGTGCTCGAGGTTGCCCTGCACAAGGCACACGAGCTCGGATTTCCGCTGCATGCCATTCTCGATGGCAGCGCCTGCGCGCCTTTGCCGGCGCCGAGTCCGGACGGTGTCGAGGCGATGGGCCGCACCAACGATGCGATCCTCTACGGGGGGCAGGTCCGCCTGACCGTCAGCTGCGAGGATGCGCTGGCGGAGCGACTGGCGCGCGAGCTGCCGTCGTCCAATTCGCGGGACTATGGGCGTAGCTTCGCCGACACCTTCCGCGAGGTCGAGTTCGACTTCTACAAGATCGACCCCGGCCTGTTTGCGCCGAGCGAGGTCTGGGTCAGCAACGTGGCCACGGGTCGGAGCTGGCGTGCGGGTGCCCTCGACATGGGCCTGCTGCGCAGCCTGTGGCTGACCGAACCCGCATGAGCGGCGGGCCGATCGCACCCCGCGTCGCGATCCTCACCGATGAGACCGGCTGGCACACCCGGAAGCTGCGGGAGGCTCTGTCCCATCGCGGCTACGAGGGGCGCTGCGCTGACCTCGCGGATTGTCGGTTCGACACGGCGGCCCCCAACGGGCTGTTCATCCCGGGTTTTGCCCGGCGCCTGCCAGTGGCGGCGATCGTGCGCGGCATCGCCGGTGGCTCGCTGGAGCAGATTACCAAGCGGCTGGGAATCCTCCACGCCCTGCGCGAGATGGGGGTCCCGGTCTACAACGACGCGCGCGCCATCGAGCGCAGCGTCGACAAGTCGATGACCAGCTTCCTGCTGGCCCGTGCGGGGGTGGCCACGCCCCAGGCGTGGGCCGTCGAATCCGAAGCCGACGCGCGGCGCGTGCTGATGCGCGAGGCGTCGGCCGGCCGCAGCCTGGTGCTGAAGCCGATGTTCGGGTCCCAGGGGAAGGGGATTGTCCGGGTGGGGATGGTGGACGGCGTGGTCGTCCCGTTGCCGGACCTTCGCGCCTTTGGTCAGCTTGCCTACCTGCAGCGCTTCGTGGCCCAGCCCGCTCGGGGCGGGTTCGACTGGCGCGTGCTGGTGGTGGGTGGGCGGGCAGTCGCCGCCATGCAGCGGGTCAGCGACCACTGGATTCGCAATATCGCGCGGGGCGCGCGCAGCGTCGCCGCGCCGCTGACGCCCGCCCTTGCGTCGATCGCCGAACAGGCATCCGACGCACTGGGCATGGACTACGCCGGGGTGGACCTGCTGCCGGACGCCGGCGCCCCGGGCGGCGCCGTCGTGATGGAGGTCAACGGTGTGGCGGCCTGGCGCGGGCTGCAGCGGGTGACGCCGGTCGATATCGCCGGAGCGATCGTCGATGACCTGCTCGAACGGCGTCTCGGCCTGCCAGGGCGGGCCGCGGGGTCCGCATCCGGCCAGGTCGGACCATGAACCCCGCGTGGCAGCGTGTCAGCGACGCGTGGACCTGGGCCTGCGGGCTCGACGTGGCCGTCCGAAAGGCTGGCAACGTCAGCGAACACTCGGCGGGCCACCGCATGCAGGCCCGCCAGTTCCGCGACAGTGCCCACGCGGCACGCGATGCCCTGGCTGACGTGGGCCCTGTGGGCGAGGGCATCGAAGGGGCGGTGCGGGCGACGCAGCGCGCCGTCGGCTGCAACACCAATCTGGGCATCATCCTGCTGTGCGTGCCGCTCGCCAGGGCCTGGCAGGTCGACCAACCGGACAACCCGGCCGGCCTGTCGGACGCGGTCGAGCACCGGCTGGCCGCGCTCGACCTCGCCGATGCGCGGGCGGCCTACCGGGCGATAGCGCTGGCGTCGCCGGGCGGCCTGGGCCGCGCGCCAGCCGAGGACGTCGCCGACGGGCCCAGCCTGCCTCTGCGCGCGGCGATGGCGCTGGCGGCCGGTCGGGACAGTATCGCCCGGCAGTATCGCGATGGCTTCGACGACATTCTCGATTACGGCGTTGCCGAGCTGCTGGCCGCCGGTACGCGGGAGGCGAGTCTCGCCGATGCCGTGCAACGGCTTCATACGGGCTTCCTCGCCCGCTGGCCCGATTCACACATTGTGCGAAAACTCGGTGGCGAGGTTGCGCAGACTGTCACTGACGACGCGAAGGCCTGGTTGTCACGGTTTCGCCATGATCCCGGTGCCGGGCGCGGCGGGGATTACACCGCGTGGGACAACTCTCTGAAGCAGCGGGGAATAAACCCGGGGACGAGCGCCGACATGACGGTCGCGACCCTGTTCGCGGCGGCCCTGATGTGGCCGGGATGTGCCGCGCTGGGGCCCCATGAGAGCTGGCACGGATTCTGTATATCCAGCCCCCGCATTGGGAGTCATCCGGCTTCCGCGCGTCCGGACCCGTTGGGGGCAAATCCGGCTAATCTCAAAAACGGAGACAGAAGAATGGCAAAGATCGATCGCATGTTGGTGGGCGAATCCCTGGTAGGCGACGGCAACGAAGTGGCTCACATCGACCTGATCCTGGGCCCGCGGGGCAGCGCTGCCGAAACCGCCTTCGCCAACGCGCTGACCAACAACAAGGACGGCTTCACGTCCCTGCTCGCGGTCGTCGCACCGAACCTGCTGTGCAAGCCGGCGACCGTGATGTTCAACAAGGTCACGATCAAAGGCGCCAAGCAGGCCGTACAGATGTTTGGCCCGGCGCAGCGTGCCGTCGCCATGGCCGTCGCGGACAGCGTCGAAGACGGCACGATCCCGGCTGACGAAGCTGACAACATCTTCGTGAGCGTCGGCGTTTTCATCCACTGGCTGGCCGAGGATGACGCCAAGATCCAGGAATACAACTACAAGGCAACCCGCGAGGCGATCCAGCGCGCCGTGGCGGGCAGCCCGACGGCCGCCGAGGTCGTTGCCCAGAAGGGCAGCGCAGCGCACCCGTTCGCTGCCAACTGATCGTCCACAGGGCCTCGCGCCCTGTTCGGTCGAAAAGAAAGCCGGCTTCCGCCGGCTTTTTTTGCGCTGCTTCGGCAGACTCAGCGACTCGGGCCGGGCACCATGCCGGTCCCGATCAGGCTGAGGACCTCGGCCGAATTCGCGGTTGGACGGACACCGGCCTCGGTGCCCGGCGCCCGACGACGCTCGATGATCACGCCGACACCGTCCACATCGTCGAACTTTGCCGGCTTGGTCACGCCGACGCGGACCCAGTGGGCACCGAAGTCGTGGACCAGCAGCGCCGCGACAGCCTCGGCGAAGGCCTCGAGCAACTGGAAGCGGTGCGTGCCGAGCATCTCGCGCAGGGCGAGCCGGACCTCGCCATAGTCGATGGTGTCGCCGATGCGGTCGGTGTCGCAGGCCAGTGGCCGCGGGATGCCGATGGCCAGGTCAATGCGTACGGGTTGCGTGGCATGCAACTCGTCCTGGTGAATGCCGATGATGGTTTCGCCGCGAAATCCGTCGATGAAAACGATGTCGAGCGATTCGTCCTGGAGGGTGGGCGAGGTGATCTGGCGGGGCGGCTTGGGCATGGCGAAGGGGGGCACGTGCGACTCCATTGTCATCGGGCCGGCGTCCGGCGGCGTCGGGCCGGTCGTCCGGGTGGGCGCATCCCGTGGCCGAACCGCAGCGGCGTGGCACTTCTCGACGGGATCTCGGGTCCAAGCTTAAGCGAAAAACAGGCCAGCCGGAAAACCCGGAAAACCGCGCCGGCAAAGGCTTTCGATGGTGCGTTGCGACACATTCTTCGGCGCGGCGGGACTGGTGTTCACTGCCGTTTCGGGGGCTATAATCGCTGCGCAGAGCAGAATATAACTAGGCGCTTGACCTGGTAATCGGTATTGGCGGAGGGAGATTTTCGCGAGTGGTCCTGGACATTCGCGGGATGGTCCGCTGCTACCACCGGGTCGGCAACCTGGGGGAGACAAAGTGAGCGTACGTACAGCATGCGAGGCGAGCGGCCATGCCCACCGGATCCATGAGGTCGTGGATCGTGGTTCGCGCGGCGAAACCAGCGAGCTGGTGGCGAGTTCCTGGATCCGCTGCCTGAAGGACTACCGGCTCGATCCGAGCCGCCCGTCGCGGCCCCAGATTCTGGATGAGGACCGGCTGGCGGAGCGCTGCAAGCGATCGGCCGACATCATCGACTGCGCCAAGCTCGAGATGACCACCCTCTACCAGCAGCTCGGCGATCCGGAGCTGGCGGTCGTGCTGGTCGATATCGATGGCGTGATCCTGCACATGGTGGCCGCCCCGGGCTTCAGCCGCGAGGTAAGCCAGATGGGCTTCCGCCTCGGCGCCGTCTGGAGCGAATCCGAAGTGGGCACCAATGGCATGGGGACCTGCCTCGTCGCCGGTGAGCCGGTCGCGGTGCGACAGCACGAGCACTTCTTTGCGGAGTTCACGAACCTCACCTGTTCGGCCGTGCCGATCTTCGACCCTGACGGCAAGCTGATCGCCGCGCTCGATGTCACCAGCCGTTCCCAGCTGATGCAGCAGCACTCCCTGGTCCTGCTGGGCATGACGGCGCAGACGATCGAGAACCGCCTGATCGACCGCCGCCACAGGGATGCCTACCCGGTGCACTTCCACAGCCGTCCGGAGTTCGTGTACACCCTCCACGAAGGCATGCTGGCGGTCGACGCCGAAGGCAAGATCCTGTCGGCCAACCGCAGCGCGATGTTCCAGCTCGGTTTCCGATCGCTCGACGAGATCCGTGGCATGAAGTTCGACGCCGTGTTCCAGACCACCCTCGACGAGATCGTCCGGCGCAGCGCCAAGAGTTCCTTCCATCCCGTGCCCGCTTTCCGCACCCAGTCGGCCAACCGTTTCTTCATGGTGGCTCAGGAACCGGCATCGCAGTCTTCGCCGGGCGGCGACCGGGCCAACGGCAAGCTGGCGGTCGTGCGTGGCATGCGAAGCGTCGTCGAACGTCCCACCGCGCAATTTGGGGACCCCCGCCTGTCGTCGCAGCTTGGGCTGTCCGCCAAGGTCATCGCGCGGCGCATCCCGGTGCTGCTGCACGGCGAGACCGGGGCCGGCAAGGAGATCTTCGCGCGGGCGCTGCACGACGGCAGCCCGTGCAACGGTGGGGCCTTCGTCGCCGTCAATTGCGCCTCGCTGCCCGAAGGGCTGATCGAGAGCGAGCTGTTTGGCTATCGGGCGGGGGCCTTCACCGGCGCCCAGCGCACCGGTCGGCGCGGGAAGATCGCTCAGGCCGACCGGGGTACGCTGTTCCTCGACGAGATCGGCGACATGCCCCTGTCACTGCAGGCCCGCCTGTTGCGGGTCCTGGACGAACGCCAGATCACGCCGCTGGGTTCCGAGGAGTGCATCCCCGTCGACTTCCAGCTGATCAGCGCCAGCCACCGCAACCTGCCTGAGCGGGTCGCCGAGGGCTTGTTCCGCGAAGACCTCTATTTCCGCCTGTCGGGCCTTGAGGTCGAGCTGCCGCCCCTGCGTGACCGCAGCGACAAGCGTTCCCTGATCCAGACCGTGCTCGAGGAAGAGGCCGGTCGGCCGATGCGCCTCTCGCCCGAAGCGGACGCCTTGCTGATGAGCCACCCCTGGCCGGGCAACCTGCGGCAGTTGCGCCACGTCTTGCGGACCGCCACGGTGCTGTGCGATGGTGACCTGTTGGCCTTGGAGCACCTGCCCCCGTCGCTGCGCGTCGGCCTGAAGGCGCGCACCGAGCCCGCCGAGGCCTTGCTGGCCCCGTGCGAGGATCCGCCCGAGGAAGACATCCAACTCAACCCGATTCAGGCCAACGAGCGGAAGGTGCTGCTGCGGCTGCTGGAAGAACATCGCTGGAACGTAAGCAATGTCGCAAAGACCCTCGACGTCAGCCGCAACACCCTCTACCGGAAGCTCCATAAGCTCCACATCCCCCTCTCCCACAACGGCTGACGCCTGGACCGAGGCTGCCCGCCCGACCGGCGGGACGGCCGGCGACCCGGGGCGGCGCAGCCGCTTCGCCTGGGCCGTCACCGGCTCAGGGCACTTCCTCGAAGAATCCCTCGAACTGGCGTTCCGCCTGCCCGACGTGGACCTCTTCCTGTCCGCCGCCGCGGAAGAGGTGCTGCCGATCTACGACTATCGGCTCGAGGCGCTCAAGGAGCGCTGCCGGGTCTTTCGCGACAAGACAGCCAGCTCCGTGCCGGTGGGTGCCCTGTACGACGACGTCTACCACACGGTGGTGATCGCGCCGGCGACGAGCAATACCGTGGCCAAGTGCGCCTTCGGCATCTCGGACACCTTGCCGACCAACGTCTTCGCCCAGGCAGGCAAGCTCGCGATCCCCGGCATCGTATTTGCGTGCGACACGGCACCGGTGGTCATCACCAAGGCCCCGAAGGAGTGGGTCGAGCTGCGCCCACGCAACATCGAACTGGAGAACGTGGAGCGCCTGCGCCGGATCGACCACTGCATCGTCGTCGAGACGCCGGAGCAGCTCGAACGCACGCTGGATGCCCGCCTGGCCGAGCTTTCGCTGAAATGGAACACATTGTCTTCCTGACCGGACGACTGGCGCAGCGCAATCTGGAGAAGGTGCTGGCGGCGATCGAGCCGCCCCTGTTTTCCTGGGAGGTGCGCGAGATCGGCCTGCAGGTGGCCGGTCTGATGACCGCCGACATGATCCGCCGGCGGGTCGAGGCGCCGATCGTCGCCGACCGGGTGATGGTGCCGGGGCGCTGCCGCGGCGATCTCGAGGCCCTGTCGGCGCACTACGGCCTGCCTGTCGAGCGGGGCCCGGACGAACTGAAGGACATCCCGCGCCATTTCAATCGGGCGGCGCGGGGTGTCGACCTGTCGCGCTACGAGACCCGGATCTTTGCGGAGATCGTCGATGCCTCGTCGCTGACCGTGCGTCAGATCGTCGAGCGGGGACAGCGCTTGCGTGCGTCGGGCGCCGACGTGATCGACCTGGGGTGCATGCCCGCGACCCCCTTCGAACACCTGGAGTCTGCGGTCGCGGCCCTCAAGGCCGATGGGCTGCGGGTGAGCGTGGACTCGCTCGAGCCGGACGAACTGCTGCGCGGCGGTCGCGCCGGTGCGGACTACCTGCTGAGCCTGACGCCCGACACCCTGTGGATTGCCGACGAGGTCGCGTCCGTACCCGTCCTCATCCCGCGGGAGCCCGACGACGAAGCCTCGCTGCATCAGGCGGTCGAACGCTTCCTGGCCGAAGGCCGGCCCTTTCTCGCGGACAGCATCCTCGATCCGATTCCCTTCGGCCTGCTCGCGTCCCTGTGCCGCTACCAGCGTCTCCGCGAGCGCTTCCCCGCCGTTGACATCATGATGGGCGTCGGCAATGTCACCGAGCTGACCGAGGCAGACACCAGCGGGATCAACGCAGTGCTGTTCGGCATGGCCGCGGAGCTGGGCGTCGCGGCCGTACTCACGACCCAGGTCAGCCCCCACGCGCGCCGGGCCGTGCGCGAGGCCGACGTCGCCCGCCGCGTCATGTTCGCCGCGCGCGAGAGCCAGTCCCTGCCGAAGGGGTTCTCCGACGACCTGATGACGGTGCATGGCCGGCGTCCGTTCCCGGATACGCCGGAAGAGATCGCCCAGGCCGCCGCTGCGGTGAAGGACCCGAACTTCCGCGTGCAGGTCACCGAGGGCGGCATCCACGTCTACAACCGCGATGGCCTGCAGACACACACCGACCCGTTCGAGCTGTACCCCGGGCTGGGTCTCGAGTCCGATGGCGGCCACGCGTTCTACATGGGGGTCGAGCTTGCGCGCGCCGAGATCGCCTTCCAGCTCGGCAAGCGCTACGTGCAGGACCGCCCGCTGGACTGGGGCTGTGCGGCGGACCGGATCGAGGAAGACCTGTTGAAACACCGGGCGCCGGGTACGACCCAGCGCCGCCGCCGCGGATCCGCGAACCCAAAGGACATCCCTCCCAATGCCCAGGATTCTTGAAACCGTCGTCACCACTGTCTCGCCATCGGGGCAGGTGCATCTTGCCCCGATGGGCATGCAGGAGGAGGGGGGGCTCGTCGTCCTGATGCCCTTCCGCCCGTCGGCAACCCTCGACAACATCCTCGCAAGCCGTCGCGCGGTGCTCAATCTGACGGATGACGTCCGCGTGTTCGCCGGTTGCGTGACAGGCCGCCGAGACTGGCCAACCGAGCCGACGGACGAGCCCGGCTGCGTGCGCCTGACGGCTTGCCTGACTCACGTGCCGCTCGAGCTGGCCGACTGGCGCGACGACGACCTCCGGCCGGTGCTGCGGATGCGGCCGGGCGCCCCCGTGGTCCATGCTCCGTTCGCCGGCTTCAACCGCGCGCAGGCCGCCGTGATCGAAGGGGCGGTGCTGGTGAGCCGGCTGTCGATGCTGCCGGACGACAAGCTGGACCAGGAGATGCACTACCTGCAGATCGCCATCGACAAGACGGCGGGCGACGCGGAGCGGGAGGCCTGGGGCTGGCTGCAGCAGGCCGTCGCCGACCACCGGGCGGGCCGCAGCCACCGGCAGAGCGCCTGATGCAGGTTCTGGTGAGCGTGCGCAATCCGGCCGAGGCGGCGATCGCCGCGGCCGCCGGAGTCGACTTCATCGATCTCAAGGAACCCGCGGCCGGCGCGCTTGGCGGGCTGCCGGCGGCCACGATCCGCGAGATCGTCGGCGGCCTCGCCGCCCGCGATGCGGCGATCCGGATCAGCGCGACGATTGGCGATCTGCCGGTCGAGGCTGCGGTGCGTATCGCCGCGACCGTGCGCGAGGTGGCAGCCTGTGGCGTGGATCTCGTCAAGGTCGGCCTGCCCGGCCGTGGCGGGGGGGCAGCGGAGGCGCTGGCCGATCGCCTGGCCGGGCTCGGCGTGCCCCTTGTCCCCGTCCTGATCGCCGACGAGGGGCTGAACCCGGTGTTCGTCGAGGGCTTGGCGCAGCGGCCCTTTGCGGCGCTGATGCTCGATACCCAGGCCAAGACTGCGGGCAGCCTGCTTGACCTGTTGCCCGAGGCGCCGATCCGCCACTTTCTCGCGGTCGCGGCCCATGCCGGGCGGCCGGCCGGTCTGGCCGGCGCCCTGCGTCGGGCGGACCTGGCGCGGCTGCGCAGGCTGGCGCCGGCCTTCGCGGGCTTCAGGAGTGCGGTCTGCGATGGCCCGCGGGAGGCGGAGCTGAGTCGCGACCGCCTCGATAAGCTGCTGGCCGAGCTGCGGCCGGTGGCGGTCAGTCCGGACTAGGGGCCACGGACCCTAAGCGAACGCCACCCGGTGTCAGGGGAGGGCGCAGGGCACCCGGGCGTCCAGCAACATGGCGCGCATCGCGCTGAGCTCGGTGCGCTCCAGCAGGCTGACCAGGTTGCCGGATTTTTCCGCCAGTTCCGGAAACGCGCGATCGACGATGTCGGCGTCGGCCAGCTGCTGCCAGGTCTCGAAAGGTGGGATCGGGCAGGACTTGATCAGGATTACGCGCTCCGCGTTCAGACGCTCGGCCAGCCACAGGGCCAGACTGTCCGATGTGACACTCCAGTTGGTCAGTTCGTCCCGGTTCTGGCGCAACAGGTTGAGCGGCATCCACACCGGTACGCGGCCCCGATGCATGGTCGCGACCATGTCTTCCTCGTTGGCACACAGTTCGAGTTCGGGGTGCAGGCCCTGGAGCATGAAGGCGAACTGGCCCATGCCGAGGACAGCCATGTTGTGGGCAGCGAGGTCATCGAAGTGCCAGTGCGCCTGGGCACGGCGGGAGGCCTCCGCAAAGTTGCCGCCGCCCGGTACGACCACGATACGGCCGCCGCCCAGGTCGGCCAGGACCTCCAGCCAGTCTACGAGCATTGGATCCTCGCAGAGGCTGCCGCCCAGCTTGACTACCCACATGGTCGTCCTCCCGCCAGATAGAGGCTGGCAATGGCCGCGCTCGGTGCGCAGGTGCTGACCCAGGCTTCGAGCCCGGGCGAGGCGAGTACCTGTCGATGAAACGGAACGAACGGGCGACCCAGCCGTTGGGCCAGTTCCTGAGCAAGAAATGCACCGCATCCCGCGCCAACGATCGGTGCCCCGGACGGCAGCGCGGCCGACGCGATCACCCGGGCGGCATTCCCGGCGATGAGTTCGCGGGTCCGGGCGGCGTACGCCGCCGCCAGCTCGCGCCAGGCGTCGTCGTCCGCATCGCGTGCGTCGTGACCCACCATCCGGGCCAGGCGCCGCCGGGTCGCGACCAGGGACTTGTCGCCTCCATCGGCCGGCGGGTGCTGGTCGTGCGCGGCGTCGAGGTGTCCCAGCAGCCGGAAGACATCCGCCGTCGTCGCGAAGAACTCGTTCATCACATTGCGGTCCTGGCCACGCCAGGCGATGCGCTCGGCGAGGGCGCACAGGGGCGTGCGGACCACGCCGGCATAGACCAGCTCGCCGCTGGCGAGGCGCTCGGCGTCACTGCGTCCGGTGGGCTGGGGGCGCGAGCCGCGGATCGGGATGAGGTCGGTGGTGGTGCTCCCGATATCGACCAGAAGGGCGTCGGGCAGGGTCGTGGCGACGCAGTGGGCCGTGGCCAGCCAGTTGGCCGAGGCGACATCCTGCCAGGCGCGGCTCGCGGCGCCGGCATCCAGCCAGCCCGCCGCGCCGGCGAAGAACAGGGGGCTGGGCGAGAGCGCGCCGGCCAGGTGCCGGACGAGGGCCTCGACGCCAGCCTCGCGGTCCGCAAAGAGGTCCGTCATTTCGGCGGTCATCGTCACCAGGTGCTGCGAGGGGTGCAGCGCCGGCCAGCGCTGCTGTGCCGCCTCGAGTACGGCGTCGAGCCGATCCAGCCCCTGCCACAGCGGAGCGGCCCACTGGGCCACGTCGGCGATCCTGCCATCTCGGACCAGACTGGCCTTGACGTGGGCGCCACCCACGTCCCAGCCGACGACGAGGGGCTCAGGCCGGATCAAGGGCGTCCTCCGTCGGCTGCTGCAGGCCCGCGTCGGCCAGGATCTCGGCGGCCAGCGGGCGGCCGAGACGTCGGGCCAGGCCGATGTAGGCGCAGGTCAGGCGGGGATTGATCTCGATGACGGTCGCGCGGCCGGTGCCGTCGATCACCAAGTCCACACCGACGTAGCCGGCGAGCCCCGGAATGGCCTCGCGAATGCGGCTCGCCAGCCTCAGCAGGGCGTCGTCGGCGCCCGCGCGGGGGGGGCGAAGGAAGCGCACGCCGTGGTAGCCCAGCGTGCCGTCGCCGGCCATCACGATGCCCTGCTCGTTGATGGCCAGCACCTCGACCGCGTTGCGGGTGGCGAGCAGGGAAAGGCTCATCGGCGTGCCGTCGATCCAGCGCTCGAGCGTGGCCGAGGCCCCCGCCGCGAGGCGTCGCCTGACATCGGCACGTGCCTCGGCGAGTCGCCCATGGCGCCGGGTCGCGAGCGTCCCGGCGCCATCGTCCGGCTTGACGATCCAGTGTCCCGCGTCGTCTCCGACCGATGGCGCCTCGTCGGGCACCGCGATGCCGTGACTTCGCAGGTGGCGGCGCGTGGCCGCCTTGCTGGCGCAGAGCCGGAGGGCGTCCTGGCGGCAGCCGATCCAGCGCGTCGCACCCGCCACCCGCGCCAGCGAAGCCAGCACGTCGTCCGACTCGGGGGCGATGACCCACAGGCCGTCGTAGTCCGGGCCGACCCGCTGCAGGAACCCGGCCATGGTCTCGCCGGGGCGGCGCGGCTCCGCCACCGAACCCGAGTGCGGCGCGATGTCATCGTGTGGCGCCGTGGCGCAGGCAATCGACAGACCCCCCAACTCGGCCAGGTCCGAGACGAGCGCGTCGCGCATGGCCCGGCCCTGGGCGAGCAGCGCCTCGTGCTCGTCGGGTGGCAGCGAATCGTCCGCCAGGCCGCCGGCGCTGATAAATTCAAGGACCAACAGGCGATGGAATGGCGGCATGAAGCTGATCCCGGTAATCGATGTCATGGCAGGGCGTGTCGTGCGAGCGGTCAAGGGCGACAGGGGGCAATACCAGCCCATCGTCTCGGGCCTGTGCCGGGGGCACGATCCCGTCGAGCTGTCGCAAGCCCTGATGCGCTACAGCGGGTCGTCCCAGATGTACCTGGCCGATCTCGATGCGCTCACGGGCGGCGCGAGACAAGGCGACATGGTGGCCGTGCTGCTTGAGGCCCTGCCGGCATGTCGTCTGTGGCTGGACGCGGCCTTTCGCGACCGGCAGGACTGGCTCGGGTTCCGCGCACGACTCGGCGATCTGGCCAGCCGCGTCACGCCGGTGTTTGCCAGCGAGGCCCTGGCGAGCCCGGCCGCCCTGGCCGATGCTTTCGGCGGGCCGGGGGAAGGTATCCTGTCGCTGGACACCCGTGGTGGCCAGCGGCTCGATCTCGCCGGCTGCTGGGATGCGTCGGCCTGCTGGCCAGGCCACGTCATTGTCATGACGCTGGACCGGGTGGGGAGTGCCGCGGGCCCCGATCTCGACACGCTGGACAAGGTCCGGCGGGCCCGTCCTGACGTCCAGGTGGTCGGGGCGGGGGGCATCCGCAATCAAGCGGATCTGGAGCGGGCAACCGCGTCGGGGGCCTGGGCCTGGCTGGTGGCCTCGGCATTCCACGACCGGCGTCTTCCGGCTGTTGGGCATGGCGCGTCGCTGTTCTAGCGTCTTTTTTTCGTTGTGCGTGAGGGGACTCACGAACCATGCCAGCGGCCGACAGCCTGACCTGCACGGCCCGCGGCCCGCGAACCCACACCATATCGCACCCCATGGCGAGCCAGTGTGACGCTCTGATTCCGTAGAGGCGTGTGATGGCCGAGGAGCAAAGTGTCACGTCGCAGTGTGTAACCGATTTCACGGTCGCGCGACACGCGTTTGCCGTCGAAGCCGCCGGGCAGGCCGTGTGCTGTGCCCGGAAGCGGCGGGAGTTTCTCCCGATTCCCCCAAGCGCTGCGCGGACTCCCGGAACGGGCGTTTCGCGTGCAACCGGCGCTTCGCAATCGGTGGCACATGACTTGCAGAGTTGTCCGCCGGGCAGGTTGGAAATCGGCCGGCCCAAGGTAGCGTGTCCTGGTCCGGCCTGTCCGGGGCGGGGTAAGCGAAAACAGGTTCCGGGCTTTCGACAGGCGTCGGCATCCTGGGGGGTTACAAAAAAAGGAGACATGAATGATCGCAGGGCTTAAGCACAAGGTGGCGGCCGCACTGGCCTGCATGACCGCAGCAGGCTTCGCTGTCGCGGACGCAGATCTCGACCGGGCCATGAAGAACCCGGGCAACTGGGCTGCACAGGCAGGTGACGAGTACAACCAGCGTTACAGCACACTCGACCAGATCAATGCCGGCAACGTCGGCAATCTGCAGGTGGCCTGGACCTTCTCGACTGGCGTTCTGCGCGGTCACGAAGGCTCTCCCCTGGTCATCGGCGACATGATGTACATCCACTCGCCGTTCCCGAACAACGTCTACGCCGTCGATCTCAACACCCAGCAGATCGTCTGGAAGCACACGCCGAAACAGGACTCCGCCGTGATCGCCCAGATGTGCTGCGACACCGTCAACCGGGGCCTGGCCTACGGCGACGGCAAGGTGTTCCTGCAGCGTGCCGACTCGGTCCTCGAGGCGCTTGACGCCAAGACCGGCAAGGTCGTCTGGCAGGCCACCAACGGTGATCCGAAACTGGGCGCCGTGAACACCAACGCACCGCATGTCTTCGGCGACAAGGTCATCACCGGTATCTCCGGTGGCGAGTGGGGCGTCCGTGGCTACATCTCCGCCTACAACATCAAGGACGGCAAGATGGCGTGGCGCGGCTACTCCGTCGGCCCCGACGCCGAGATGCTGATGGACCCGGCCAAGACCATGACCTGGGCCGATGGCAAGATGCAGCCGGTCGGCAAGGATTCTTCGCTGAAGACCTGGAAGGGTGACCAGTGGAAGATCGGTGGCGGCACGACCTGGGGCTGGTACTCGTACGATCGCGCAGAGAACCTGCTCTACTACGGGACCGGCAACCCCTCGACCTGGAACCCGACCCAGCGTCCGGGTGACAACAAGTGGTCGATGAGTATCTGGGCCCGCGACCTCAACACCGGCATGGTGAAGTGGGTCTACCAGATGACGCCGCACGACGAGTGGGACTTCGACGGTATCAACGAGATGATCCTCGCGGACATCGACGTCAAGGGCAAGAAGCGCAAGACCCTGGTTCACTTCGACCGTAACGGCTTCGGCTACACCCTGGATCGCGTCAGCGGCGAATTGCTGGTGGCCGAGAAGTACGACCCGGTGGTGAACTGGGCGACCCACGTCGACATGAAGACCGGTCGTCCGCAGGTCGTGGCCCAGTACAGTACCGAGCACAACGGCGAGGACGTGAACTCCAAGGGCATCTGCCCGGCCGCGCTGGGTACCAAGGACCAGCAGCCTGCAGCCTTCCATCCCAAGACCGGCCTGTTCTACGTGCCGACCAACCACGTGTGCATGGACTACGAGCCGTTCGAGGTGGAATACACGGCCGGCCAGCCGTATGTCGGTGCCACGCTGGCGATGTACCCGGCGCCGAACAGCCACGGTGGCATGGGTAACTTCATCGCCTGGGATGCAGGGCAGGGCAAGATCGTCTGGTCCAAGCCCGAGCAGTTCTCGGTCTGGAGCGGTGCACTGACGACCGCTGGCGATGTGATCTTCTATGGCACCCTGGAAGGCTACCTGAAGGCGGTGAACCTGAAGGATGGCAAGGAGCTGTGGAAGTTCAAGACCCCGTCCGGCATCATCGGCAACGTCTTCACCTACCTGCACAAGGGCAAGCAGTACGTCGGTGTGTACTCGGGTATCGGTGGCTGGGCCGGCATCGGCATGGCGGCTGGCCTCGAGAAGGACAGCGACGGCCTGGGTGCAGTGGGTGGCTATCGCGATCTGCAGAAGTACACCAACCTCGGTGGTTCCCTGACGGTCTTCGCCCTGCCGTAAGCGGCACGGCGACCGTATCACCATCGGAGATCCCCCGGCTTCGGCCGGGGGATTTTCCCGACTGACTGAACTTGCGCGCCTCCCCGAGGTCAGCCAAGTGCGCGGCACAGACCGCGGACCAGATACAAGAAATAGATCGGAGACATCTTCATGAAGCGTGCACTCATCCTCTCGCTTTCCGCGTTCGTCGCGGGTGCCGGCCTGCCAACTGTGGCCGTGAGCGGTGAAGACAAACCCCTGTACACCGTCCAGGACGGTGTCAATGTGGATGAGAACACCTACAACGGATTCAAGACCTGGCGCGCCGCGGCCTGCGACCGCTGCCACGGACCCAACCAGGAAGGGATGGTCGGCCCCTCGCTGATCGAAAGCCTCAAGGTCCTGACCCGCGAGGAGTTCGACAAGGTCCTCACCGACGGTCGGATGGCGAAGGGCATGCCCGCCTGGAACACGAACGAGAAGGTCATGGACAACCTCGATGACCTCTACGCTTACCTCAAGGGCCGCTCCGACGGGGCGATCACCAAGGCCAAGGTCAAGAAGCTCAAGTAAGGGGGCGAGATGGAACTGCCGCGTCTGTCCCGTCTGCTGCCGGGCATCGTCTTCGCGCTGGGTCTCGCCGGCTCCGCGATCGCCGATGGGGCCATGCCCCACAAGAATCTCCGTGTCTGCAAGGACCCCAACAACATGCCCTTCGCCAACGTCAAGGGCGAGGGTTTCGAAGACCGGATTGCCGAGCTCTTCGCTCGCAAGCTGGGCGTCGAGGTGGAGTACTTCACCTTCCCGCAGCGGCTGGGCTTCATCCGCAATACGCTGCGCAACAAGGTGCCCGGTCAGGATTACCCGTGCGACATCGTGATGGGCGTGCCGGCAGGCTGGGGGCAGGTGGATTCGACCAAGCCCTACTATCGCTCGACCTACGTGATGGTCTTTGCGCCGGGGCGCAGCGGTCTCGAGGCGGTGCAGACCGAGGATGATTTCCTCAAGTTGCCGCAAGCCAAGCTGGATGCCCTCAAGATCGGCCTGTTCGATCGCTCGCCCGGTTCGGCCTGGGTCGCCCACCACGGGCTGGTCGAGTCCGGCGTGCCCTACAAGACCATGAATCCGAACCCCGACGAGTATCCCGGCCAGATCGTGGAGCGCGATCTGGCCGAGGGCAAGATCGACGTGGCGGTCGTCTGGGGCCCGGTGGGTGCCTACTTTGCCAGGCGCATCGCCGATCCCGCATTGCGCGTCGTGCCGCTGGTTTCGGAGGAGGGAGTGCGCTTCGACTACGCCATCTCGATGGGCGTGCGCCGGGGCGAGCCCGAGTGGAAGGCGCAGGTCGAGCAGTTCCTCGACGAGAACCAGGCCGAGATCGCCGCCATCCTCGACGACTACGGCGTGCCGACGATGGCGCTCGGCGAAGGCGGCGGGGTGGCCCATGCGCGTTGAGCGCCGGTTCGGCTGGCTCTTGTCAGCCCTGGCGTTCAGCGCCGGACTGTTGTTCGTCCAGCCGGCCCTTGCCGGCGACGAGATCTCCGAGGCGGAGCAGGTGGTGTTCATGCGACCGCACCTCAACAACCTGTCCGGAGATCGCGACCTTCATTACGCCTACCATCGCGAGGAAACGGCGCAGCCGGCGCTGAATGACACGGTGACCGTGTTCGTTCGCGCGGATGCCGACCGCGGGCGCGTCGTGACCGCCGAATTCCTCCATGGCGAGCACGCGCTCGCCTTGCCGGAGGTCACGCGGGCGACGGCCAATCCGGTGGTGCTGTACTTCCTCGAGCGCGACGTGCGCGACATGCACCGGCGCCTGGGCGGCAAGGAGCACTATTTCCGCAAGCGTATCCGGATGGCGCTGGCCAACGAGGCGAAGGTGGAAGCCGTCCGCTTCGAGTACGCTGGCCAGACCCGCGCGGGTACGCGGGTATCCGTTCAGCCCTACGCCGGCGATCCGAACGTCCATCGCTTCCAGGGCCTCGACAACAAGCGCTACGAGTTCACGTTTTCCGACGAAGTCCCCGGTGGCATCTACGAGCTGGGCACCGTCGTGACGGGAGACGAGGCCCGCAAGGTGCCGGACATCCGCGAAGCGCTGACGCTTTCTCCGGACAACGGCTAGCCGCCCAGACCATTGCAGGAATCCATCGACATGATCCGCGTACTGTCTACCCTTTTCCTTCTCGCCGGCCTCGCCGTCCCGGCCCTCGCCGCCGGCGAGGACTACCCGACCCGCGAGAAGGTCGAGTATGTGCTCGCCTGCATGCGGGACGGCAAGGCGCCGCAGCAGGAGATGCTCTACAAGTGCTCGTGCGTCATCGACCGCATCGCGGAACGCATGAGCTACGACCAGTTCACCCGCGACGCGACCACGACCAATGCCCTGTCGATCGGTGGCGAGCGTGGCGAGACCATGCGCGCCTACGTCGACGGACGCAAGCTGGCCAAGGAGCTGCGCATGGTCGAGGACGAGGCGCGCAAGGCGTGCTTCCTCAAGTAGCCCGGCGCATCGTCGGACTCGGCCTGGTCGCCGCGGCGGCCGGCGCCTGGGGCGCGGAAGCGCCCCTTTCCGTTGACGAGATCGCGCCCGGCATCTTTGTGCACCGGGGGGCGGTGGCCGAGGTCTCGACCGACAATGGCGGCGACATCGCCAACCTGTCCTTCGTCGTCGGCGAGCGCTGTGTGGCCGTGATCGACACCGGCACCACTGCTGCGGTCGGGCGCGCGCTGCGCGCCGCGATACGGGCGCGCACGGACCGGCCGGTGTGCTACGTGATCAATACCCACATGCACTTCGACCACGTCTTCGGCAATGCCGCCTTCGAAGGCGAGGGGGTCCGTTTCGTGGGCAGCCATCGTCTGCCGCCCAGCCTCTCCGCGCGGGCGGACGGTTTCCTGAAGCGGGTCCATGACACCTTGGGCCGCGCGGCCGAGGGGACGCACCCCGTCTACCCAGGCGAGCTGGTCGACGACCGGATGACCCTCGATCTGGGTGCGAGGCGCCTGATCCTCAAGGCCTGGCGGACCGCGCATACGGACAACGACCTCACTGTCTATGATGAAGAGACGGCCACCCTGTGGACCGGCGACCTGCTGTTCGCCGAGCACCTGCCGGTCATTGACGGCAGTGTCGTGGGGTGGCTCGCCGTGATCGACGAACTGAATGCGCTGCAGGCGCACCACGTGGTGCCCGGGCATGGCCCGATCGACGTCGCGGGCGGCGACGCGGTCGAGCGGGAGCGTGGCTATCTGGCCGATGTCGCGACGACGGTGCGAAAGGCCATCCGCGAGGGCAGGAGTCTGCGTCAGGTGATCGACGCCGGCGAAGCCGGGCCGGTCGCGGATTGGCGGCTGGTCGAGGCCTTTCATCCGCGCAACCTGAGCGCGGCCTACACGGAACTGGAGTGGGAAGACTGAAGCGGTTCGCGCGACCGCGCCCGATCAGGAAGGTGCGGCGCCCGACATACCATCGGAGACAGACATGAAACGGAGGCAGTTCATCGCCGCAGGGCTTGGCCTGGCGGTCGGCGCCCGCTTGGCGTCGGCGGCCCCGGGCCAGGGGCCCGATACGGCGCAATCGCTGGAGGTCGAGGTCTGGAAGGGCCTGCGCCCGGGGCTTTTTGGCGACCGGGCCATCGACATCGACGCCCGCGGTGTCATCAGCCTCGAGACCCCCTACCGGGCAGCCGATGCCGCGGCGGTTCCGATCGCCGTGCGGAGTCACCTGGATGGGCGCGACGGTCGATATATCAAGCGGATGTGGCTGTTGATCGACCAGAACCCCACGCCCGTGGTCGGTGTCTTCTCGTTCTATCCGGAGAGCGGGGGAGCTGACGTGGAGACGCGGGTGCGGGTGAACGACTACACCTTCGTCCGCGCGATTGCCGAAACCAGTGACGACAAGCTCTACATGACGGCCAATTTCGTCAAGGCGTCGGGGGGCTGTTCTGCGCCAGCGTCGAAGGATGCGGAAGCCGCACGTCAGTCCCTCGGCCGCATGAAGTTGCGCATTGATCCGCCGAGCACGCCGGGCGGCGCGGCGCGGGCGCAGTTGCTGATCCGCCATCCCAACGTGACAGGGCTGGCGATGGACCAGATGACCCGCATGTATCCGCAGCCCCACTATGTGCGCAAGATCGACGTCAGCTACCGGGACAAGCCGGTGATGCAGGCAGAGGTGACCTTCGCGATCGCCGAGAATCCGAGCTTCCGCTTCAATTTCCGCCACGAGGGCGCAGGCGTCCTCGTGGCCCGGGTGGAGGACACCGAAGACGGGCACTTCGAGGCGCGCGCCCAGGTGGATGGCAGCGGCGCCTCCTGAGGCCGGCAGTGCCGCAGGGGGCGCCGCGTGGCGCGCCCCTGGCGGTGTCCCGGGCGGGGGGCTACTTGCCCTCGACCAGGGACTTCAGGTTGCCCAGCCCCGCCTGGTAGATCCCGGTGACGGCCTGGATGGCCGCCTCGTCATTGCGCTCGGGGGACGGATTGTTGTTCGGGTCGCCGCGATAGAAGGCGCCCTTCCAGGTCACCACGCTGCCGCCGCCCTTGCCTTTCACGCTGATCGTCGAGCTGTAGTTGGTGACCGGCACGGGGCCGGGATCCTCCATCTTGTACGAGTAGCTCATGCCCTCGGCGTCGTACTTCTTCAGGCTCTCGACGATCATGCCACCGCCCTTGAGATGGAGGGTCCGGACCGACCCCGGCTGGTTGCCGTCGGTGGTCTCGGAGGACTCGACCGCCGGGTGCCAGCTCTCAAGTGCCGCGTAATCCTGGATCTGGCCCCAGACCTTGGCCGCCGGTGCGTTGATCTCGATGGTCTCGGTGACCTTCTGCCGGGTCGGGCCATGGGCCTCGGCGTCGAGGGCCGTGCCGGCCAGCGCCAGCGGCAGGGTCAGGGCGAGCGCCGTCGAAAGCAGGGTTCTGCGCATCAGTCGTGTCTCCATTCTTGTCATGTCGTGAAAAGCAACCCTGGCCGGCGACCGAGGTGGGGCCGGCCAGGGGGTGAAGGCGGTGCAGGGAAGACTGTAGTCCGTGCACCGCGAGGAGTGAAACCGGTTGCGGGCAGTCATGGCGATACGGTCCCGGGCGGGGTTCGCGCGAGGAAGGGGCCGAAGCCGCGCGGATTGCTGCCCAGGTCGACGCTGCCCAGCGGCTTGCCACTGCGGTCGTCGAGGATCTGTAGCCGCTCCTCCATCCAGCTCACGACCCAGACCCGGCCCGGTGACCAGGCAATGCCTTCAGGATATTCCGCGGCCTCCCAGGTGGCGATGACTGCGCGGTCGGCCAGCGAAATGACCGAGATCGAGGAGGCGTGCTGATTGGTCACGAAGGCGCGCCCGCCGGCCGCGTCGAAGGCGATGCCGTAGGGGGCCGTGCCGACGCTGATCCGGGTGGTTTCGCGCAGGCTGGTCAGGTCGACGAGGCTGACATCGTCGGACAGCACGTTTGCCGCCAGCAAGCTGCGACCGTCGGGCGTCAGCGCGAGGGCGAAGGGATGCTCGCCGACCGCCACCCGCCCGGTTTCGCGCCAGCCCCGGGTGTCGACGACGCTGACGTCGTTGTCGTCCCGGTTGGCCACGAAGACGCGCAGGCCGTCGCGGCTGGCGACGATCCCCGCAGGCGCGTGGCCAATCTCGATCTCGTGGCGCGTCGACAGATCGGAGGCATCGAGCACCAGCAGCCGATTCCGGTACCAGTCGGCCAGATACAGCAGGCGGCCGTCGGGCGAGGCCTCGATTCCCACCACGGCGCTGGGCAAGCGGCGCTCGGTGGTGATGCCGGTTGTCAGGTCGATGGCACTCACGGAGGGACCGTCCGGACTGCTGACGAAGACCTTGCCGGCCGCTTCGGAGACCACCACGCCAGCCGGCGCGCGACCGACCGGGATGCGACGCCATTCCGTCAACGTGTTTCCATCCACGACGCTGACGTCGTGGGAGCCCTGGTTGGTGATGTACGCCCACGGGGCGGCGCCGGCCGCCACGGGGGCGATCAGGGCAAGGGCAGCGATCAGAAGGGCGGGTATCCGGGATGTCATCGGCGATCGGGGTAGGGTTCGGGGTCCGGGGCAAACAGATTCCGTGCCATGCGCGGGTGCCGGCCGCGCGGGGGGGCTGCCTGTGCCGCTTGCGCGGGCAGCCACGGTGCGTACGCCCGTCGTCTCGTCCGATTTGGCGTTGACCTGGCGAGGTGGCACCACGCCGTCTGCCGGACGCCTTGCCGCAGGTGGCCTTGTGGCCATGCACCAGCCTTGCGACCGGGGCCCGGGTCGGCACCCGCGGCGTGTGCGATGCCGCGCGGCGGGCGCGCCCGTTCACCTGATCCAGCGGCCGTGGGGGGCTCCGGGTGCCGGTGAGGCGCCGTCGATCGAGCCGCGGTGACACTGTGTGCCGGTCCATTCGCCGCGTCATTGACACACTGTTCGGACACCCCCCAGTCTTGCCGCGATTCCGGGCGAGGACATGGCTGGCATATGTCTTGCACCCTGCGCCGCATGAGCGAAACGACCTCCCCGCCCACGGCGGGTCCCGCGCTTGGCGCCTTGACCTGGACCTGTCCGTTCTGCCCCTTGTTGTGTGACGACCTGCAGCCCGACGCCGAGACCTTCGGTCTGCCGGATGCTGCCTGCCCACGCGCCCGGGCAGGCCTCGCAGCGCTCGCCGACGCGCCCGACACCGGTGCCCGGGTCGACGGACAGCCCGCCGATCTCGCCACCGCCCTGGCCGTCGCGGCAGCCCGGCTGGCCGTCGCCCGCCAGCCGTTGATGGCGGGCCTGGGCGGTGACGTGGCCGCCTCGCGCGCGGCCTTCCGGCTCGCCGCCGTCTCGGGCGCCATCTGCGATGTGATCGGTGGCGACGCGCTGGTGCAGGGCCTGCGCGTGCAGCAGGACCGGGGCGGATTCAACCTGACGCTCGCCGAGGTCCGGGAACGCGCCGACCTGGTGCTCTTCGTGGGCAGCTGGCCCGGGGTGTGCGCCCCCCGCCTGCTGGAGCGTTTCCGCGCGGGGCGTGAACAGGGCCCGGCCATGGTGGCCCTGGGCGCCATCCCGCTGGCCGATGGCGTCGAGTGCGTGTTACCGGATGCCGCGCTGGCGGACAGCCTGACGATGCTCTCCGCCCTGATCGGCAAGCGGCGACTGGCGCGCCCCAACCCGGAGCTCCAGGTGCTGGCTGAGCGCCTGCTGGCGGCCCGCTACGCGGTATTTGTCTGGGAGCCGGCGCAACTGGGCCGCCACGGCGGGCTCGCGATCGAGATGATCCAGCGCATCGTCGTCGCCCTCAACCAGAGCACGCGCGCCGCGGGCTTCCCGCTTGCCGGCGCGAACGGCGCGGCAACTGGCAACCAGGTCTTCACCTGGCTGGGCGGCTTGCCGCTGCGCAGCCGGATCGGGCGGCGCCACATCGTGCACGAGCCCCAGCGCTTCGGTGCCGAGCGGGTGGTGGCGAAGGGCGAGGCGGATGTCGTCGTCTGGGCCAACCCGTTCCCTGGCGTGGCACCTATCGACACCCCGCTGCCGCGCATCGTCTGCGCCGCGCCGGGTGCCGCTGCCTCGCTGGGCGACGAATCGAACACCGTCTTCATCCCGGTGGCGACGCCGGGGGTTCACCACCGTGGCCATCTATTCCGCACGGACGGCGTCGTGCTGATGCCGCTCTTCGCGTTGCGGGACGATGGGCCGCCCGCGCTGGCGGACGTTCTGGGCCAGCTGGCCGAGGCCATGGAGGGCGGCGCATGACGACCTTGAGACTGAGGGGCGGGCGTGTCGTCGATCCGGCCAACCCGGACAGTGGCACTGTCCGGGACATCGGCGTGCGCGCCGGCCGGATCGTGGCGCTTCACCCGGACGCCCCGGTGGATGAAGTCATCGACTGCAGCGGTTGTCTCGTGATGGCCGGCGGCATCGACCTGCACACCCATATTGGCGGTGGCAAGGTCAACCTCGCCCGGCTGCTGCTGCCGGAGCTGCAGCGCGATTGCTGCACGCCGGATGCGGCCCAGGCCTGGCCAGCCACCCTCGACCCGGCCGCCCATGTGGTGCCCGGCACGCTGCTCACCGGCTATCGCTACGCACAGATGGGCTATACGTCGGCGTTCGAGCCGGCCATGGTGCCTGCCAACGCGCGCCACGCCCACATGGAAATGGGCGACGTGCCCATCCTCGACCATGGCGCCTATGTGATGCTCGGCAGCGACGAGCTGCTGCTGCGCTGGATGGCCGAGGGCAAGCCCTTCGAGCAGATTCGCGACTACATCGGCTGGACGCTCAGTGCCACCAAGGCGCTTGGCCTCAAGGTGGTCAACCCGGGGGGCATCTCGGCCTTCAAGTTCAACCAGCGCAAGCTCGATGTGGACGAGAACCACACCCACTGGCAGGTGACGCCACGCGACATCCTGCACACGCTGGCACGGGGCCTGACCGAACTCGGCGTGCCCCATCCGCTGCACATCCACGGCAGCAACCTGGGCGTGGCCGGCAACATCGATTCGACCCTCGCCACCATCGACGCCCTCGAGGGCCTGCGCGCCCACCTGACCCACATCCAGTTTCACAGCTACGGAACCGAGGGACCGAAGAAGTTCTCGTCGGCGGCGCTGCAGCTGGTGGAAGCGGTCAACAGTCACCCCAACATCAGTATCGACGTGGGCCAGATCATGTTTGGCCAGACGGTGACCGCGAGTGGCGACACCATGCGCCAGCTGGCCAACGCGCACCACGCCAACCCCCGAAAGTGGATCGGTGCCGACATCGAGTGCGATGCCGGCTGCGGCGTGGTGCCTTTCCGCTACAAGGAGCAGAGTTACGTCAACGCCCTGCAGTGGGCCATCGGCCTGGAGATCTTCCTGCTGGTCAAGGACCCGTGGCGCGTCGTGCTGACCACCGACCATCCCAATGGGGGCCCGTTTACCAGCTACCCGCACCTGATCCGGCTGCTGATGGATCGCGATTTCCGCAACGAGCAGCTCGCCCGGATCCACCCGGACGTGGCGGCAAACTCAGCCCTCAAGGACATCACCCGCGAACTGACGCTGGACGAAATCGCGATCATGACCCGCGCCGGCCCGGCGCGCCTGCTGGGGCTCGCGGACCGGGGTCACCTGGCTGACGGGGCGGCGGCGGACATCGCCGTCTACCGCGAGGCCGGAGATCCCGAAGCGATGTTCACGACGCCCGAGCATGTTTTCAAGGACGGGGTCCGCGTGGCGCACCGGGGCCAGATCACGGCCTCGCCGGTCGGGGGCACCCACTTCGTGGCGCCCGACTTCGACCGGGGCATCGAGAAGCACCTCAAGGCGCACCACGATGTACACGGCAGTGTCCGCTTCGAGCACCTGGCGATCAGCCATGACGAGCTCTGTGAATGCAGCCGATGCGGCAGCACCCACGTGGTGCCCTGCGAGCCGGGAGGTGCCCGCTGATGGCCGAGCCGCTTATCCGGAACGGCGTCGTCATTGACGACACCTTCGCCGAGGCCTTCCCGATGAAGGCTACCCGCCTGATCATCACGGCGCACAACGCCACCTGGGCGATGCACGCCGCGACGGCCACCACCGGCTTCGCCACCTCCGTCATTGCCTGCGGTTGCGAGGCCGGCGTCGAGCGCCGGTTGTCGGCCGACGAAACGCCGGACGGGCGTCCGGGCGTCGCCGTGCTGATCTTCTCCATGTCCGGCAAGGAACTCGCCAAGCAGATCGAGCGCCGGGTCGGCCAGTGCGTGCTGACCTGCCCGACGACCGCCGTCTATGCCGGCCTCGACGAAGGTGAACCGGTGGCCCTGGGGCGCAACCTGCGTTTCTTCGGCGATGGCTGGCAGATCTCCAAGATGATCGATGGCAAGCGCTACTGGCGGGTGCCGGTGATGGACGGCGAATTCGTCGCCGAGGAGACCACCGCCGTCACGAAGGGCGTCGGCGGCGGCAACCTGCTGATCCTGGCGCGCGATACCGACACCGCTCTGGCGGCCGCCGAGGCGGGTGTCGCGGCGATGCGCACGGTGCCGAACGTCATCATGCCCTTCCCGGGCGGCGTGGTCCGCTCCGGCTCGAAGGTCGGCAGCAAGTACCCGGCCCTGATGGCCTCCACCAACGATGCCTTTTGCCCGGCGCTGACCCCGCTGGCGAAGAGGAGCGAACTGTCCGACGAGGTACGCTGCGTGATGGAGATCGTGATTGACGGCCTCACCGACGCCGATGTCTCCGCTGCCACCCGGGCCGGCATGGCCGCGATCATCGAGCGCGGCAGCGAGGCGGGCGTGCTGCGCCTGTCCGCCGGCAACTACGGCGGCAAGCTGGGGCCCTTCCACTTCCATCTCCACCAGTTGCTGGGCGGGGAGGGGGCGCCATGAGCCAGGCCTGCCTGCTGCGCCTGAAGGCTGCGCTGCCCGTTGGCGTTGACGCCTCGGGCCTGCTGCCCGAGCGGCTGACCAGTCTCTCCATCGACGAGATCGCGCGGCTGCCCATGGAGGTGGGGCGCGAGGAGTTCGCCCTGGGCGAGCTCTTCGACATTTCGCTGCGCGAGTCCGATGCGGTCGAGCTCCGGCTCGAGGGCGACTGCCGCAAGTTGCACGGGCTCGGCCGGGGCATGGCCGCCGGCCGCCTGGTGGTCGATGGACCGGTCGGCGACCAGGTCGGCGCCGAAATGCGGGGCGGCGAGATCCTGGTGTGCGGCGACGCGGGTGACCTCGCCGCCGGCGCCATGGCGGGCGGCCGGCTCGAGGTTGGCGGCTCCGTTGGCGACTTCGCTGCGTCGACCCTGCCCGGCGCGATGGACGGCATGCGGGGTGGCGTCCTGATCGTGCGTGGTAATGCGGGCGACCGCTTCGGCGACCGGATGCGGCGCGGCGTGGCGGTGGTGCATGGACGCACCGGCGACTTCCTCGCCTCGCGCATGGTCGCGGGCACGATCGCACTGGCGGGTGACACCGGCGCGCATCCGGGCCACGGCATGCGCCGCGGTACCCTGGTGTTCGCCGGGGCTCAGCCGCGGGTGCCCGACACCTTTGCCGCCACGCATCACGACACCCGCGTCTTCTGGGCGCTGCTGACCCGCAGCCTGGCGCCGTTCGGCGCGCCCTTCGATGGGCTCGCCGGGCGATGCCCGGCACGGGTGGTCGGTGACCTGGGGGCCGAGGGCAAGGGCGAGTGGCTGCTGCCCGCCTGAGCGATCGCCCAACGATTTCCAGCAACGCCTCCCGTCAGGAGACCCCATGATCGAGAAGTACGTATTTCACGCCGGCGAAGCCACGGTGCTCGCCGCAGAAGGCCAATGCACCGATGCGATGCCCGAGATCCTCATTGGCCGCAAGGACGGGCCCGTTGGCCAGGCCTTCGCCAACATGATGGCGCAGACCAAGGGCCACACCGCGATGTTCGCCATCCGCGCCTGCAACCAGCTGGTCCGCCCGGCCACCATCATGGTGCCCAAGGTGACCCTCAAGGACATGGCCAACATCGACCTGTTCGGCGGCGTGGTCCAGGCCGCCACGGCCGATGCGGTGCTCGACTGCGTGATTGAGGGCATCATCCCGCGCGACGTGGCCAACGACCTGTGCATCATCAGCCTGGTGTGGATCGACCCCGGCTGCGCCAAGCACCCGGACCTGGACAAGAAGGACATGTACCGCACCAACTACGAGGCGACCAAGCTGGCGATCCAGCGCGCGCTGGCCGACGAACCGTCCTTCGACGAGCTGATCGCCAACCGGCAGAGGATCCGCCACGACATGGACGACTGGAGCGACTGAGCCCGCGTTTGCCCGGCCCGCTGGCGCGGGCCGGTTAGACTTCGCGCCATGGACTGCTTCGCCCTGCTCGACGACTGCGCCGCCACCGATGCGGCGCCCACCAGCCGCCTCTACTCCGGTTTCCGGCGCGAGGTCCGCTGCGCCGACCCCACCACCCTCGACACCGTCTGCGCCGACGTGGATCGCGCCCTGCGGGGCGGCCTGCATGTCGTCGTGCTGGCCGACTACGAGTGGGGCGCCCGCCTGCTCGGCGCCGGTCACGGCGCCATTCCGGCCGGCGACGCCGGCGCACTGCGGTTTCTGTTGTTCGACCGGCTCGATCGCCTCGATGGGCCGGCGGTGGATGCCTGGCTCGCCGCACGTGAGGCGGACGAGCGAGGCGGCCCGGCGGCCGAACCCGCCCCGGCCGGGATCCTCGATGTGGCGCCCAGCGTAGACCGCCGCGCCTTCTGCGAGGCGATCGATCGCATCCACGCCGCGATCACGGCTGGCGAAACCTACCAGGTCAATTACACCTACCGGCTCGACTTTCGCAGCTATGGCCCGCCGGTCGCGCTATACCGCCGCCTGCGGGCGCGCCAGCCGGTGCGCTTCGGCGCGTTCATCGTCCTGCCTCCGGGCGAGGGGCCGACCCACGTGCTGTCCTGCTCGCCCGAACTGTTCCTGCGCAACGAGGGCGGCAGGCTGTCTGCACGGCCGATGAAGGGCACGGCCTCCCGCGCGCAGGTCGCGGAGGGCGACAGCGAGATCGCGCGGATGTTGGCCGAGGACACGAAGAACCGCGCCGAAAACCTGATGATCGTCGACCTGCTGCGCAACGACCTCGGCCGGGTCGCCGAGACCGGCAGCGTCAAGGTGCCGGCGCTCTTTTCGGTCGAGCCGTACCAGACCGTCTTCCAGATGACCTCGACCATCGAGGCGCAGCTGCCCGCGGCGACGGGATTTGCCGACCTGATGCGGGCACTCTTCCCCTGCGGGTCGATCACCGGCGCGCCCAAGCACCGCACGATGCAGATCATCGCGGCACTCGAGACTACGCCACGCGGCCTCTACACCGGAGGCATCGGCTGGCTCGAGGCGCCCGGCGAGGGCCGGGCTTGCGGCGACTTCTGCCTGTCGGTGGCGATCCGCACCGTCACCCTCGAGGCCCGCGACTCGGGTCTGGCGGCGGGGCGGATGGGGGTCGGCGCAGGGATCACCATCGACAGTCGGGCTGGCGAAGAATATGAAGAATGCGTGCTCAAGGCGCGCTTCCTGACCGGGCTTGACCCCGGTTTCTACCTCTTCGAGACCATGCATGCGAGTCGCGCCGACGGCGTGCGGCACCTGGACCGTCATCTCGCGCGTCTGGCGTCCAGCGCCGTCCGTCTGGGTTTCGACTGTGACGTGGCCCACGTCGGCGAGGTCGTCGCGGCCCAGGCCCGCGGCCTGCCTGCGGGGGGCAGCAGCCGTCTGCGGCTTGCCCTTCATCGGGACGGCCGTTTCGATCTCGTCGTTGCGCCCCTCGACAGCATCGCGCGCGACGCCGATGGAACGGTCGGCCTGTTGCTGGCCAGTGACCCGATCGACGGCAGCGACCCCTTCCTGGCGCACAAGACCACGCTGCGCCAGCGATACGATCTGGCGCTGGGGCAGGCGATGGCCCAGGGGGCCTTCGACGTGCTGTTCTTCAATCGTGCAGGGCACCTCACCGAGGGTGCCCGCAGCAACGTGTTTGTCCGGCTGGACGGCAACTGGTTCACCCCGCCGCTGGCGGAGGGCCTGCTGCCCGGCGTGATGCGCAGTGTCCTGCTCGAGGACCCGGCCTACGGTGCCACCGAGCGGGTGCTGACCCGCGCCGATCTCGAACGGGCCGACGCCGTCCTTGCCTGCAATGCGCTGCGCGGCGCCTTGCCCGCCCGAATCAGCGGAACCTGCTGATGCGCCTGGCCCTGTTCGATCTCGACCATACCCTGATCCCCTTCGACTCGACCATGGTGTGGCTCCGCTACCTGGTCGAGACGGGCGAAGTGGATGCCGGGCGCGATGCCGCCTACCTGGACTGCTGCCGGCAGTACGTGGCCGGTGAGCTCGATGTCGCCGGCCTGCATGCCTGCGCGCTGGTGCCCCTGTCGCGGCGGGAAATGGCTGAGGTGGGCGACTGGCAGGCCCGGTTCGCCCGCGACTGCCTCACGGCCGAGGTGCCGGAGGCTGCGCGTCGCCTCATCGAGCGGCATCATGCGCGGGGCGACACCTGCTGCATCGTGACCAACACCACCGACATTGTCGCCGAGCCCTTTGCCCGCGCCCTCGGCGTCCCGCACCTGATTGCCAGCCGCATCCGCCGCGAGGGCGAGTGTCTCACCGGGGACATCGACGGCGAGCCCTGCCACGGCTTCGGCAAGGTCCGTCTGGTTAGTGGCTGGCTGGCCGGCCAGGGCCAGTCCTGGGATCGGCTCGAGTGGAGTGGCTTCTATTCCGACTCGATCAGCGATCTGCCGCTGCTGAGCTTCGTCCGGGAACCTGTCGCCGTGGCACCCGACGCGGCGCTCCGCGCCCACGCGGGGCGGGAAGGCTGGCGCGTGGTGGAGACCCTCGCCGATGCATGACGGCGCGCCCGCCAGGCGGCCTGCGCGGGGTGCCCGACGTATGCCTGCTGCCGGCAATACGCAACGGGGCCCGGGTGGCGAAGGACGGACGCACGGAATCCGCGCCGGGCCTGGCTGCCCGTGCGCTGCGGCTGAGCCGCGCCCCCGGTTGGCAGGGCGGTCTCGCCAAGCTGGGCTACGCCTCGCGTGGCGTCGCGTATCTGATCGTCGGCACGCCGGCCCTGCTGCGCGCGTTCGGGGCGGGCGGCGCGGCGGTCGGCCGGCGTGACGGGCTGCTCCACCCGCCCGGCGAACCCGTCGGGACCGGCGTCCTGGGGCTCCTCGCGGTCGGCCCGGGCCCTGTCCTGGCCCGGTGGGCCCTGGACCGTGCTGGCGGCCGGCAGGTGCCTTCGTCGCCTAGGCGGGTGTGGTCCGCAACCCGGCCGGAGCGGGTGGCCTGCGCGAGGTGCTGCTCGCGCTGGCGCGCCAGCCCTTCGGCATGGGCCTGCTTGGCGTGATGGGCGCGGGCCTGCTGGCGATCGGGCTCTACAGCCTGTCCGAGGCGGTTTTCCGACGGATCGACGGGCCGCCGGTAAGCCACCGGTGGCCCCGTCCGGGTGTCAAAGCCTGCGGATTGCGGCTGCCGGGGGCCGCCGACCTATGCCCGGCGGCCGCGCCGGGCCGTAGCTGGTGGCCGGCGGCCCCGCAGGCTTGCACTGGCGAGCAGCGCAGCCAGCGCCAGCGTGATCAGGGCCAGCGAACCGGGCTCCGGGACCGTGGCTTCGGCGATCGTCAGGCGGAAGATCTCCACCAGCCGCCCATCGACGAGATCGCTGACGATGGCCGTCGAGGCGATGAAGCCGCCGCCGAGGCCAAGGAAAGTCTGGCTGGAGAACATGCCGTCGATGCCGTCCGCCAGGCTGGAGACGATGAGGTCGAACTCGGCCGGTCCGCTCGGCGCGAGGGTGGAGAGATCCACCAGCAGGTCGCCATCGAGCACGGCGCGGCCGACATCGAAGGCGCCATAGCCGTTGCCCCGGTCGATGCCGTGAACCGCGAAGTCGAGCGTTGCGCCGACATCGAGGAAAAGCAGATCGCCGACGGCGGCCAGGCTGCGATCGAGCGAGACGGTACCCAGCCCGAACAGGGTGCCGAAATTCGAGCTCGAGCCGACGCGCAGCCCGCCCGCGATCGACAGGTCGCTACTGACCAGGCGCAGCTCGCCGCTGCCGCCGGTGAAGCCCGGTCCGACGATGGCATCGCCCCCCACCTGCATCGAGACGCCGTCGAGGGCCAGCACGCCCTGGGTCGGCGCACCACCCAGGCCATTGAATGCGGTCACGCTCAGGCCACCGGCAATCTGCGCATTGGCATTGCGGATGGAGACGAGGCCGTTGGCGCCTGTGCCATTGCCAATGGCGAGGCTCTGCGCGTTCAGGTCGGTCCCGTTGAGATGCATCTCGCCGATCGCGCTGGCCTGTCCGCCCGCGCCGCTGGCGACGCTGACATGGCCGACGGTGAGGGACCCGCCGGTGGTCGACAGTCGCCCGGTGGCGCGGCTCGATGCCAGATTGCCGAAGCCGGACAGTGCCGTGCCGATCGTCAGCGCGGCACTCGGTGCATTGACGGTGACTTGATCGAGGGTCAGGACGCCTTCGGCGCGGACCGTGTCGACCGCTGTCGCGGCTGAACTATCCGTGACCACTGCGCGGCCGATGGTGATGGCATTGCCTGCCTCGAGGATCCCGCCGGTCATCAGGACCGTGCCGACGGCCGTGGGGTCGCTGCCTGGGGTCGTGGTGGCGGCAGTGCTGCTCCGCGCGACGCCAATGTCCAGATTGCCCGTGGTGGCTACGCGGGCGCCGCTCGTCGTGATCTGCCCACTGGCGTTGCCGACTTGGTCGGCGCCGCCGACCGTGATCGAGGAAAAGCCGGTGACATCGCCCTGGCTGCTTGCCTGGCCGGTGGCGCGCGCACCGGTTCCGATGATCTGGCCGTTGTTCGGCAGCCCCTCGCTGACACCGATCTGCAGCGTGCTGTTGACGCCGGTCCCGGCGATGCCGCCCGAACCGGCCGCCAGCGTCCCGTTGGCCGATACATCGTTGAGGATCGTGCCCTGGACTACGCCGATCCGGTAGGTCGCGAATCCCCCGACTCCGGCGACGGTGGCGTCGCCCGACGCGCTGCCCGTCCCGACATTGCCGGTCAATCCTGCGGCAAGCGCGTGCCCGACCGTAAAGTTGCCGCCGTCGCCCTTGACCTGGACGCCCGACAGCTTGGCGACGCCGGTGGCGAGGCGTGCGCCGTTGGCGAGGGTCGTACCGATGTCGATCGAGCCGTTGCTGCGCAGCGTGCCACTGCCGAGCGTGAGCTCGCCGGTTGCGGTGGCCGCCGTGGTGACATTGCCGGTCGCGCGACCGACCACCACGTTGCCCACCGGGTTGGCCGACGTGTCGATCGCACCTGCCGTCACCCTGCCGAGGGCCTGTCCGCTGTCGGCCAGGCCGATGGTGAGGTTCGGCGGGAAGATGCCGTTGATGGCGCCATTCGAGGTGATGGTGCCGCTGACGTCCAGCCGGCCCTCTGCGGAGGATTCGCCGCCCACGTTGCGCCCGACCTCGAAGGTGCCCCCGCTCAGGTGCAGGTCGCCGCCGGCAACGGTGACGGCGCCCGTGGCGCGGGTCGCCGCGTCGCTGCCGAATGCCACGCCGATGCGTGGCGTGGCCGTGACATCACCGCCGCTCACATTGACCGCGCCATCCGCTGTCGCCGAGACGCCCCCGGCCACACTGCCGACGACAAGCCCGGCAGCGGCGGTCAGGGGGCCGCCGGTCACGGTCACCGTTCCGGTCCCGGCCGACCCCGCGGCGATCGGTGCGGTGACTCCCCCGACCGTCATCGCATTGGCCGATAGCGGGCCGCCGGCGACGGTGATGTGCCCATTGGCGCTGGGGACGTCGCCGCCCGCGACGCCGACGCGGGTGTCGAACACACTGCGCAGGGCGCTGAGCACGCTGGTGACGAATCCGGAGACGGCGCTGCCACCGCTATCCGCCGCGCCGACCTGCAGGGTCCGCACGTCGACATCGGCGACGGCGTTGGCCGTCCCGCCGTTGTTGATCAGAGCATCGTCAACCGGTGTTGGCACCTGCTGGGGCAGCCAGTTGCCGGGCGTGTGCCAGTCATCGTTCAGGGCATCCCATGCGATGGGGGCGCCGAAGGCGGCGGGTGATGCCAGGGCCAGGCACAGGCACAGCGGGCGGATACGGTGTAGCGGTGTGGGCGGCACGTTTGTCTCCCCGACGGTTGTCATGGCCGTGGGTCGCAAGTTCGGCGCCTGGTGGTTCTAAGTGACTCATTCTGCGGGATTGTCAGCGGCCCGACGTCATGAGGCGGGGCGGGGGCTGTAAGGTGGGTCGACGCATTCGCGTGGAGGGGGGACACCGGCGGCGGCCACTTGGTGAACGGAAACGGGCTCCGCGTGGCGGCGCGGAGCCCGGTGGGGAAGGCGGCGCGATCGGGCCGACCGTGGCGCGGCCGGCGGGGCCACTCAGGGCCGTCTCGAACCCAAGCCGAGAACCAAGCCACCGACGACGATGACCGCGAGCCCGGCCCACAGGGGTACGTTGACGTCCTTGCGCTCCTCGATCTTCAGTTCCACCGGGCCGACCTTCACGGGCGTATGTTCCTCGGTATACGAGAAACCGCCATAGGCGACAGCCAGCACGCCGGTCACGAGCAGGGCGATGGCGATCAGTTTGCTTCCGTTCATGGTGTTCTCCGGTTTCCAGGAAGCCGCGACGCGGCGACGGCTTCATTAGGCGCCGGCGAACGGGGTCAGCGTGTAGGACGACGCCGGCCTGGCCTGCCGGTGGATGCTGATTCGGGGCGCGCGGATGGTGGGCCGGCGTGGCCCCTCAGCTGTCCGGGGCGAGGCGTTGGATGCGCTGGTCTGCGCAGCGGGACGCCAGCGCGGAGACGGACCCGTGGCCGGGGATGTGGCAGTCCGGCGCCAGCTCCTGCAGGGGCACCAGGACGAAGGCGCGTTCGTGGCAGCGTGGGTGGGGCAGGGTGACGTCCGGGTCGTCCTGTACGTGCTGGCCGTAAAGGACGATGTCCAGGTCCAGTGTACGGGGCGCGTTTCGAAAGCTCCGCTTGCGGCCCTGGGCCTGCTCGATGGCCTGGAGGGCGTCCAGCAACGCCCGCGGGGACAGCGTGGTGGCGATCCGCGCGACCGCATTGACGAAGTCCGGCTGCTTGTCGTAGCCCACCGGGGCGCTCCCGTAATGGGAAGACACGGCGCGCAGGGTCACGCCGTCGATGGCAGCGATGGCATCCACTGCGTCGCGCAGTTGCTGGCGGGGGTGCTCCAGATTGCTGCCAAGGCCGAGGTAGACGTCTTCCTGCATGGGGTGTCCGGGAGCGGGTCGAGGCGGCATTCTGACCCAGGCCGCGTCGCGACGCGAGCGCGCTGGCGCGGCGGCATCCGCCCCGGTGCGGGGGCTCGCTGGCCCTACAATGCCGGCCAACACCATCAGGAGGGGCGGAATGCCGGTCAGCAACCAGACAGCGCGTTGGCAGGTCGGAGCCGTCGAGGCGCCCGGCAGCAGGCGGCTGGCCGAACTGGCCGAGTGCCATGGCACGCCCTTCTACCTGACGGTGGTGGGCGCCATCGACGAGCGCGTGGGCGAACTGCGCCGGGCGCTGCCGGACGGGCTGAGCCTGCTCTACTCGGTCAAGGCCAATCCGCTGCTCGGCGTCGTCGCCCACCTGGCGGGCCAGGTGGATGGCTTTGACGTGGCTTCGGCGTCGGAGCTGGAGACGGTGCTGGCCTGCGGCGTCGCGGGCCCTTCACTGTCGATGACCGGGCCCGGCAAGCGTGATGACGATCTCGCGGCTGCCTTGGCCTGCGGCGCCCGCGTGGTGATCGAATCGGCGGACGAGGCGAGGCGGCTGGCGCGCCTGGGTGCGCCGGGTGCGGCGCGAGTGATGTTGCGGGTGAATCCGCCGTTCGAGCTGGCCGCCGAGGCCCGCATGGGCGGTGGACCGCGCAAGTTCGGGGTGGATTCCGAGTGCGCCGGCGAAGTGCTGCGAGCGATCGGTGCATTGCCGCTCGCGTTCGAAGGGCTGCATGTCTATCCGGGGTCCAATTGCCTGGATGCCTCCGCCATCGCCAACGCCCAGCAAGCCTCGCTCGTCCTGGCCGAGACGCTCGCGCCGCTGGCGCCCCGCCCGCCGAGAACTCTGAACCTGGGCGGCGGGTTCGGCGTTCCGTGCTTCCCCGGTGAGCGCCCCCTCGACCTCGATGGACTGGGCGCCGCCATGCGCGCGCTATCGCGGGAGACGGCGCGCCGCCTGCCGGGCTGCGATCTGGCCCTTGAACTGGGGCGCTACCTGGTGGCCGAAGCGGGCGCCTACGTGGCTCGCGTGCTGGAGCGCAAAGCCTCGCGCGGCAGGACCTACCTCATCCTCGATGGCGGCCTGCATCATCACTGGCATGCCACCGGAGCGCTCGAGGGCCGGCGCCACCTGCATTACCCGCTCTGGGTGGTGGGGGGGGAGGGCCGACCCGTCGAGCCGGTGACCGTGTGTGGTCCGCTCTGCGCGCCGCACGACACCTGGGCCGAGAACCTGGCCCTGCCGCGGGCGGTCCCGGGGGATCTGGTCATCGTGTACCAGTCGGGTGCCTATGGTGCCAGCGCGAGCCCGGCAGGTTTCATGCAGCGCCCCGAGGCGGCCCAGATCCTGGCGTGAGGCGGGTGCCCTGTCACCCGGGAGCGTGACAGCCTGTACCGGGATCGACAAGGACCCGCCGTCGCCGGCGCCCGCGCGGCACGTCTCCGGCGAGCCACGGGCAACGTTCGGTTTATCCGGACAGGCGTCCGGGAAATCTCGATTTCCCGATTGCATCCCTGCGGCTAGTCTTGACGCAGCCCGGTGCAGGAGCTGGCGGCGTTCGGTTCCTCTCCTCTCTCCCGCACCCATCCCCTCGGTCGGTGTAGACGCCGCAGCCGGCACCGGGCTTTTTTTGTCGAGCGGCGCCCCTGGTCCGGGCCCGCAGCGTCGTGGCTGGCACGACACTTGTTTCTCGACATGTCTGGCGGGCCATCCGGCCCGACCACGAGCGGACCTCCACGGACTGAGCCGATGACAATGAACCTGCCTTCCGGGCGTCGCAGACAGACGCGTGGCCTGCCGCGCGGACGCGCGCTCGACCCCGTCGCCCTGGCCGACGTCGATCGACTGATTGGCGATCGTCCCATCGCCCCGGACATGCTGATCGAACACCTGCACGCCGTGCAGGACCATGCCGGCCACCTGTCGACACGGCACCTCCGGGCCTTGGCCCACCGCATGAACCTGCCGATGGCCGCAGTATTCGAGACGGCCACCTTCTATGCCCACTTCGATATCGTCGATGAGGACGAGACGCCACCGCCGGCCGTGACGATCCGGGTCTGCGATTCCCTGTCGTGCCAGCTCGCGGGCGCTGGCCAGCTGAAGGCCTCGCTCGAGGCGGGCGTCGATCCGGGCCAGGTCCGCGTCATCAACGCGCCATGCATGGGCCGTTGCCACGAGGCCCCCGTGGTCGAAGTCGGTCACCGCCACCTCGGCAACGCGTCCGCCGCGACGGTGGAGGCGGTGCTGACGGCGGGCGACCTGTCGCCGGAGGCCATCGACTGGCCGCGCCTGGCCGACTATCGGGCCGACGGCGGCTATGCCCTGCTCGCCGACCTGCGCGCGGGTCGGGTGACGGTGGACCAGCTGGCCGGCACGCTCGAGGCAGCCGGCCTGCGGGGCCTGGGCGGCGCCGGTTTCCCGACCTTCCGCAAGTGGGGATTCGTGCGGGCCGAGCCGGCGCCGCGTTATCTGGTCATCAATGCCGACGAGGGCGAGCCGGGCACCATCAAGGACCGCCATTACCTGGAGCGCGCGCCGCACCAGTTCCTGGAGGGGGCGCTGATCAGTGCCGCCGTCGTCGATGCGACGGCCATCTATATCTATCTTCGGGACGAGTATCCCGGCCTGCGTCACGTGCTGCATGAGGCGATCGCCGAGCTCGAGACGGGCGGGCTGGCCGAGCCGGGCTACCTCGTGTTGCGGCGGGGCGCCGGTGCCTACATCTGTGGTGAGGAGTCAGCGCTGATCGAGTCCCTTGAGGGCAAGCCGGGCAAGCCGCGTCATCGGCCGCCTTTCGTGGCGCAGCGCGGCTTGTTCGACCGGCCGACCCTGGTCAATAACGTCGAGACGGTCTACTGGATTCCGGAGATCCACCGCCGCGGCGCGGACTGGTTCGCCGGTCACGGCCGCCACGGGCGCAAGGGCCTGCGCAGCTTCTCGGTGTCCGGGCGCGTGAAGAAGCCCGGCGTGCATCTGGCGCCGGCTGGCATCACCCTGACCGAGCTGGTGGACGAATACTGCGGCGGCATGCTCGAAGGCCACCAGCTGATGGCCTACCTGCCGGGCGGAGCATCGGGCGGCATCCTGCCGGCGAGCCTCGCGGACATCCCCCTCGATTTCGATACCTTGCAGCCCCATGGCTGCTTTATCGGCTCCGCGGCCGTGATGGTGGTGTCCGACCAGGACGACCTGCGCGGCGTGGTGACCAACCTGATGGCGTTCTTTGCCGACGAATCCTGTGGCCAGTGCACGCCGTGCCGCGCTGGCACCGAGAAGATGCTGCGCATGCTCGAGCGGGACGAGTGGGACGTGGCCGCGCTGCGCCAGCTCTCCCAGGTGATGATGGACGCGTCCATCTGCGGCCTCGGCCAGGCCGCACCGAACCCGGTGCTGGGGGTGCTGAACCACTTTACCGAACGCCTGGCTGCCCAGGGCATCCGGCTGGTCCAGGAGGGCGCGCGATGAGCACGATGAAACGGTCTTCCTTTGTGCTGACCCTGGATGGTCGCGAGGTCACCGCGTACGAGGGCGAGTCGCTCTGGCAGGTCGCCAAGCGCGAGGGCGAGCGCATTCCCCACCTGTGCTTCAGGGATTCGCCGGGTTATCGCTCGGATGGCAACTGCCGCGCCTGCATGGTCGAGATCGAGGGCGAGCGGGTACTGGCGGCCAGCTGCCATCGAGAAGCCCGGCCGGGCATGAAGGTGAAGAGCGCGAACTCCGAGCGGGCCCAGGTGGCGCGCAAGGGCGTGCTTGAGCTGCTGGCGGCAGACCAGCCAGAGCGCGAGGCGGCGCCCGATCAATCGAGCCACTTCTGGCAGATCGCCGACGATCTGGGCGTGGACGCCGTGGCGGCGCGTCGCCGGTATGGCAGCGACGGCGAGCAGGATCGCCTGAAAGATCCCTCCCACACGGCCATGCAGGTCAACCTGAACGCCTGCATCGATTGCAACCTGTGCGTTCGCGCATGTCGCGAGGTGCAGGTCAATGACGTGATCGGGCTTGCTTACCGGGGCCATCGCTCGAAGATCGTGTTCGACTTCGATGATCCGATGGGCAGCAGCACCTGCGTGGCCTGCGGTGAGTGCGTGCAGGCCTGCCCGACCGGCGCGCTGATGCCCGCCACCCTGGTCGACGAGGCGGGGCGGGGCGATTCGGCCGTGGCCGACCGCACGGTGGACTCCGTGTGCCCCTTCTGTGGTGTCGGATGCCAGCTCACCTACCACGTCAAGGACGACCGCATCCTCTTCGTCGAGGGGCGCAACGGACCATCGAACGAGAACCGCCTGTGCGTGAAGGGGCGTTTCGGCTTTGACTACCCGAATCACCGCTCGCGCCTCACGAGGCCGCTGATCCGCAAACCTGGCGTGCCCAAGGGCATGGATCCAGATTTCGACCCGGCCGAGCCGCTCACCCACTTCCGCGAGGCCAGCTGGGAAGAGGCGCTCGACCTGGCCGCGGCCGGTCTCAAGACCATCCACCAGGCCTACGGCCCGCCGGCCCTGGCCGGATTCGGCAGCGCCAAGTGCTCGAACGAGGAGGCCTGGATGTTCCAGAAGCTGGTTCGTACCGGCTTCCGTTCGAACAACGTGGATCACTGCACCCGGCTCTGCCACGCGAGCTCGGTGGCGGCCTTGATGGAGTGCATCGGCTCGGGCGCGGTGACCGCCTCGTTCATGCAGGCCGAGAACGCGGACGTGGTGATCCTGACCGGCTGCAATCCCACGGTGAATCATCCCGTGGCGGCCACCTACTTCAAGCAGGCGGCCAAGCGAGGCACCAAGCTGATCGTGCTGGATCCCCGCGGCCTGACCCTGGGCGAGCACGCGCACCGGATGGTCCGCTTCAAACCGGGCGGGGATGTCTCGCTGTTCAACGCCATGCTCAACGTGATCGTCACCGAGGGGCTGGTGGACGAAGCGTATGTATCGGCCCACACGGAGGGCTTCGAGGCGTTCCGCAACCACGTCCTGGCGCTGACCCCGGAAGCCATGTCACCCCTGTGCGGCGTCGAGCCGGAGGCGATCCGGGAGATCGCGCGGATCTACGCAACGGCCGAGCGCGCGATGATCTTCTGGGGCATGGGCGTATCGCAGCACGTGCACGGCACGGACAACGCCCGCTGCCTGATCTCGCTGGCGCTCGCCACGGGCAACGTGGGCCGGCCGGGCACCGGCCTGCACCCCCTGCGCGGCCAGAACAATGTGCAGGGCGCCTCCGATGCAGGCCTGATCCCGATGGTCTTCCCCGACTACCACCCGGTGGGTGATGTCCAGTACCGGGCCGCCTTCGAGGCGTTGTGGCAGACGCCGCTCGATGACAAGCCCGGCCTGACCGTGGTCGAGATCATGGATGCGATCCACGCCGGCACGATCCGGGGCATGTACATCCAGGGCGAAAACCCGGCCATGTCGGATCCCGACCTGCATCACGCCCGCGGCGCGCTGGCCAAGCTCGAGCACCTCGTGGTGCAGGACCTCTTCGTAACGGAGACCGCCCTGTTTGCCGACGTGATCCTGCCCGCGTCGGCGTGGTCGGAAAAGGACGGCACCGTGACCAACACCAACCGCCAGGTGCAGATGGGCCGTGCGGCCGTGCCGCTGCCCGGCGACGCCCGTCAGGACTGGTGGATCATCCAGGAGATCGCCCGCCGCCTGGGGCTGGACTGGAACTACACCCACCCGCGCGACGTGTACGCGGAGATGCAGCGGGGCATGGCCTCGCTCGATCACATCACCTGGGATCGGGTGGACCGGGAGCAGTCGGTCACCTATCCGAGCCCGTCCGAGGACCAGCCCGGGCTGGACGTGGTGTTCGGCGACGCCTTCCCGCGGGCCGGTGGCCGGGCGAAATTCTCGCCGACCGTGCCTCTGCCACCGGACGAGCCGGTGGACGATGCCTTCCCGACGGTGCTGATCACCGGACGCCAGCTGGAGCATTGGCACACCGGCTCGATGACCCGTCGTTCGCGCGTGCTCGATGACCTGGAGCCGGCGGCCGTGGCGACCCTGTCGCCGGAGCAGCTGGCGCGGATTGGCGTCGCGCCGGGACAGCCAATGCGCATCGAGACCCGGCGTGGCGAGATCGTCCTGACGGCGCGATCGGACCCGCTGATGCCGGAAGGGATGGTCTTCGTGCCGTTTTGCTACGTCGAGGCGGCGGCCAATATGCTGACCAACCCGGCTCTGGATCCGTACGGCAAGATTCCGGAGTTCAAGTATGCGGCCTGCCGGCTGACGCCGGCCGACAGCCCGATGACGAGCTGAGGCACAGGTCCGGGGCCGCTCACCGGCCCCGGATCAGTTGTCGTACTTGATGTAGCGGAAGCGGGCATCGTCGTTCGGCGTGCCCTCCAGCGCCCCCCCTTCCTTGCCGGGCTGCCAGCCAACCACCGCTTCAATCTGGCGGGCGAGGGCGAAATCCTTCTCCGTGATGCCCTTGGCCGAGTGCGTCATC
>JBNLCM010000089.1:0-25415 GCA_050303815.1 Rhodocyclaceae bacterium
CTCGTTCCGCGACCTGTTACTCCAGGCCGCTCAGGTATTGGGCGACCGCGATGATCTCGGCTTCGCTCAGGCCGGCCACCACGGTGTGCATCACGATGTCGGGTGCCTCTCGGGTATGGTCGATGAACGCCTTGATCTGGCGCTCGATGTAGCTGGCATGCTGACCGGCCAGGCGGGGCAGGAAGAGCGCGCCGCGTGCCTTCGGGCCGTGGCAGGTGCTGCAGGCCGTCACGCCGGAGTGGGTGTTGCCGTTCTCGTACAGCTGCCGCCCCAGTTCGGCCAGGGCCGGGTCGAAGGCCACATCGGCGATGACGTCCTTGGTGCTGAAATAGCGCGCAAGGGCCTCGATCTCGGCACCGCTGAGGTCGGCCACCTGGCCCTGCATCTCCGTGTTCTGGCGCTTGCCCGACTTGAAATTGAAGAGCTGGCGCTGCAGATATTGCGCGTTCTGCCCGGCCAGCTTGGGATAGTTGGGGCTGCTGCTCTGGCCCGTCATGCCATGACAGTTCTGGCAGCGGGCCTCGACGAGCTCGAGCGCCGATCGTTCGCTTGCACCGGCGGCGTCGATCAGCATGATCAGGCTCGCGAACGCAATGATTCCTGCATGACGCATGATGTCTCTCCTCCATGGCCTGCCGCGGGCACCCGATACGTCGTCGGATGCCTCGCCGACCCAGCCGCTTCCCGGTCCTAGTCTAGCCGCTCGATGGGTGATTGGGCACCCTTCGGGGCGACGCCGTGGCGATGTCTCGGCCGTCCGTCCCGGCCGCGGGCGCGCACGCCGGCTGTGGTAGCGTGACGCCATCGATATTGCCCGGAGGCCTGAGCCCATGTCCGAGTTCGACTACGACCTGATCACCATCGGCGCCGGCAGTGGCGGCGTGGCTGCCAGCCGGCGGGCGGCGATGCACGGCGCGCGCGTCGCGATCTGCGAGGGCAGCCGGGTCGGCGGGACCTGCGTGATCCGCGGCTGCGTGCCGAAGAAGATCCTGATGTACGCGTCGCAATTCGGCGAGGCTCTCGAAGATGCCCCCGCCTATGGCTGGCAGTTCGGTACACCGAGCTTCGACCTCGCCACGCTGATCGCGGCCAAGAACGCAGAAACGGATCGCCTCGAGGGCATCTACCGGCGCATGCTCGGCGACGCCCGGGTTACCCTCGTCGAGGGCTGGGCGCGCCTTGTCGACGACCACACCGTCGAGGTGGGTGGGCGCCGCATGACGGCCGGACGCATCCTGATCGCCAGCGGGGGCGCCGTCAGCCGGCCACCCATCGAGGGCATCGAGCTGGCGCTGGATTCCGACCAGCTGCTCGACCTGACTGAACAGCCAGAGCATCTGCTCGTCCTCGGCGCGGGCTATATCGCGGTCGAGTTCGCCGGGATCTTTCGCGGACTGGGCAGTCAGGTCACTCTGGCCTTCCGTGGCGAGCGCCCGCTGCGCGGCTTCGACGAGGATCTGCGGGTCCGCCTGGCCGACGGCATGGCGGCGCGGGGCATCGACGTGCGGCCGGGCTTCGAGCCGGTCCGCATCGCGCGACGCGGCAACCGCTTCGCGGCGATCGATGGCGCGGGGCGCGAGATCGTCGCCGACGCGGTGCTCGCGGCGCTCGGGCGTCATCCGAACACGGCCGGGCTGGGGCTCGAGTCGGTCGGCGTGCGCACGCGCGATAAGGGGGGGGCGATCGAGGTCGATGCCTACTCCCGAACCTCAGTGCCGGGGGTCTACGCGGTCGGTGATGTCACCGATCGGGCGGCACTGACGCCCGTGGCCATTGCCGAGGGCCGCGCGTTCGCCGACACCGAGTTCGGCGGCGGGGACGTCAGTGTCGATCATGGCCTGATCGCCACGGCCGTCTTCTCCCAGCCGCAGATCGCGACCATCGGGCTCAGCGAGCAGGATGCCGCTGCGGCAGGGCACACCTGCCAGGTCTTCGAGGCGGGCTTCCGGCCGATGAAGAATGCCATCTCCGGGCGCGAGGAGCGCGCCTACATGAAGGTGGTGGTCGATCGCCAGAGCGATCGGGTGCTGGGGGCGCATATGATCGGGCCGGACGCTGCCGAGATCATGCAAGCCCTGGCCATCGCCATCACGATGGGCGCGCGAAAGTCCGATCTCGACCGCACGCTGGCCGTCCATCCGACCACGGCCGAGGAGTTCGTGCTGCTGCGTACCCCAAGGGCCTGACCCGTCTCAGGGGGCGGGCCGGGGCGCGCCGCACCGCCAGCAGGCGGCGAACTGGGGCTCGATCCATTCTCCGCAGGATTCGCAGGGCCAGTGGGGGGCGGAACTGCACAGATCCTTGGTGGCCGCCTCAAGGCGCGCCAGGGCGTCCGCCTCGTCCTGGGTGTCGGGAATCCAGACCTGCGGCCAAGCCTCGACCTGGGGAATCTCCCCGAGCGCGCCGGCGAGAAAACGGTTGCGCACCTGGGCCCGGATCCCGACGGATTCGAGCAGGTTGGCGCAGTGCTGTGCCTCGATGAGGGTGCCGCGTCGCGTAAGGAGTTTCCAGCCCATGGCGGGCCGACTATATCAGCGCATCGCGCCGCGCTGGTAGGCGTCGTGCCAGGCCGGCTGGGTCTGCACGGCCTCGAACTCCGGAAAGGCTGCGTCGTGTTCCATCAGCAACGAGAAGATCGTCTTGGCATGCTCGGCCGGAAAGCCGGTGCGGCGATCGCCGCGGTCGTCGGTGAGCAGGCCGGACAGGAACCGGCGGCACTCCAGGCTGCCCCAGAGCAGCTCGATGCGGATCAGGTGGGGAAAGCGCGTGTAGAGGGCGCGGGTATCGGTCGCTTCTGGCGTCGTCATGGTTCAGGCTCCCGGGACTCGTGATCCGAGGGTCGTGGTTCGAACCTATAACTTAGGGAATAGAGCGATGCCGCACTGTGCGCTTTTTCGCGTTTCCCCGGGCGGGCGGCGGGGAATTGGGCGGCGGGTGTGGCGTGTGCCGCAGGTTTCGTCAGGGCAAAAGCCAAGGGCCGACTCAGTGAGTCGGCCCTTGGCGTGAAGCATGGTGGGTCGTGTAGGATTCGAACCTACGACCAACGGATTAAAAGTCCGCTGCTCTACCAGCTGAGCTAACGACCCGGTGAAGAGGCGCGAATTATAGGGGCCGACGAGCGGTCGGTCAACGCCGGGATTTCAATTTATACCGGCGGGTGAGCATAGGGGGTCGGATCGTCCAATCCGGCAGCCAGGAAGCCCGCGTGGCGCAATCGGCAGGCATCGCAGGCGCCGCAGGCACGGCCCGAGCCGTCCGCTTGGTAGCAGGATACCGTCAGACTGTAGTCCACGCCCAACTCGAGTCCGCGCGCGATGATTTCGGCCTTGGTCAGCCGTATCAGCGGCGTGTGGATCCGCAGGCGGGCCCCCTCGACCCCGGCCTTGGTGCCGAGGTTGGCCATGGCCTCGAAGGCTTCGATGTACTCGGGGCGGCAGTCCGGGTAGCCCGAGTAGTCGATGGCGTTGACGCCGATGAAGATGTCGCAGGCGCCGAGCACCTCGGCCCAGCCGAGGGCGAGCGACAGCATGACCGTGTTGCGCGCCGGCACGTAGGTGACGGGGATCACGCCGGGCTGCGGCCCCTCCATCGGCACGGCGATACCGCTGTCGGTCAGGGCGGAGCCGCCAAACTGACCCAGGTCCACGCGGGCGAAGCGGTGCTCCCTGACCGCGAAGGCCTGCGACACGCGCCTTGACGCCGTCAGTTCAGCGGCGTGGCGCTGCCCGTACTCGACGGACAGGGCGTAGCATTCAAAGCCTTGCGAGCGGGCGATGGCCAGGCAGGTGGTGGAATCGAGTCCGCCGGACAGCAGTACGACGGCCCGTCGGGCGGGTTGGCTCGGAGATGTCTGCTCCACGTGCTTTCCTTGTGGTTTCGATGCGCGCCCTCAGCGCCCGGGCTGGTTGCCCCAGACCAGCTTGTGCAGTTGCAGCTGCATGCGTACGGGCAGGCGGTCGCGGAGGATCCATTCTGCGAGGTCGGCCGGATCCAGTTCGCCGGCTACCGGCGACAGCAGCACCTCGCAGCGGGCAGCCAGATCGTCGGCGTCGATCCGCGTACGGGCCCATATGTAATCCGTTTCGTCTGCCAGCACGATCTTCAGCTCATCGCCGGGGCCGAGCAGGCGCAGGTTGTCGAGCCGGTTGGCGGCCACCTCTCCCGAGCCCGGTGCCTTGAGGTCCATGATGCGCGACACCCGTGGGTCGACCGGGCCGATGTCGATGGCGCCGCTGGTCTCCAGGGAGACCGAATGACCCGCGTCGCACAGGGCCGAGAGCAGGGGCAGGCAGGCGGCCTGCGCGAGCGGCTCGCCGCCGGTCACGCAGACGGTGGGTACCTCGAAGGCCGCAACCCTGGCCACGACATCCTCGATGCTGACGGTCTCGCCGCCTTCGAAGGCGTAGGCCGTGTCGCACCAGCGGCACCGCAGCGGGCAGCCGGTGAGGCGGACAAAGACCGAGGGCAGGCCGACCCGAGTCGACTCACCCTGCAGAGACAGGAAGACCTCGGTCAGCCGGAGCGTGACCGGGGCCTTGCCGGAACCGGCTGTCGACACCCTCAGTTCGAACCCATGCGCTGCTTGGCCATCTGGGCGGCCGAGCTTTCCGGATAGGTGCTGGTGATGCGTTCCAGGGTCTCGCGTGCGCCCTTGGTGTCGCCCATCGCTTGCTGGCTGCTGGCCAGGCCGAGCAGCGCATCCGGGGCGCGGGGATCGTCTGGCCACTGATCCACGACGGCCCGGTAGAGATCGCTCGCGCGAGCGGCCTCGCGTTCCTGGAACCAGGCGTTGCCGGCCCAGAAATGGGCGCTGGGGAGGAAGCTGCTACCCGGGTAGGCGGCAATGAAGGCTTCAAACGCGGCGCCGGCTTCGCGGTTCTTGCCCGACTTCAGCAGGCCGAGTGCACCTTCGTAGTCGCGTGCCTCGGCGACCGGATCGATCGGCTGGGCCGCAGCGGACGGGTTGAGGGCCGCGTTCTCCAGGATTCTCAGCCGGTTGTCGAGGTCGACGTAGAAGTCCTTCTGGCGCTTTTCCGACGACTCGACCTGGTAGGTCAGGACCTCGATCTGGCCGCGCAGCTTCGCGATTTCTTCCTTCAAGGCCTGCAATTCATTGGCGAGTTCGAATTGCGCCTTGGCGGTGAGCTCGAGCTGGTCCAGCCGCTCGCCATAGGTGTCGCGCAGGCGAACGATCTCCTTGCGCGCCTCCTCGTCGTCAAACATGCCCGCGGCGGAAGGCCCCACAGCCGACAGGCCGAGGACCACCGCCGTGGTCAGGAGTGCACGGCGCATCGCCATCAGAACTCACCCGTGTAGAGCATGTCGGCGCGGCGGTTCTCGGCCCAGCAGTTCTCGCTCGCATCCGTGCAGCGCGGCTTCTCTTCGCCGAGGCTGACGGATTCGATCTGGCTGTCGGGAACGCCGAGCAGGTTCAGCGCGCGGCGCACGGCATCGGCACGTTTCTGGCCGAGGGCCAGGTTGTACTCGCGGCTGCCGCGTTCGTCGGCGTTGCCCTGGATCAGCATGCGGACGTCCGGATGGCCGAGCAGGAATCGGGCATGAACCTCGACCAGCGGCTGGAATTCGCCACGCAGCACGAAGCTGTCGAAGTCGAAGAACACGCTCCGTTTCGACAGGGGGCTGCTCGGATTGGTCAGTTCGTCCATGTAGGAACTGCCGGTGGGCTCCGCCGGCGTGACGGTCGTGACCTGCGGCGACTGCACTGTCGGCGTGGCATTGCGATCTTCGACCGTCGCGGCGGCGTCGTTCGACATCGGGGTCGAGCCGCAGCCGGAAAGCAGGGCGAGCAGCACAGCAGGTACAACGAGGGTCTTGCGCATCAGAGGCTCCTGAAGTGATTTTGATTCTGGGTTATTGGGGCAACGGGCCCCATGCCGGTTCTCGGACATCGGCCGCCTTGACCGATAAACGCTGCTTGACGCGACCGTCGGAGGATACCGCCGCGAGGACGCCTCGCCCACCCGTTTCTGTCGCATACAGGATCATCCGGCCGTTCGGGGCGAAGCTGGGCGACTCGTCCCGTGAGGTGTCGGTGAGGATGGTGACCTGCCGCGAGGCCAGATCCATCACCGCGACCTGGAAGCGTCCGTCGTTGCGGGTCACGAAGGCGAGGCTGTTGCCATCGGGCGAGGGTCGGGGCGTGACGTTGTAGCTGCCGTCGAAGGTGACGCGCTGGAGATTTCCGCCGGTCGGGGACACGCGATAGATCTGCGGCGTGCCGCCCCGGTCCGAGGTGAAGTAGATCCAGTCACCCGACCAGAACGGCTCGGTGTCGATGCCGGCCGAGGAGGCGATGCGCTTCACGCCGGAGCCGTCTGCGTTCACGGTGTAGAGCTGGGACTGGCCGTCCTTGGTCAGCACGATGGCCAGCTTCCGGCCGTCGGGCGACCAGGCGGGCGCCGAGTTGGACCCCTTGAAATTGGCGACCACGCTGCGCAGGCCGGATGCCAGGGAATGAATGTAGATGACCGGCTTCTTGGCCTCGAAGGAGACATAGGCCAACTTGGTGCCATCGGGCGACCAGGCCGGCGAAATGATCGGCTCGCGGGACGCCAGGGCGGTCTGGGGGTTCTCGCCGTCGGCGTCGGCGATCTGGAGCTGGTAGCGCTCGCCGGTCTTGACCACATAGGCGATGCGGGTCGAGAACACGCCGGGCAGTCCGGTCAGCTTCTCGTAGACGAAGTCGGCCACGCGATGCCCGGTCGCCCGGTGCTGGCCGGCATTCATGCGCAGCGCCAGGGCACCGAGCTCTGTCTGGCGCTGGGTGTCGAAGAGGCGGAAGCGCACCTCGTACCGCTTGCCCTCGAGCGCGATGACGGAGCCGACAAGCATGGCGTCCGCGCCCCGGATGCGGAAGTTGACCAGGTCGGGAACGGCTGTCTCGGCGATCGGCTGGGGGCCGGTCTCGATCAGGCTGAACAGGCCGCTACGGCGCAGGTCGGCGCGAACCACGTCGGTCACACCGCCGGCCAGTGCCGACTCCCCCTCGAAGCGGGCGATGGCAACCGGAATCTGGTTGGCGCCGGCGCCGGTGATCTCGATGGCGAGCTGGGCATGGGACGCCACGGTGCTGGCCAGGAGTGTTGCGAGCAACAGGATTTGTGCGAAAAGCTTATGTTTCATAACGATTTTCCGGTTCGCGCGATTATAGCCGAGTGAGTTTGCTTGTCACCGAAGTCGGCCCGATTCAGCCACGCAGGGGCCAGAAGGTCAGTTCCAGGGTGCGGCGGAACAGGTCCTGGCTTGGCGGCTTCGGCAGCGGGCTCGACTTCCGGATCGCCCGTTCGATCGCCTGGTCCAGCTGCGAGTTGCCGGATGAGCGTTTTAGTTTCACATCGATCACGGTCCCGTCCGGCAACTGGTCTACGTTGAAAATGGCAGAGGGGTCGCCGCTGATGCCCGGCGGCAGCACGATGTTGCCCTTGACCTTGGCCTGGATGCGCGCGGCGTAGTTGTTGGCGTCTCGCCCGAGCTGCGCGGCGCGCTGCGCATCGGCGGCGCGCAGTGCTTCCTCGCGCAGCAGGGCTTGCTGGCGCGCCATCTGGGCTTCCTGGGCGAGCAACTCCTGCATGCGTTGTTCCTGGGCGCGCGCGGCCCTTTCCTCCGGCGTCGGCCCCTTGGGTTTCGGTTTGGGCTGCGGCTTGGGCTCAGGTTTCGGTTTCGGCTCAGGCTTCGGCTCTGGCTTGGGCTCCGGTTTGGGCACAGGCTTCGGCTCCGGCTTGGGCTCAGGCTTCGGCTCCGGCTTTTTCGGCGGCGCCACCGTCTGCTCGATCTCTACCTTGGGCGGCGGCGGAGGCGGTGGTGCCGGCTTCGGAATCGGCTTGGGTGGGGGCGGAGGCGGCGGCTCGGGGACGGGCTCGGGCCGGGGCTCGGGCTCGGGCGGGGGCGCCGGTTTCGGCGTTGGGCGGGGCGGGGGTTGCACCACGGGAGCCGGTACCGCCTGGACGAGGCTCACTTCGACTACGGCGGGCGGACGGGCCTGCCAGCGGATGCCGTAGAAGAGGAGGGCGGCCAGCAGGCCATGGACGAGGACCGTCAGGAAGACCGACGGCCACTTGCCGGGGTCCTGGGCGGCCGGATAGTGCGTCATCTCCGACACGTCCCGCTCAGTTCTTGCCCGGCTGGACCAGCAGACCGATCTTCTGGATGCCCTCTCGCTGGAGCAGGTCCATGACGTCGAGCACGGCCTCGTAGCGGGCGGCCTTGTCGCCCGCGATGAGGACGGGTTGCTCTGCATGGGTCTGCTGCAGGCGCCGGAGCTCGACCAGGAGATCGTCGCGCGACAGCTTGCGCGGGGCCTCGCTGCGTTCGCGAATCGCCAGGCCGCCGTCGGCCGAGACGATCACCTCGATCGGTTCAATGGTGACCTGGGAGGCCTTGCCAACGCTCGGCAGGTCGACGGCGCCGACCTGGATCATCGGCGCAGTGACCATGAAGATCACGAGCAGGACCAGCATCACGTCGATGTAGGGCACGACGTTGATCTGGTTCATCAGTCGGCGCTGGCGCATCAGCGGAGCTGCCTTTGCAGGATGTTGGAGAACTCCTCCATGAAGCTCTCGAGGCGAACGGACAGTCGATCGATGTCGTGGGCGAAGCGGTTGTAGGCGACCACGGCCGGAATGGCAGCGAACAGGCCGATGGCCGTGGCGACCAGGGCTTCGGCGATGCCCGGCGCGACGTGGGCGAGGGTGGCCGAGGTGACGTTTGCCAACCCGCGGAAGGCGTTCATGATGCCCCACACGGTGCCGAAGAGGCCGACGTAGGGCGATACGGAACCCACCGACGCGAGGAAGGCCAGGTGGGCCTCCAGATCATCGACCTCGCGCTGGTAGGTGGCGCGCATGGCCCGCTGGGCGCCCTCGATGGTGCTGCCGCTGTCGGCGTTCTTGCTGCGAAGCTTGGCGAATTCTCGATAGCCCGATTCGAAGATCCGCTCCATCGGTCCGGAGTGATGGCGGTCGTTGGCGGCGCTCTGGAACAGGGCGTTGAGGTCGCCGCCACTCCAGAACTCGCGTTCGAACTTGAGCGTCTTCGCCCGCGCGCCGCGGATGGCAAACCACTTGCGGAAGATCCAGTACCACGACACCAGGGAAACCAGCAGCAGCAGGCCCATCACGAGCTTGACCAGGATGCTGGCGTTGGCGATCAGGCTGAGGATCGACAGGTCGGAGGTGACTTCCATTCGCGCTTCTTCTTGTTCAGTCCGGCTGGGCCAGCCGTTGGCGGATCTCGCGGGGAATTGCCGTTGCCGCGTGGCGGGCGAGGTCGATGCAGGCGACCGTGACATGGGCCTCGAAGAGCCGCTCGCCGTCTCGCTCGATGGACTGGGCGAAGACGATGCTGGCGCCACCGAGGCGTTCGATACAGGTCACGACCTGGAGTTCGTCGTCGAGGCGGGCCGGCGCGAGATAGTCGGCACCGACCTTGCGGACGACGAAGGCGATGCCGTCCTGCCGCAGCAGGCGCCCCTGCTCGAAACCCCGATGGCGGAGCCATTCGGTCCGCGCGCGCTCGCAGAACTTCAGGTAGTTGGCGTAGTAGACGACGCCGCCGGCGTCAGTGTCCTCGAAGTAGACACGCACCGGGATCCGGAACTCCGCGCCCGGCGGCTTGCCTGAACGGTCTCGGGGAGCTTGCATCGGGCGGATTCTACCTGATAAAGAACCTTAATCTTTGGGGCCAATTGCCGTATTTGTCACCGGAGGTTATGGCTGTCGCCGGGGTCGGCGGGGCTGCCTGGGCCGCGTGACTCGCGTTCGCCGCGCGTCGCACGGCGGTGGCTATGCGGAACAGTTCCGACTTTGCGCGATCGGCGGATGTTAAGCTTTACTCAAGGATAGGAATCCACTGGGCCGCAAGCGGCCAGAGGCGCGGTAATGGCGATGCAGGGCAATGAGAGGAAGTCTGCGGGCGGTGGCTCCCGAAAGCAGTCGGGGCCGCCCTCGGAGCTGTCTTCGCTCGACTTCACGGGCGGTGGCGACGCGTGGGCGCTCGCCCAGTGTGCCGAGAAGGTGCAGGTCCTGGAGGGTGGCGACGCCCTTATGGCCGTCGCCGAGGAGGCGTCGATGCTGTTCGCCAGCGGGCAGGACGAAGAGGCCGCCCAGGTGCTTGAGGCGACGCTCGACGGCGCCGTGGGCGACGAGGCTGGCGAGGGCCTGTGGCTGATGCTGCTCGATCTGCACCGGATCTCCGGTGATCGCCAGCGGTTCGACCAGCGTGGCGCGACCTATGCGGCACGGTTCGAGAAGTCGCCCCCCCAGTGGGAGGATCTCTCCCAGCCGAGCGAGGAGGTCGCCGAGGATGCCACGCCGACCGTGGCGCTGAACGGCAGCCTGTCGGGCCAGGTCGAGGTGCAATTCGGCAAGCTGGTCGAGTTCGCGCGCGAGAACGGAGGCGTCAAGATCGACCTCGGCCGCCTGCGCAGCGCGGACGACAAGGGCTGCAAGCTGTTGCGCGGCGTGATTGGCGAGCTGGAGCAGGATCGGGTGCCCATCACCCTGCTCAACTGTGCGACGCTCGGCAACATGCTGCTGAAGCAGGTGTCGTGCGGCAAGCCGGAGAAGCGCGAGGTGTGGTTGATGCTGTTCGAGCTGCTGCAGCGGGCGGGGGAATTCGACCGCTTCGAGCAGTACGCGATCGACTACGCGATCACCTTCGAAGAGTCGCCGCCATCGTGGGATCCCTCGCGGGCGCCGGACACGACAGAAGCCGTCGAGGCGATCGCGACGACGTCCATCTCGTCGGGGCGGCAGGCCGATTTCCATCTGGCCGGCGAGATCTTCTCGAACGCCCAGGAGCAGATCCGCGAGCTGGCGGCCTTTGCGTCGACGCGGACGATGATCGACGTGGACTGTACCAACCTGCGGCGTGTGGACTTCGCGTCGGCCGGGACGCTCTTCAATGTCCTCGCCAACTTGCAGGCGCAGGGTAAACTGGTGACCTTCAAGAAAGTGAACAACATGGTCGCGGCCCTGCTGCGGGTCATGGGGGTCCATCAGGTCGCCCAGCTGGTCACCCGCCGGTAGCTTCCGCGACCGTCTCCCGGACGGTCTCATGGAACAGTATCACGGCACCACCATCCTCTCGGTACGGCGCGGCAATCGCGTGGCGCTTGGCGGGGATGGTCAGGTCACCCTCGGCAACATCGTCGTCAAGGCGAGCGCTCGCAAGGTCCGTCGCATCTACCAGGACCGGATACTGGCCGGCTTCGCGGGCGGCACAGCCGACGCCTTCACGCTCATTGAGCGTTTCGAGGCAAAGCTCGAGAAGCACCAGGGCAACCTGCTGCGGGCCTCCGTCGAGCTGGCGAAGGACTGGCGGACCGACCGGATGCTCCGACGTCTCGAGGCGATGCTCGCCGTGGCCGACCGGGAGCACTCCCTGATCATTACCGGCAACGGCGATGTCCTCGAACCCGAGCAGGGCATCGTCGCGATCGGCAGCGGCGGCGCCTATGCCCAGTCGGCCGCCCGCGCCCTGCTCGAGAACACCGACCTCGCACCGGAGGCGATCGTCTCGAAGGCGCTGACCATCGCGGGCGACCTGTGCATCTATACCAACCAGAGTCACGTCATCGAAGTGATCGAAGGCTGAAGCCATCCCCTTGTAACGAACGCAGGCCACGCAGGTAGACCGCGGCCCGCCCAGAGTTCCGCCATGACCCAGATGACACCGCCGGAGATCGTCTCCGAACTCGACAAACACATTGTCGGACAGCACAAGGCCAAGAAGGCCGTCGCGATTGCCCTGCGCAACCGCTGGCGTCGTGCCCAGGTGGCCGAGCCGCTGCGATCCGAGATCACGCCCAAGAACATTCTGATGATCGGCCCGACGGGTGTCGGCAAGACCGAAATCGCGCGCCGCCTGGCGCGCCTCGCGAACGCGCCATTCATCAAGATCGAGGCCACCAAGTTCACCGAAGTGGGCTACGTCGGGCGTGATGTGGATACGATCATCCGCGATCTGGCGGAAATTGCCATCAAGGAGCACCGCGAGCGCGCAATGACCCGGGTGCGAGATCGCGCGATGGACGCGGCCGAGGATCGGGTTCTCGACATCCTGCTGCCGACGGCGCGCCCGGTTGGCTTCGGCGAGGAGCCCGCGCCGTCGGGCGATTCCGCCACGCGGCAGAAATTCCGCAAGAAGCTGCGTGAGGGCGAGCTCGACGACAAGGAGGTCGAGCTCGAGGTCTCGGCGCCGGGCATGGCGGCGGAAATTTTCGCGCCGCCCGGCATGGAGGAGCTGACCCAGCAGATCCAGGGCATGTTCCAGAACATGGGTGGCGGGCGCAAGAAGATGCGCAAGATGAAGATTGCCGATGCCCTCAAGGCGCTGGCCGACGAGGAGGCCGCCCGCCTCGTGAACGACGAGGAGATCAAGTCGGAGGCGCTGCGCGCGGTCGAACAGAACGGGATCGTCTTCCTGGACGAACTGGACAAGGTCGCGTCGCGCAGCGAGGGCCATGGTGCGGACGTCTCGCGCCAGGGGGTCCAGCGCGACCTGCTGCCTCTCGTCGAGGGCACGACCGTCTCGACCAAGTACGGCATGGTGCGGACCGACCACATCCTGTTCATCGCCAGCGGCGCCTTTCACCTGGCCAAGCCCAGCGATCTGATCCCGGAGCTGCAGGGGCGCTTCCCGATCCGCGTCGAGCTCGACTCGCTCTCGGTGGAGGATTTCGAGCGCATCCTGACGTCCACTGACGCCTGCCTGACGCGCCAGTATGAGGCCTTGCTGGCCACCGACGGCGTGACGATCGCCTTCGCGGAAGCGGGCATCCGGCGTCTGGCCGAGATTGCCTACCAGGTCAACGAGAAAACCGAGAACATCGGTGCGCGCCGCCTCTACACGGTCATGGAGCGGCTCCTCGAGGAGGTCTCGTTCGATGCCGGCAAGGCGGGGCTCGAGCGCGTCGAGGTCGATGCGGCCTATGTCGATGCGCGCCTGGAGTCGCTCTCCCAGCGCGAGGATCTTGCCCGCTACGTCCTCTGACCCGGTCGCCCTGGTCTGCCTGTCACGGCCTGCGTGGCCGTGCAGCGGTCCGGCGCGAGCGAGCCTGCCGCCATGCTGATCCGCATCGTCTCCATCCTCTTCCCACTGTTCGCCATCGCGGCGCTGGGCTTCTTTGTCGGGCGGCACATGAAGCCCGACCTGACCCACGCCAACAAGCTGAACATGGACGTCTTCGTGCCTGCGCTGCTGATCGGCGCGCTGGCCAGCCGTTCCTTCCAGATCACGCATTTCCTGCCCCTTGCTCTGGCCACCCTGCTGGTGGTCGTGGGCTCGGGTGTCATCGCCTGGGGCGTGGCCAGGGCCTTCGGAATCGCCGCCAAGACCCTGGTGCCCCCGATGATGTTCAACAACTGCGGCAATCTCGGCCTGCCGCTCGCCGTGCTCGCCTTTGGCGAGGACGCCCTGGCGCCGGCCGTCGTGATGTTGATGGTCTCGAACCTGCTGCACTTTTCCTTCGGCGCGTGGCTGCTCGATCACAATGTGCGCGTCCTGAACGTCTGGAAGATTCCCTCGGTCTGGGCGACCCTGGTCGGCCTGGCCATCGGGATCCTGGGCATCGAGATCTGGCCGCCGCTGATGCTGTCGATCAAGATGCTCGGCGATATCTCGATTCCCCTGATGCTTTTCGGCCTCGGCGTGCGGCTGACCGATTCGCGCATCTCCGAGATCAAGCTTGGTCTGGCCGGCGCCGCCCTGCGGCCGATGATGGGCATGGCACTGGCCTGGCTCGTCATGCTGGCCATCGAGCTGCCGCCGCGACAGGAGGTCCTGCTGCTGGTATTCGGCGCCTTGCCGCCCGCGGTGCTCAACTACATCTTCGCCGAGCGCTATCGACAGGAGCCGGAAAAGGTCGCGTCGATCGTGCTGATCGGCAACTTGGCCTCGTTGCTCTTCCTGTCGCTGGCGCTGGCCATCTCTTTGCCCGAATCTTCCCTCTCGACCGGAGTTGCCCCATGACCCTGCCCTTATTTCGTGATGACGCCTATGCACGTGAGTGTGAAGCAAACGTCGTGCAGGTTGGCGAAGGCCTGGTCGTGCTCGATCGCAGCGTCTTCTATCCGACCGGTGGCGGCCAGCCCGGTGATACGGGGCTTCTCGTGGCGGGCGGCGTCGAAGTGCGGGTCACGGGCACCGTCAAGGGCGAAGACGACGAGATCGTGCACCAGGTCGACGGGATCACGCCGCTGGCGGTGGGCCAGGCGGTGGTGGGCCGGATCGACTGGGATCGTCGCTATCGCCTGATGCGCTTCCATACCTGCCTCCACCTCCTCTGCGCGGTGGTCGATGCGCCGGTGACCGGGGGGCGGATGGCCGCGGACAAGGCGCACCTGGATTTCGACATCGACATGGCACTGCTGGATGCGGCGACCATCGAGGCGCGGCTGAATGAACTCATCCGGGAAGATCTTCCCGTCGTGGCTGGTGCCATCCGGGACGAGGAACTCGATGCCAACCCCGGTCTCGTCAAGACCATGTCGGTTCAGCCTCCACGCGGGCAAGGGTCCGTGCGCACGATCCGGATCGCCGACGTGGACTACCAGCCCTGTGGTGGGACGCATCTCGCCCGTACCGGTGAGATCGGCGCGGTGCGGGTGGCACGCATTCGCAGCGAGGGGCGCCGCAACAAGCGCGTGACCCTGGCGTTTGCCGACGATGCTGTGTGACATCCATCACGTAGATCGACCGACTTTTGACTCAAGTCAAGATTCGAGTCGCCGATAAGCTTCCCAAGACGGGCCAGAGGATCGGCCCGCCGACAATTGAGAAGGAGGGGTGCCTGCGGTTTCCACCGTCCGGCATCCACCCGAAAAGGGCAAACCCGACCGAAAGGCGGGGGCGCAAAGTCACCGGTCTAAGGGACTACGGTTCTACGACAGCGGGATTGCCGGGCTTCCACGGGAAGCGCTCGCCTCGTCGCGGGTGCTCCCCCGTCTCGCCGCATCCCGTGTCCGTGAACAGGTCCCCTCGAGCAAGGGGCGATGGACATGCGGAACCTGGCAAAAGAACTCGGCATCATCCTGGCTTGCATCGGTTTCGTGATGGTCGCGTCGCCGGCCTTCGCCCAGCAGACCGGCATGACCCGCTGGGTCTGCTGGTACAACAACGACATGACGGTGCGCTGCGTTCTGCAGGCGCCCGCCGCCGACAGCGATGCCGCAGAGCGCGCGGTCAAGATCGCGCAGCCGGTTCCCGGCGCCAGGCCCCTGCCGCTCCATGTGCGCGAGATCATTCGCGCCGAGGCCGATCTCCTCGATGCCGAAGTGTCCATTCCCATGTTCAACCACCCCGATGAGGGCGGCGAGCTGATGGAGCAACTGGCGAACTTCTCGGTGTGCTATGGCAAGCGCGACTGCGACGTGACCTTCTGGCGTCCGGTCGATGTGGTGGCCATGCTCGACTGAGCGTCAGGATTCCCGCGCCCGGCGCTTGGCTTCGGCGTAATCGGCGCGGGAGATGTAGAGCAGGTCGGCGAGCTTACGAATGAAGTGGTGCTCATGGGCGTCCACATGGCCATCGGCGTAGGCGATGCGCCACATGTACTCGAAGACCCTGAGCTTTTCCTCTGGTGTGTAGGCCTTGTTGATCAGGGACGTGAAGGCGTAGTCGCCGGTCGAGTCGCGCGCTTCGGCCTCGGCCAGCGCAATCAGACGGCTGATCGCCTCGTCGCCCAACTCGAACTGCTCGGCGAGCGCCCGGTGCATCGCGGTGCACTCGGACTCGGACACCTCGCCATCGACCTTGGTCATCTCGAGCATCAGCGCCGCCGTGGCGAGTTGCAGGCGGCGCTCGGTGTGCGCCTCCGGGGCCACGCCCTGCGGCGCGAGGGATTGCTGGAAAAACTCGAGAATGCCCTTCAGCATGGCGGCTCCTGACAATGGCCGGCCCACGGCCGGATGTTCAGTCTGACGGCGCGAACCAGCACAGGTTCTGCTGGAGGCCGACCACCTCCCCGACGATCAGCAGGGCGGGCGGTTTGACGGCCGCTTCCGTGGCCGCCGAGGCGAGAGCATCGAGGGGGCGGGTCAGCACCCGTTGGTCACGGGTCGTACCGTGACGTACCACAGCGGCCGGGGTCGTGGCCGGCAGCCCGTGGGCCATCAGCTGATCGCAGATTTCGGCCAGACGACTGATGCCCATGTAGATCACGATGGTCTGGCGCGGTCGCGCGAGCATCGGCCAGTCCAGCGCGACGGAGCCGTCCTTCAGGTAGCCCGTGGCGAAGATGACGGCCTGGGCATGATCGCGGTGGGTCAGTGGAATGCCTGCGTAGGCGGCAATCCCCGAGGCTGCGGTGACACCGGGGACGACCTCGAAGGGAATGCCCGCCTCGGCGAGATCGCCGGCCTCCTCGCCGCCCCGTCCGAAGACGTAGGGGTCGCCTCCCTTGAGGCGGATGACCCGATGACCGGCCCGGGCAAGCCGGATCAGCAGCGCATTGATGTCGCGCTGGGGCAGGGCGTGGTCGGCTGCCTTCTTGCCCGCGTAGATCCGCTCCGCCTCGGCCGGCAGCAGTGACATGACCTCCGGGCTGACCAGATTGTCGTAGACGACGGCATCGGCCTGCTGCAGCAACTGGGCTGCCCGCAGGGTCAGCAGCTTGGGGGCGCCGGGACCGGCGCCGATCAGATAGACCGTCCCGTTTCGGGCCGGCGCGCGTAGGAGTTCGTCCGGGATGTACATGCGTCTGGGTCCGGTGTCCGCTCGACGTGACTGGTGGCTCTGGCGTCAGCCCCTGGGCGGCTTGGTCCAGCCCATCAGTCTCACCGATCTGGGTGCGGCGAGGCGTATCGGGCGGGCTTCGGCGTCGCCGGAGGCAACGCTCAGATCCTGCCACAGGCCGGGGCGATTGCGATGCGCGAATTGCATCAACTCCAGGCGGGCGTGCTCGTCTTCCGCGGCGACCACCATCCGTCCCCCCGGTCGCAGCCGCGTCCACGCTGTGCGAACCTGCTGGGTGAACTCGTCGCCGGCACGGATGAAGACGACATTGGGGTCCGTCAATGGCTCCAGGCTGTGGAAACTGCCACCGGCAACGGCCATCGCGTGGTCGCCGGCGCCGTGTCGATGCAGCGCTGCCGCCAGCGTGTCCTCCGCGCAGCCGATGCAGAAGACTGCCGCCTCGGGGCGCTCGCGGGCCCAGTCCAGCGCCAGGGCCGGTTGGGACCCCTCGATGCACCAGCCGCATTCCTCGCTGCCCGGCTGCAACCAGGCCAGCGCCAACAGGCGGACCGCCTCCGGCAGCGCACCCGGAATCTCGCTTGCCGGGATGCCAGGCCAGTCGCGACGGCTGCCATCGGCGCCGACCGTGTAGGCCACCACCAGGCTGTCGGACGGGAAGGCCCCCGGTGCATCGGTCAGTTCGAACGCCATCATGGCGGACACCGGCGCTTCGGGGCGCGGACTCACGACCCACACGCGCGCCTGGTGCAGACCGGCGTCCTCGAGCATCTGGCCAATCGCCTGGGGCGGGAGGGGCTCGGGATCGATGGCGAAGAGGCGGCCGCGGCGCAGGCGCGCCTCCAGCCCGGCGGCGCCAATGCGCGCGATGCGCAGGGTGGTCACCTCCTCGGGCGTGAAGCCGATTCGCCCCAACGCCGTTTGCAGAGCGCCCACCGAGGCGTGCAGACGGACCTGGTCTGGCCCGAGTGCCGAGAGCAGCGCGCGACCGGGACCGTTCTCGAGGGGGGTGTCCGGCACCACGATGGCGATGCGTGCGGATCCGGCGGCCCTCAGCAGGGTGTCGAGGTCATCGAGCGACGCCGGCAGCGGCTCGCTCGGCCGGTCCGCCGGCCATGTGGGCGAGCAGTTTGCCGCCACCAGAACCCGGTCGAAACCGCGGAAGTCAGTGTTTGCCGCCCGGGCGCCAAAGACATCGATCTGTGCACGGACCGTGCCCACCGCGGCTTCACTCACAGCGGACGGGTCCGACGGCAACGGCACGCCGTTGTCGTCGCCGGCATCGTGCGTGTCGGCGACCGCCGGCGCCTCGTGTCCTGCCTCACCGGTCGCTGGCGCGGGCGGCGTGTCGATCTCCTGGCGCGCCTTGCGTGCAGCCTCTTCGCGCTTGCGGCGGCGCGCCGGCGTATGCCGTCGGGACGGCTCGACGGGCACCTCCGTGACCTCTGCCGCGCGCGGCAGGCCGGCTTCAGGCGGCACTTCCGGCGCGGGCGAGCGGGGCGGCGTGAGATCCGCGGGCACGGGCGGTTCGGGCATGGCCTCGAGGGCGGGAGGGTGTTCGTTCATGTTGAGGGGATCGAAATCTGGGCCGGTCGACGGGGCACGTGCCAAGGGTGTCGGACCGGTGCCGGCGGGGACCCGGCAGAACCGACGAGGATAGCACATGCCGCCTGGCCGTCCGGCGGGGGGCGCGCGCCCGATGGTCAGAACTCGAGACCCGGCATGGCCTGGATCCCTGCCTGGAACGCATGCTTGCGGGCCTCGATGACGCTGACCGTGTCGGCGGCCTCGATCAGCGCCGCGGGCGCGCCGCGACCGGTGACGATCACGTGCTGCATCGGAGCGCGTGCCAGCAGGCCGGCAACGACCTGCGAGGTGTCGAGGTAGCCCATCTTCAGCGCGATGCACAGCTCGTCGAGGACCACCAGGTCAATGGCGGGATCGCTGAGCAGCGCACCACTCGTCTGCCAGGCCGCTTCGGCGGAGGCGGTGTCGGCCGCGCGATCCTGAGTGTCCCAGGTGAAGCCGTCGCCCATGACATGCCAGCGAACGGCGGGGTGGTCACGGAAGAAGGCTTCTTCGCCGGTATCGGTTCGCCCCTTGACGAACTGGACGACCGCGACCTGCTGGCCGTGACCAAGGGCCCGCGCGACGACGCCGAAAGCAGCGCTCGACTTGCCCTTGCCGTTGCCGGTGTTGACCACGAGCACCCCTCGCCGTGCGTCAGCGGCGGCGATGCGGGCGTCCACGATGGTCTTGCGACGCTTCATGCGCGCGGCGTGGCGTGCGTCCTGTTCGGTCGTTCTGTCGGCCATCGGTCACTCCGGTATGAAGAGCAGCCGGCCGTCCACTTCGGCCCGCCGCAGTCTGTGTCCATAGGCGGCGCTCAGCCGCTCGGCGTCGAGAACCTCGCTGGCGGTGCCGGCCGCCACGCCGCCCTGGCCGTCGAGCAGGATCACATGGTCCGCGTAGCGGGCCGCCAGGTCGATGTCATGCAGCACCATTACGACAGCGGCCCCTTCCGCGGCCAGGGTCCGGAAGAGTTCAAGGACGCGAATCTGGTAGTGGAGGTCGAGGTGGTTGAGCGGTTCGTCCAGCAGATAGACCGCGGGCTGCTGGGCGAGCAGGGCGGCGATCGCGACGCGCTGTCGCTCACCGCCCGACAGGCTGAGGACGTCGCGCCCGGCGAAGGTGTCCATGCCCAGGCGGGCCAGCGCGTTGTGCGCGATGCGCCGGTCCTCGCGCCCTTCCCATGCCCAGCGTCCGAGGTGCGGATGCCGACCCACCAGCGCCGTCTCCAGCACGCTGGCGGGGAAGGGTTCGGGCTGGATCTGGGGCAGCACGGCCCGGATCCGGGCGGTTTCCCGTGGGCTTCGGTCGGCGTAGGGCGCACCCGCCAGGTGGACCGAACCGGCGTCCGCGGGACGGAGGCCGGCCAGCGTGTGCAGGAGGGTGGTCTTGCCGGCGCCATTGGGGCCGAGCAGAACGAGGCACTCGCCACGCATCAGGGTCAGGCTGAACGCGCAGCACAGCCAGCGCTCGCCCTGTTTCAACGCGACCTGGTCGGCTTCGAGCAAGGGGGCGTCGTGCCGGCTCACCGGAATTGCCTCGCCAGGAGGAACAGGAAGACCGGCACGCCGATCAGTGCCGTGAGCACCCCTACCGGAAGTTGCAGTGGCGACAGGGCCAGCCGCGCCGCGGTGTCGGCGACGACGAGCAGGGCGCCACCGGCCAGGGCGGCGGCGGGTAGCAGCAGACGCTGGTCATTGCCGATCGCCAGCCGCACGAGGTGCGGGACGATCAGACCGACAAAGCCAACGGTGCCGATCAGGGTCACCGCCACGGCGGTCAGCGCCGAAGCCAGCAGGAAGACGACGCGGCGCAGCGTATCGACCGGCACGCCGAGCGCGCGGGCGCCGAGCTCCCCGCGGGAAAGGACGTTGAGATCCCTGGCCAGGGGCAGGCAGGCCAGCAGCGCGACCATCAGCACGAGCAGCGCCGGCCACGGATTGCGGGCCGCCGACGCGTCGCCCATCAGCCAGAACAGCATCGAATGCACCCGCGTATCGGTGGCCATGGCCAGCATCAGCGTCACCGCGGCGCCGCAGCCGGCGGCAACGATGACGCCGGTGAGGAGCAGCCGGGTCTGGGTCCAGGAGCCGTCGCCGCGGGCCAGCCCGAACACGAGCAGCATCGCTGCCAGCGCACCGCAGAAGGCCGCGGTGTCGGTGGCGAACCCGGAGAGCCCCAGGGTCAGTGCGCCGAGCGCGCCGACGGCGGCTCCGCCCGAGACGCCGAGCACGTAGGGGTCCGCCAGCGGATTGCGTAGAAGGACCTGCATCAGGGCGCCCGCGACAGCCAGCATCGCGCCGCCCGCATAGGCAGCCAGGGCCCGGGGCAGGCGCAGCTCGCGGACCACGGTCGCGGCGTAGTCGTCGCTGCCGCCCAGCGCACCGACCAGTGCGGGCCAGCCGCCGTGCAGCTCGCCCGACAGCAGCGCCCAGGCCAGCGCGCCGATGCCGGCAAGCATCAGCGCGGGCAGGATGGCGATGGCGCGGGCGTGCATGGGCGGCTCAGCGGAACGCGTAGCGCGCGCTGAGGTAGACCGTGCGGCGGTCGGCCGGGAAATAGAAGTAGTCGCCCTGGAAGCTCGAGTACAGGGCAAACGGCGCGTAGCGCTGGTCGAACAGGTTGAGCACCTTCATGCCGAAGGCCCACGCCTGATGCTGCCACTGGGCCTGCAGGTCCATGGTCGTGTAGCCGTCGAGCTTCTTCAGCGTGTTGGAGAAGTCACCCGAGTAACGACGCTTGCCGACATCGCGCAGGACGGCGGTCCAGGTCCCCAGGCGGTCGCCCTGCCAGGTGGCGCTCAGGGTGGCCTGGACACTCGGCACCAGCGGGATCTCGTTGCCGGACCAGCCGCCCTCGCGGAACTCGGCGCTCTGGCGGGTCAGGGCGAGACGCGCGCCGACCGATTCCGACAGCTGCCAGTCGGCCTCCACCTCGATGCCCTGGCGACGGGTGTCGTCCAGATTCTGGTTGGCGAAGATCTCACTGTTGAAACCGATCTCATCCTCCAGGTCGAGGCGGAAGAGGGCAACCCGCACGCTCGCGGCCTCGCCGCGGAACTCGCCGCCGATCTCGTGGCTGCGACCCTGCTGCGGTTTCAGGTCGCCGGCGAAGACGGATTCGAAGGTGACCGGATCGAAGCCGAACAGCTCGTCGGTGTTGGCAAAGCGGAAGACCTTGCCGCTGCGCGCGAATACGCGGACCGCCTCGCTGGCCTGCCACGAAGCACCCAGTTCGTAGGCGGTTCGTGCCCGGGTTGCCTGGCCGACGAGGCTGGCCTGGCGGTCGGTGGCGCGCTGGTCCACTTCCTGGCGGCGCAAGCCCAGGCTGACCGTCAGGTCTGCGGGCAGGCGGGTGGTGTTCTGGACATAGGCCGCACGGCTGATCTGGCGCCCGGTCTGCAGGTTCTCGCCGGAGAAGCTGCTGAGCGAGGCTGACTCGACTTCGGCGTGGTACCAGTCGAAGCCGAACACGGTCTCGCTGGGCAGGGCGCCGAGCCCATGCTGCCAGCGCAGTCGCGGTGTCACGAAGAGGGTGTCGCTGTCGCGTACCGAATCGAAGAACGGTGATTCGTACACGGCCCGTCGATGCTCGACGCCACTCTCGACAGCGAGTTCCAGGGTGTCGCTCAGGCGGTGCGTGAGGCCGGGACGGACCCGGTAGCCTTCGCTGCGGCCGCGATCATCGGGCGTGCGGGCGAAGGTGGGGTTGTTGCGGTAGTCCGCCTCCGCGATGGAGCCCGGCTGGCCGGTGCTGTCGCCGAACGCTGCGAGGTCGACGAACAGCTCGCTGTCGTCGCCGACGAACCAGCCGAGGCGCGCATTGCCCGAGCGGCGGTCGCCGTCATTGTTGTCCCGCCAGCCCTCCGTGGCCGCCCACGCTGCCGCCGCCTGGTAGGTGAAGGCGCCGCTGCCGCCACTGGCGGCAACATCGACTCCGCGATAGTCGTAGCTGCCCACCGTGGCTTCGACGGTGGCCCGCTTGCGGGCGCTCTTGTCGGTGACGATATTGATGACCCCGCCGACCGCCCGATCGCCGTAGAGCACCGCGCCGGTGCCGCGGACGATCTCGATGCGCTCGATGGCGTCACGCGGGATGGCCGACCAGTTGATTCCGCTGGCGTCAACCGGGTTCAGACGCACGCCGTCGATCAGGACCAGCGTGTTGCTGGTGGCCGCGTCGCCGAAGCCGCGCATGTCGACGGTGGCGTCGAGTCCGAGCGGTCCGTAGAGCGGGCGCGTGTCGATGCCGGCGCGGGTCTTGAGCAACTCGGGGATCGACAGGGCCGGATTGCGGGCGATCTCGTCGCGACCGATGACCGACACGTTGGCGGGGGTGGCACGTTCGGCTTCGGAAAAGCGCGACGCGGTGACGACGACGGCCTCGCCGCGCACGGCTTCGGGTCCGGCGGCCTGGGCACAGGCGGAAATGGCGGCCAGCGCGGCCACCGACAGGCGGAATGACATGCTTGAATCTCTCCCTCTGGCCGCTCGCGCACCCGCGACGACGGCCCGTTTCAGTGTGGATCGTGATCGTGGGGAGTGATTCAGGAGCGAGAGGATGCGCCGCGCCCGAAGCCGCCTCCCCGCGGCCCGATAGCTCATGGCTGTCCCCGCCCTGGGGCAGGGGCGCCATGTCGGCAGCCGGGCCGGTATCCGGGCTCATGGATGGCGGGGCGGGCCACGCCGGGGTCCATCGCCTTCCCGGACGTTTCGTCCAGTGGCGGAGGATGGACCTTCTCTCCACTTACCGTTGCGGGGGCAGCGCAGGCCTTGCGAAGGCGGACTTCGCGCACCTGCTTCCCGTTCAACCCCTGGCCTGGATGGCCTTGGGGCACCTCGGCTGCATCGACACCCGCTGGTCGGCGGGTGCGCCGCGGATGATACCAGATCGGCCACGGGTTTTTTGCATTGCGGCATGGCATCGAATTGCGCAGACTGTTGGCATGCCGCGCTGTCGCGCGGCCCTGCGGGACTCAGGCATGACGTGCGAGCTGATCATCGGTGGTGCCCGGTCGGGCAAGAGTCGCCACGCGGAGGCGCGGGCGCGGGCGGACGGCCGCGAGGTCGTCGTGATCGCGACCGCCGAGGCCCTCGACCGGGAGATGGCGGTGCGCATCGAGCGCCACCGGCGCGATCGCCCCGGACACTGGCGGACCATCGAGGCACCTGGCGGTCTGGCCCGTGTCCTGGCGGCCGAGGCGGCGCCGGATCGGGTCATCGTGGTCGATTGCCTGACCATGTGGCTGTCCAACCGGATGGTCGGCGTCGATCCGGCGCGCCACCCCCACGATGCCGACCACCTGCCCGAGCTGGTGGCGGAGCGAGAGGCCTTGCTCGGCACGCTGCCCGGCCTGCCCGGGCGCACCCTGCTGGTCTCCAACGAGCTGGGCTTCGGGGTCGTCCCCGAGACGCCGCTGGGTCGTCTCTTCCGGGACGAGGCCGGTCGCCTCAATCAGCGGGTCGCGGCGCTGGCCGACCGGGTCACCCTGGTGGTCGCCGGGCTGCCGATGGAGTTGAAGTCTGGATGAGCCGGTGCGTGTCCGCCTCTCAAGGTGTTGCGCCCCGCGCCGATACCCCGTATTGGACTTGACGACAGGACAGGCGGCACCTGGATGGCGGTGACGGACGGGACATACATCTCCAGCGATGAACTGCAGGTCGGGCACTACATCTGCCTCGAGCTCTCGTGGCTCGACCATCCGTTCTCGTTCAACAGCTTTCTGATCCGCACGCCCGAGCAACTGCGCGAGGTGCTCGCGCTGGGGCTCAAGCGCATCCGCATCGATCCCGCACGCAGCAAGGTCGCCAGCGATGCCCCCGAGGCGCCACGGGTCGCCGAGCCCGCGCACGAGGCCGAGCCCGACACCGTCATGCTCGAGAAGCGGGCGCGGGTGGAACGCAACCGCGAGATCCGGACACGCATCAATGCCTGCGAGCGGGAGTTCCTGCAGGCGGCGACGGTCTGCCGCGAGCTGTCGAAGGACCTCTTCTCCGACCCGAAGAAGGCGGTCGCCAGTGCCAACGCCCTGATCAAGCAGGTGACCGACTCCCTGATGATGGATCGGGACGTGATGGTGCACCTGATGAACGACAAGGTCGCCGGCGAGGAGGTCTACTACCACTCGCTCAACGTCGCGATGCTGGCGCTGCTGCTGGGCAAGGCGCTCGATCTGTCGCAGGAGATCCTCAACGTGGTGGGCGTCTCGGCCTTGTTCCACGACATCGGCAAGGTCGACGTACCGGACAAGATTCTGCTGAAGAAAGACCCCCTGACCAAGGCAGAGGAAGAGTTCCTGCGTCAGCATTGCCTGTACGGCATCGAGCACGGCAAGCGGGCAGGCCTGTCGGAGCCGGTGCTCCAGGTCATCGGCTTTCACCACGAACTGATGGACGGCACGGGCTACCCGAAGGGCCTGAAGGGGGACGCGATTCCGCGCCTCGCGCGGCTCATCGGCCTGGTCAATGCCTATGACAACCTGTGCAACCCGGTCAACCAGACGGCGGCCATCACGCCCCACGAGGCGCTGTCCCTGATGTACGCGAAGCATCGGCCGCGCTATGACGAACAGATGCTGGGTAAGCTGATCCAGATCCTGGGCGTATATCCGCCGGGGACGGTCGTGCGCCTGTCGAACGAGAGCTTCGGGATGGTGCTGTCGATCAATTCGGCGCGTCCGCTGCGCCCGGTCGTCATGGTCTACGACGAGCAGGTGCCGAAGGAGGAGGCGATCATCGTCGACCTCGATACGGAGACCGACGTGGGTGTCGCCAAGGCCATCCGCCCCAACCAACTGCCGCGCCAGATCTTCGACTACCTGAGCCCGCGCAAGCGCGTGACCTACTACTTCGACCCGAACAAGGCAAAAGGCGGGAACCGGTCGTGAGGACGCTCGCGCACGCCCGCGTCCTGCTCTCGGGCAGCGAGGAGATCCTCCTGCTGGTCGAGGCACGCAGCCGCCTCGTCGTCGACGCCAACGAGACGGCGATCCGCGAGCTGCGCTATACGAGCGAGGATCTGATCGGGCGCCCGATCACCGACCTCGAGTGCGCGTTGCAGGATGCGTTCTACTGGGATGACGTCGCCGGCGGCCGCCTGGTCGCGCTGCACGAGGCCGAAGGCCTGCTGGCCCG
>JBNLCM010000090.1:0-19859 GCA_050303815.1 Rhodocyclaceae bacterium
CGACACGACGTTCTATTGTTTGTCCCGACAAACGCGGAAAGAACAATCACGAGCGGTCTGACCTATGACCGGGCGATTCTCATTGAGATGCCACTCGCTTTGATCGAGCGTCCACGCCCATCGCGCGTGGACAAAAAAAGCCCCGCCATTGCTGACGGGGCTTTCTGGCACGGGCGGGCAGACCCCGCGCGGTGCGCCGCTGCGATCAGACCTCGACGGTATCCGCCACTTGCCTGAACTCTTCGATCTGATCGAAGTTCATGTAGCGGTAGACTTCGCCGGCCTTGGCACCCAGTGCCTCGACCTGGGCCATGTACTCGGCCGTGGTCGGGATCTTGCCCATCAGCGCGCACACCGCAGCCAGTTCGGCGGAGCCCAGATACACCTGGGTGTCGATACCGAGGCGGTTCGGGAAGTTGCGCGTGGAGGTGGACATGGCGGTCGACCCCTTGCGGATCTGAGCCTGATTACCCATGCACAGCGAGCAGCCCGGCATTTCCATACGGGCACCGGACTTGCCGAGCACCGAATAGTAGCCTTCCTCGTTGAGGATCATGGCATCCATTTTGGTCGGCGGGGCGATCCACAGGCGGGTCGGGATGTCCGACTTGCCTTCCAGGACCTTGCCGGCGGCACGGAAGTGACCGATGTTGGTCATGCAGGAGCCGATGAACACTTCGTCGATGCTGGCGCCGGCCACGTCGGACAGGGTCTTCACATCGTCCGGATCATTCGGGCAGGCCACGATCGGCTCCTTGATGTCGGCCAGGTCGATTTCGATGACCGCAGCGTACTCGGCATCGGCATCGCCGCTGAGCAGTTCGCCGTTGGCGATCCAGTCTTCCATGGCCTTGATGCGGCGACCCAGCGTGCGCTTGTCTTCGTAGCCGTTGGCGATCATCCACTTCATGAGCGTGATGTTCGAGTTCATGTACTCGACGAGCGGCGCCTTGTTCAGATGCACGGTACAACCGGCCGCGGAACGCTCGGCAGAGGCGTCGGACAGCTCGAATGCCTGCTCCACCTTCAGATCCGGCAGACCTTCGATCTCGAGGATGCGGCCGGAGAAGACGTTCTTCTTGCCCTTCTTCTCGACGGTCAGGAGACCTTGCTTGATGGCATACAGCGGGATGGCATTGACGAGGTCACGCAGCGTGACGCCCGGCTGCATCTTGCCCTTGAAGCGCACCAGCACCGACTCGGGCATATCCAGCGGCATGACGCCGGTGGCGGCCGCAAAGGCCACCAGGCCGGAACCGGCCGGGAAGGAGATGCCGATCGGGAAGCGGGTATGGGAATCACCGCCGGTACCGACGGTGTCCGGCAGCAGCAGGCGGTTGAGCCAGGAGTGGATCACGCCGTCGCCCGGGCGCAGGGCCACACCGCCGCGCGTCGAGATGAAGGACGGCAACTCCCGGTGCATGCGCACATCAACCAGCTTCGGATAGGCCGCCGTGTGGCAGAAGGACTGCATCACCAGGTCGGCAGAGAAGCCCAGGCAGGCCAGATCCTTCAGCTCGTCGCGGGTCATGGGGCCCGTGGTGTCCTGGGAACCGACGGTGGTCATCTTCGGCTCGCAGTAGGTGCCCGGACGGATGCCCTGGCCTTCCGGCATGCCGCAGGCGCGACCGACCATCTTCTGGGCGAGCGAGAAGCCCTTGCCCGAATCGGCCGGATTCTGGGGCAGGCGGAACAGCGTGGACACCGGCAGGCCCAGGGCCTCGCGGGCCTTGGCGGTCAGGCCACGGCCGATGATCAGCGGAATGCGGCCACCGGCGCGCACCTCGTCGAGGATCACCGGCGTCTTGAGCGGCGCCTCGGCAATCTGCTCGCCGTTCTTGAAGGCGGTCACGACGGCGGTGGCCTGGTCGACCTTCAGCTCGACCTCGTCGCCCATGTCCATCTGGTTGACATCGATCTCGATCGGCAGCGCGCCAGCGTCTTCCATCGTGTTGAAGAAGATCGGGGCGATCTTGCCGCCCAGGCAGACACCGCCGAAACGCTTGTTCGGGACAAAGGGAATGTCTTCACCGGTCCACCACAGCACGGAGTTGGTGGCGGACTTGCGGGAGGAGCCCGTACCGACCACATCGCCCACGTACGCGATCAGGTTGCCCTTGGCCTGCAGCGCCTCGAGTTGCTTCATCGGGCCACGGCTGCCCGGCTCATCGGCCTCGATGCCCGGCCGCGGGTTCTTCAGCATGGCCAGGGCGTGCAGCGGGATGTCGGGGCGGGACCAGGCATCAGGTGCCGGCGACAGGTCGTCGGTGTTGGTCTCGCCGGTGACCTTGAAGATGGTGAGTTTCATCGAGGCCGGCACTTCTGGGCGGTTCGTGAACCACTCGGCGTCGGCCCACGACTGCATGACCGCCTTGGCGTTCGCGCTGCCCTTTCCGGCCAGTTCCTTGACGTCGTGGAAGTAGTCGAACATCAGCAGGGTCTTCTTCAGGCCCTCGGCTGCGATGGTACCGACTTCGGCATCGTCCAGCAGGTCGATCATCGGCTTGATGTTGAAGCCGCCGAGCATCGTGCCGAGCAATTCGGTGGCTTTGGCGCGCGAGACCAGCCCACAGGTCTCTTCGCCCTTGGCGACCTTCGCCAGGAAGGCAGCCTTCACTTTGGCGGCATCATCGACGCCGGCCGGGACTCGGTAAGTGAGCAGCTCGACCAGGAAATCCTCTTCGCCGGCGGGCGGGTTCTGGAGGAGCTTGACCAGTTCTTCGGTTTGCTGCTTGGTCAACGGCAGCGCGGGGATACCGAGGGCGGCGCGCTCGGCGACGTGGCTCCGATAGGCTTCTAGCACGGCGATTTCCTTATCTTCAGGTGGCTCGGATACCTCTGACGCAATGCACCAGAGACGGATACTGCGATTATATATCTTTTATAAGACTCAAACTAAGCTTTTTCCCTTACGGGCGCCTGACAGGCGCGATTCTACTCCCGATCGATCGAGGGGCCAGCCCCACTCGTCATTGTGCGCCACACCATAATCCCGACCAAAAAAGTCGGGAACAAGGGCCGCGCCCCCGGGTCCTACCCGCGATAGCCCGCCCAAGAGCCAACAGGAGCCCCCATGTTCCACGACCCGTTCCGCACGCTCGCCGATCTGCCGGCCACGGCCGGCGAAGCGCTGCGCTTCCATTCCCTCCCCGCCCTCGCGGCGGCACTCGACCGCCCCCTCTCACGATTGCCCGTGTCGATCCGCATCATTCTCGAGTCCCTGCTCCGCCACTGCGACGGAGCGCGCGTCAGCGAGGACCAGGTCCGCCAACTTGCAGCGTGGCGACCCGACGCCGAGCGCACCGAGGAAATCCCTTTCGTGGTGGCCCGGGTGGTGCTGCAGGACTTCACAGGCGTGCCACTGCTGTGCGACCTGGCCGCGATGCGTTCGTGCGCCGAACGGATCGGCCGACCGCCCTCCCTGATCGAGCCGCTGGTGCCGGTCGACCTCGTTGTAGACCATTCGGTGCAGGTGGACCACTACGGATCCCCCGACGCCCTGCGGCAGAACATGGCGCTCGAGTTCGAACGCAACCAGGAGCGCTATGCCTTCATGAAGTGGGGCATGCAGGCCTTCGAGCGCCTGAAGGTCGTGCCGCCCGGCGTCGGCATCGTCCACCAGGTGAACCTCGAGCACCTGTTCCGGGGCGTGCGCTGCGAACACGGTGTGGTGTTCCCCGACACGCTGGTCGGCACCGATTCCCACACCACGATGATCAATGGGGTGGGCGTCGTCGGCTGGGGCGTCGGAGGCATCGAGGCGGAAGCCGCCATGCTGGGCCAGCCGGTGTACATCCTCACCCCCGATGTGGTCGGCGTCAGCTTGAGTGGACGCCTGATGGAGGGCGTCACGGCGACCGATCTGGTGCTCACCGTCACCGAGGTCCTGCGCCGCGAGAAGGTGGTCGGCAGCTTCGTCGAGTTCTTCGGCGAGGGCACGGCGTCGCTGACGGTCACCGACCGCGCGACAATTGCCAACATGGCGCCCGAGTATGGCGCGACGATGGGCTTCTTTCCGGTCGACGACAAGACCGTCGACTACATGCGACAGACGGGCCGGACGGACACCGAGTGCGCACGCTTCGAGGCCTGGTTCCGGGCCCAGGCACTGTTCGGCATTCCCCGTGATGGTGACATCGACTACTCCCGCGTAGTCCGCATCGACCTGGACGGCATCGTCCCGTCGCTGGCCGGCCCCAAGCGGCCGCAGGACCGCATCGCCCTGCCGGACATGCGGGCAAGCTTCGAACGACTGCTCGCGCTGCCCGCTGCCGATGGCGGCTTCGGCCGCCCGGCCGACGAACTGGGCCGCCGCGTCGGGAGCGGCCACGACGGCATTGATCTGGGGCATGGCGACGTGCTGATCGCGGCGATCACCTCATGCACCAACACCTCCAACCCGGCCGTCATGCTGGCGGCCGGCCTGCTGGCCAGGAAGGCTGTCGCAAAGGGCCTGACGGTGGCGCCCCACATCAAGACCTCGCTGGCACCCGGATCGCGGGTCGTGACGGACTATCTGGAGGCTGCGGGCTTGCTCGAACCCCTGGCGCAGCTGGGCTTCGCCCTCGCCGGCTATGGCTGCACGACCTGCATCGGAAACGCCGGCGACCTGGCACCGGAGTTCAACGAGAGCATCGCGGCGAACCACCTGGTGGTTGCCGCGGTGCTATCGGGCAACCGCAATTTCGAGGCCCGAATCCACCCGAACATTCGCGCCAACTATCTTGCCTCGCCGCCGCTGGTGGTGGCCTTCGCGCTCGCCGGTCGCTGCAACATCGACCTCGACCGCGAACCCCTCGGCACCGGACGCGATGGCGAGGCCGTCTATCTGCGCGACCTCTGGCCCGGCAGCGACGAGATCGCCGAGTTGCTGCCGCTGGCGACCCACGCCGATCGTTACGTGCAGCGCTACGCCGACGTGACGCGCGATGCCGATTTGTGGAACGCCATCGAGTCCGGCTCGGGCGATGTCTACGGCTGGCCAACATCCACCTACATCGCGGAGCCCCCCTTCTTGGATGACTTCTCGATGGCGCCGCCCGCGCTCGCCCCCATCAAGGGTGCCCGGGCGCTGCTGCTGCTCGGCGACTCGGTGACCACTGACCATATCTCGCCAGCCGGTTCGTTCGGCGAGCTGACTCCGGCCGGGCGATGGCTCACGGCCCACGGCGTGGCGCGCAAGGCCTTCAACTCCTATGGGTCGCGCCGCGGCAACCACGAGGTGATGATGCGGGGCACCTTTGCCAACGTGCGCATCCGCAACATGATGCTGCCCGAGAAAGCGGACGGTAGCCGCACCGAGGGCGGCTTCACCCGGCTCGACGGGCACGAGGTGCCCGTCTTCGAGGCGGCGCTGGCGTGGCAGTCGCGGGGCACCCCGACACTGGTCTTTGCCGGCGAGGAGTACGGCACGGGCTCGTCCCGCGACTGGGCAGCGAAGGGCACGGCGCTGCTGGGCGTACGCGCCGTGATCGCGCGCAGCTTCGAGCGCATCCACCGCTCGAACCTCGTCGGCATGGGCGTGCTGCCGCTCCAGTTCCTCGACGGCGACAGCTGGCAGTCGCTCGGCCTGGACGGTAGTGAAACGTTCGACCTGCCCGGCGCCGACCGGCCGCTGCCTCCTCGCAGCGAACTGGTCTTGCGCATCACGGGGCGTGACGGCGCCGTGCAGGAGGTTCCGCTGCGCGTCCGGATCGATACGCCGGTGGAGGCCGCCTACTATCGCCACGGCGGCATCCTGCCCTACGTGCTGCGCGATCTCGCCGGCGAGGACAGCGTCGCGGGGTGATGCGACGAGGACATCGCGCCCATCAGGTCAGGGCCGGCTCCAGCGCCGCTTCGAGCTGCTCGACGGAGATCGGCTTGACCAGCACCCGGTCGAAGCCAGCCTTGAGGAGTTGGTCGGTCTCCTCGGGGAGGGCATGCGCCGTGTAGGCCACGATCCACAGCCCGGCATACCGGCCATCCTCCCGAACCCGCTTCAGCACCTCGACCCCGGAAATGCCCGGCATGCTGATATCGAGAAGGATCGCGTCGAAACACTCCCGCGCCAGGATCTCGAGCGCAGCTTCGCCACAGTCGACCTCGGCGCCATGCCAGCCAAGCAACTCGGCGAAGGCCTGCGCCAACTGCCGGTTGATCGCGTTGTCGTCGACGATCAACAGGCGCGGGTCGGGCTTCGGCTGATTCATTCTGGTGAATCCTGCTGGATCTCCTGCATGGCAGGGGGAAAACAAACCGTGAATACCGAGCCCTCGTTCGGCGTCGAGCGTACGCTGACCTCACCCTGGAGCAGAGCGGTCAGTTCCTTGACGAGTGTCAGCCCCAGCCCGGTTCCGTCGCGGCTTCTCGTCATGAAGTCCTCGACCTGGCTGAAGGGCTCGAACACCTTGTCGAGCTGATCGGCCGGTATGCCGCGGCCGGTGTCCTCGACGGCAAACCGGATCCAGCCGCGCTCGTCCGTATCGACGGCGAGGCTGACGCGCCCGGCATCGGTGAACTTGACCGCGTTGTTGAGGAGATTGTTCAGCACCTGCCGCAGGCGGACCGGATCGGAGCGGATGCGCTCGGGCAGGTCCGGCGCGAGCATCAGGTCGAAGTGGAGCGACTTCTGCTCGGCATGCCGCCCGTGCCCAGCACACGCGTCGACGATGAATTCCGTCAGCGGAATGTCGCTGGCACTCACTTCGAGCTTGCCCGCCTCGATCTTTGCCATGTCGAGCAGGTCGTCCACGATCTCCAGGAGGTGATGCCCAGAACGCTGGATCGTCTGCGCATAGCTGCGCGTCTGATCGTTTTGGCTACTGAGGCTGAGCAGTTCGGAGAAGCCCAGGATGCCATTGAGGGGGGTACGCAACTCGTGCGACATCTTTGCGAGGAACGAAGTCTTGAGGCGGTTGGCCTCGACGGCACGGGCGCGGGCTTCTTCGAGACGGTCGAAGCTCTCCTTGACCGCATCGGCCATCCGGTTCAGCGAGCGCGCAAGCTGCCCCATCTCGTCGCGCGAGCGAACGCTCAACCGATGCTCGAGGTCGCCGGCCCGGAAGCGCTCGATGCCCTCCGACAGGCGTGTGATCTGGCGCGTCATGAAGGCAGACATCCAGAGGGCCACGCCGATCACCGCCAGGATCATCAGCGCCGTGGACACACCCAGTTCCCGCGCGGTCTGTTCGAGATGCTGCCGTATCGCGCCAAGCAGCCCCTCCCGCTGCGCGGCGAACTCGGCCGCCTTGCGATCGAGGGAGCGCGCGATTTGCTCCGCGGAGTGAGTCGCGGCGCTGTGGAACTCATCCACGTTGGCACCGATCGTCACAAAGCCGAAGCCTTGCCTGTCGCGGCCGTACTGACCCGTGTTGTAGGGAATTGCAGCAGCTGTCGTGAGCTTCCACAAACCGCTGAAGAAGATGACGAACGACCCCGACCCCCCCTCCTCCGTCAGCTGTCTCCAGCCAGCGCACTGGGGAGAAAAGTTGAGGTATCGGCAGTCGAGCCCGACCGTGCCGGCCTTGATCATCTCTCGAGCAGGCTTGCGCTGCAGCGACTGCCCGTCGTAGGGCGGAATGCCCGCGAGGAAGTCGTTGATCTCCATGCCGGAGGCCTGCCAGCGGCTGTAGAGCTGGGAGTCGAGCCAGGGCGGCACGCGACGCCCCGTCGCACGATCGTAGCCGACGATGAACTGGTCCCGCGGATGGGAGATGGCACGCCCCTCGTGATCCCACAGGAACGCGTAGTTGCCGGAGATCGCATCGTTGATGTCGGTATAGCGGCGCGCCGTGGGGCTTAGCCGGTCGGTGAATTGCCGCAGGTGCTCATGATCCAGGGCGAGGGTGACATAGCCGACGACCCGTTCGCCTTCGAGCACCGGGGTGGCCCAGCGGACAATGGCGCGAAAGCGCTTTCCAACCGGATTCTCCGTGCCGGCGTAGGCCGCCTTCTCGGGCTCGAAGGGGATACCCGCCTTCTGCGCGCGCGCCGGCGTGTAGGGGCCGATGATGGGTGATCGCACATACTCGCCGATCACCTCGGACACATAGATGTCGCCCGGCTTCAGCGCGCGCAGTTCGTCCCAGTAAGTCTCGGCGCCGAGGAAGGTGTTGGCCTGCACGCTGACGTCGCGCAGGCCGGGCTCGGTCAGGTCGCCATTGCGCACCTTGATGCGCTCCCGCCCGGTCAGGTCGACGAAGCTCATCTCGACAAACAGCGGCGCCAGCTGCCGCTGGCCCAGGTACTCGGGGGGGCGCGCGCTGAAATGGCGGGCGTTGTCCTCGAGCACCTCTTCGGCCCGCGCCATGCGGGCCACATCGACCCCCTCGAAACGCACTGGCTCCCAACCGTCTCCCGCCTGATTGAGCTGCCACCTGCCGTGACGGAAGATGAAGCGCTCTCGGTGCATCAGGAATCGCTCGTAGCCGGCCTGCGTAGGCGGCACCAGCGACGCCTGGAGGACGTCGCGGTCACGCGCATAGAGAAAGCTGGCGATATCCCGCGCAGTGTCCGTCGTCAGCCGCTCGAGGGCCTCCCGCGAGCGGTCATCCAGGGCCTGGATCGCGTCGTTGGTAGCCTGATCGGCAAATCCGCGGATGGTTTCGAGGGCCTCCCGGGCCATCTCGCCGGCCCGCTCGGTCACCGTGCTGCCGAGCCGCTCGGCCGCGCTCCAGGCCAGCCAGGCCAGCAACAGCAGCGGCAAGACCTTGATGACGACGAAAATCAGGACGAGCTTTCCCCGGATGCCTAGGGAGCGCCGATCTCCGTTCGATTGTGACTGCAAGTCCCGTGTCTCCCCGCGTCGCGCAGACCCAGCACCGAAGTGCCGGGCCCCGAGTCAGTGTTGTCAAACGGTATCGGCAGATCGCGTCATTCCTTGACGGCCTCTCGAGGGTCGCCGGCCCTCTCTGCCTTCGGTCGGGAGGATACCTCGGACCATCGCCGCTCAGGTCGGTTCGCAGCCCCGTGTCCGCTCCGCGGCTGCGCCGGAGACGGGGCCCCGTTGGTCGGCGACGCCCTGCCGGAGACGCCCCCTCAGCGCGAGCCGGTGGCCGTGCGCCGGGCGCCCAGGAGGCGCTTCTCGGCCTCGACCACTGCGAGGGTCAGGGCACCGACCGCCAGAATCCGCAGCCAGCTCGTCGCATCAATGGCGCTCGACGCGAAGATGCGCTGCATCAGCGGTAGATAGCTGAACGCGAGCTGGGCCGCCATCACGGCGACAATCGCTGCCAGCGAGGGCCCGATGCCGCGCAGCGCATCGCGCGAAAAAGACGGGCCGGACAATCGTCGGGCACTGAGCAGATAGGCCGCCTCGCCGACGACCAGGGCATTGACCGCGACCGTGCGCGCCCCGTCCACGCCCGTGCCGCGCGCCAGTTCCGCGAGATACAGGCCGAAGCTACCGACCAGCAGCAGGACGGACACGAGCAGGACACGCCAGACCAGGAAGCGGTCAATCAGGGCCTCGTCGGCTGCGCGCGGCGGCCTGGCCATGACGCGAGCCTCCGCTGGCTCGAACGCCAGCGCAAGCGCGAGCGTGACCGCGGTGATCATGTTCACCCACAGCACCTGGGCGGGTGTGATCGGCAAGTCGAGTCCGGCGACGATGGCTGCCAGGATCACCAAAGCCTCACCCCCGTTCGTCGGCAGGATGAAGACGATGGCTTTGCGCAGGTTGTCGTAGACGGTCCGCCCCTCCTCGATGGCCGCAGAGATCGACGCGAAGTTGTCGTCGGCCAGCACCACTTCCGCGGCATCACGCGCCGCCTCGGTGCCCTTGCATCCCATCGCCACGCCGATGTCGGCCTGGCGCAGCGCGGGGGCGTCATTGACGCCGTCGCCGGTCATCGCCACCACGTGGCCCCGCGACTGCAGGGCTTCTACCAGGCGCAGCTTGTGCTCGGGGCTCGTTCGCGCGAAGACATGGACCGTTTCCGCCACCTCGGCGAGCGTGCCGGGCGGCATCGCCTCGATGTCGGACCCGGTTACGGCGCGCGGATCCGGCGCCAGCCCCAGGCGCCGGGCGATCGCGAGTGCCGTCGCCGCGTGGTCGCCCGTGATCATGCGAATGCCGACACCGGCCTCACGGCATCGCCGGATCGCCTCAGCTGCCTCGTCGCGCGGCGGATCCGTGATCGCCAGCATGCCGAGCAGGCTGAAACCGCCCGCGCCCACATCGGTGAAATCCAGCCCCGTCGTTCCGGCGGCGGCGAGCCGCGCCGCGACCGCAAGCAGGCGCCGCCCGCCGGCAGCGGAATCGTCCATCTGTTGCAACCAGCGGGCCCGCTCGAGGGCACGGTCGTCGCCGCCCAGGCGCTCGTGACTGCAGAACTCGAGGACCCGCTCCGGCGCGCCCTTGAGATAGATGAAGTGGTGGCCCGCATGATCGTGGTGCAGGCTCGCCATGAACTTGTGCTGCGACTCGAAGGGAATCACGTCGAGGCGGGGGAAGGCTTCCTGCTCGAAGGCCGGATCGACACCGACTTTCAGCGCGAATCCGAGCAGCGCCCCTTCCGTGGGGTCGCCGGCCAGTCTTGTATGCCCGTCTTCCCGCGTCACGTCGGCGTCGTTGCACAGCGCCGCGGCGCGCGCGAGCTCGAGCAGGCACGGGTCGGACAGATCCGCCAGCGCACCATCCGCGGACCGTACATCCCCCTCGGCGCCATACGCTTCGCCGCTCAGGACAAAGTCGCCGTCGGGCAGATACACCCGCTCCACTGTCATCTCGTTGCGCGTCAGCGTGCCGGTCTTGTCGGTGCAGACGATCGTCACCGAGCCGAGTGCTTCGACCGCCGGCAGGCGACGGATGATCGCCCGCCGCCCTGCCATCCGCTTGACCCCGATCGCGAGGGCGATGGTCATGATGGCCGGCAGGCCCTCGGGAATCGCGGCTACCGCCAGTCCGACCGCCGCCAGGAACATCTCGCTCGCACTGCGTCCATGCACGCCGACCCCGAACGCAAACGACAGCGCCGCCAGTCCGAGGATGACCCAGCTGACCTGGCTTGCGAAGCGGGCCATCTGACGCATGAGGGGCGTGGTCAGGGTGGTCTCCCGTCCGACCATCGCGCTGATGCGGCCGATCTCGGTCGCCAGGCCGATCGCCGTCACCACCCCCACGCCCTGGCCGTGTGTCACGAGCGTGCCGGAATGTCCCATGTCCAGCCGGTCGGCGATCGGTGCCCCGCCAGCGACCGGCGCCGTCTGTTTTTCGGCCGGTACCGATTCGCCGGTCAGCGCCGCCTCGTCCATGCGCAGGTTGCGCGCGTCGACGAGACGCATGTCGGCGGGCACCCGATCGCCGGCCGCCAGCCAGACCACATCACCGGGTACCAGTTCGCTCGCGGATAGCTCCCGGCGGTGCCCGTCCCGCAGGACACGTGCAGTCCGGGGCAGCATGTCGCGAATACCCGCCAGCGCGTCCTCGGCGCGCCCCTCCTGGACGAAGCCGATGAGCGCATTGATGACCACCACGGCGAGAATGACACCGGTATCGACCAGGTGGCCGAGGAGCAGCGTCACGGCCGCCGCGATCAGCAGGATGTAGATGAGGAGATTCTGGAACTGGGCCAGCAAGCGTCGCAAGGCACTCCGGCGCGGCGCGGCAGGCAAGGCGTTGGCGCCGTGGCGGAGACGCCGCTCGGCGACCTGTTCCGTCGTGAGCCCGCGCAGCCGGTCCGTCCCCAGCGCGTCGGCAACCGCTCCACTCGCCATCGACCACGGCCTGCACTCGTCCAGATCGCGGTTCATCCGATCCTCCCTGTCATGATCGCGGGGTGCCCGATAGATGGATGCCCGCGGCGGAGCCGGGTTCCACACCCCGGTCGCAAGCCTTGATCGGCCTCAATACTGTGTGGATACGGGCTCTCCGGGAAGTCCATGGGCATGTCGCAGATGCTAGAATCCGCCCTCCCGCCCGGGCCTTCCGGGGCGCGACTCAGGCAGGATCGATTGCAGACCCAAGCTCCATCCGGCGCGTCGGCGCCCTTCGCGAAGCGCATCACGCGGATCCGCCTGGCCGTGCTCGCCTACGCGGTGTCGCTGTTCGCCGGCATCCTCGCCTACGCGGTGATCGACCGCGCCGGCGTCGAAGACGCTGCCCGCCAGCGGCTGGTCCTCCTCGCCGACGTGATGGCCGAGAACGTCCAGTCCCAACTGGCCCAGATTGAGCACCAGCTCGTCGGCGCCAGGCGGGTCGTGCAGGCCAGCGACGCCGGCGAGATCGGCAAGGACACCGAGCGGGACCTGCTCCTCGACTGGTGCCGGGGTGATCCGGGGTGCATGGACCTGCTCGTCATCGACGGCACCGGCGAGATCATCGACTGGACCGGACCGGGCACCCCGCCGCTCGTTTCCGACCGGGAGTACGTGGCTCACCATCTCGCCACGCCGGACAGCGAGACCTTCCTGGGCATCCCGCAACTGTCCCGCGTCCATGGCGGGCGCTGGTTCTTCGCGGTCAGCCGGGCCGACCGCAACCCGGACGGCACCGTCCACCGAATCTACGTGTCGATCCGCGACCTCTTCCATTCCTTCAACTACGGGCGAATCGTCCATGACACGCCGGGCGCGAGCTTTGCCGTCGTGTCGATGCGCGGCGAGGTGTATCTGCGCGAACCCCAGCGCGACAAGCACATGGGAAAGGTGATCCCGGATGTCGAGCGCGTTGTCGGGGCGGAGCCCGGGTCCCTGCGCGAGACGTTCACGGCGTCGCGCCTCGACGGCATCGAGCGACTGATCGTCACCCGACGGCTGACGCGATTCCCGTTGTATGTCGCCGCCACGCAGGAACTCGACACCGTGCACGCCCACTGGCGACTGCGTGTCGCCGCAATGGCGCTCGCCTGGGTGATCCTCACCGGGCTCGCCCTCTATGTCGGTCGACGCCTTGGCGAGGACGCGCGCCTGCAGGACTACCTCGCCTCGATCGACAGCCTGACCGGGACCCTCAACCGACGGGCCCTGATGCAGGAGGCGCGCCGCCAGGAGGAACGTCGTGCCCGCTCGGGCGGCCTCGGCCTGCTGATGCTCGACGTGGATCATTTCAAGCGGATCAACGACACCTTCGGCTATGGCGTGGGAGACGAGATCCTGCAGCACGTGGCGGCGACCTTGCGCACCCACAGCCGCAGCAGCGACATCATCGGGCGATACGGCGGCGAGGAGTTCCTGCTCCTGCTGCCCGGCACCGACGAGGCTCGGCTGGCCCGCACGGCCGAAAAGCTGCGGGCAGCGGTGGAGGCGATCCCTTCGATGGAGTTTTCCGCCCAGAGCCGCTATCCCGACACCCTGACCGCCAGCCTCGGGGCGACGATGCTGCGACCCGGCGACGGCAATCTCGACACCGCGATCAGTCGGGCCGACCTGGCCCTCAACCAAGCGAAGAACGCCGGACGGAATCGCGTCGTGGTCGTTCCGAGCAGCGAGCGGGGCTGATCGATGGCGCGCAGGAAAGCCCCGCCCTGCCCCTGCGGCTCGGCCCTGCTGGCCGACTGCTGCGGCGCACTGCACGCGGGCGTGCGGATCGCCGACACCGCCGAGTCCCTGATGCGGTCCCGCTATTCGGCGTACGCGCTGGGCCTCGGCGGCTATCTGCTCGATACCTGGCACCCGGACACCCGACCGGCCACGCTTGACCTCGAACCCGGCCTCAAGTGGATCGGGCTCGAGGTCGAAGCCAGCCACGCGGCGGACGCCGACCACGCCACGGTCCGCTTCACCGCCCGCTACCGCGTCGGCGGCCGTGCCGGTCGGCTCCGCGAGACCAGCCGCTTCGTGCGCTGCGACGGCCGCTGGTACTACGTCGATGGCGACGTCGACGAGGCGCCGCCGGCCCCATGACAGATCGTGCCGCGGACGCTACCGTAAACCCCCTTCCCGACACACCAGCCAGACAGCCAGCATGAACCTAGAGAAGGTCGTCTTCGGTTTCTTCATCGTCCTCGCCGCCACACTCAACTTCGGCTTCTTCGTTGGCGCGCTCGACAATGCGCAGCATCACGACATCTACGAACTCTTCGCGGCAATCGTGGTGAACCTGATCGCCACGGTGCTCAAGTTCGGAGACCGCACGCAGATCGGCGCGATCCACCTGTCAACGAGTCTGGTCGCCGACCTGCAGCTGATCGCCGCCGCCGCCGTGTGGGCCTGGGCCACGCACATCGCCGGTACCGGCCTCGACGCGGCCTGGACGGCCAAGGTGGTCTCGCTGTCCGGTGGCGCACTGTTCGCCAACGTGGTCTCGGTGATTATCCTGATCGCCGAGACGATCATGCAACGACGATGATCTACAGCCGCCACCGCGGTGTCATCTTCCTGGTGTTGCGGCGCATGCGTGCGCCGCTGGCAGCGCTGATCACGATCTTCGCCATCTCCGTGCTCGGTCTGACCATCGTTCCAGGCGTCGACGCCCATGGCGAGCCGACGCGGATGAGCTTCTTCCACGCCTTCTACTTCATCAGCTACACCGCGACCACGATCGGCTTTGGCGAGGTGCCGACTACCTTCACCGAAGCCCAGCGAATGTGGGTCATCGTCTGCATCTACCTGTCCGTGATCGGTTGGGCCTACGCGATCGGTTCCCTGTTTGCGCTGCTGCAGAACAAGACCTTCCAGGATGCGCTGCGCGCAGAACGCTTCGCGCGCGACGTGCGCCATCTCGCGGAGCCGTTCTATCTGGTCTGCGGCTATGGCGAAACGGGTCGCCTCGTCACCCGCGCCCTCGACCACATGGGCATCCGCGTGGTCGCCATCGAGCTTGACACGGCCAAGGCCGCCGAACTCGACCTGCACGGGCTGTTCGCGGATGTCCCGACCCTGGTGGCCGATGCCGGGCAACCCGAAGTCCTGCGCCTCGCCGGTCTCGAGAAGCCCCAATGTATCGGCGTCATGGCGCTTACCAACAACGACGAAACGAACCTCGCCATTGCCATCGCCACGCGCCTGCTGGCACCGCAGCTGCCGGCGCTTTGCCGCTGCCAGAGTGTCGAGGTCGCCGCCAACATGGCGTCCTTCGGCACCCGCCACATCATCAATCCGTTCGAGAAGTTCGGCGAATACCTGGCACTCGCCCTGCATTCGCCGTCGGCATTCCACCTGCTCGAATGGCTGACCGGAATCACCGGCAATGAGGTGAAGCCCCACCGCGACCCACCGCGTGGCACCTGGGTGCTGTGCGGCTACGGCGACTTCGGTCGGCTGCTGGCCCACGCTCTCGATCAGGAAGGCATGACCGTGACCCTGATCGACCGCGACCCGCCACCCGACGGCACCCGCTACCGCTGGGTCCGCGGTGATGGCACCGGCGCCCCGGCGCTGCTCGAGGCGGACATCCGCTCGGCATGCGGTGTCGTCGCATGCACGGGCAACGACGTCAACAACCTGTCGATCTGCGTGACCGCCCGTGAACTGAATCCCGACCTGTTCGTCGTCGTGCGCCAGAACCACTTCGGCAACAATCCGCTGTTCGAGGCCTTCGACTCCGACGCCCCGGTGGTGCCCAGCCGAATCATCGCCCACGAGTGCCTGGCCATCCTCACGACCCCGCTTCTCGCCCCCTTCCTGGGGCACCTCAAGGCGAGCCGGGAGGAATGGGCGGCCAGCCTGCTCACGCGGCTGACCGATCGCTTCGGCTGGCGCGTGCCGATCGTCTGGAGCGTGCGCATCAATGCCCAGCAAGCGCCGGCCCTGTTCGCCCTGCTGATGCCGGCCGGCCCCGAGGTGACGCTCGACGGGCTGATGCGGGACCACGCGCAACGGGACCTGCCCCTCGAATGCGAGGCGTTGTACATCAGCCGCGACGACGGCAGCTCGACGCTGCTCCCGCCCGTGACCTATGCAGTCCGGCCCGGCGACGAACTGCTGCTCGTCGGCACCCGCCACGCGCGCAATCACCTGGCCCTGGCGCTGGAAAACCCCAACACGCTGGACTACGTCCTCACCGGCAACGACATGCCCGGTGGCTGGATCTGGCAACGCCTCTCACGCCGCCATGCGGCCTGAGGTGACAGTGCGCTCAATCGTCGTTGTGCGAGGCCGTCAGGACGATATTCTCGTTTTCGTAGCGCACCGTCTGCCCTGGCCGGAGCTTGGCTCGCTTGCGCATCTCGGTGATGCCGTCGACCAGCACCTGGCCGGTCGCCACCGCGTTGTGCGCTTCGCCCCCCGAACCGCAAAGCCCGGTGGCCTTGAGCAGCTGGTCGAGCTGGATGAATTCGCCATGGATCACGAAGACTCGAGACATGGTGCCTCCGTCGATGGATGAGGAATTCTCTCAGAGCGCGGGCCACAACGCCATGACCGCGGGCCCGATCCTCTCCGCCGCGCGGGACACCATCCGCGCTGCCACGGCGGGCGGAAGCCTGCAGGCCATCCGCACCGCCCTGGATTGGGTCGAGGACGGCGGCTTCCGTTTTCCGGTCCGATGGGTCGACGCGCTTGCGAGAAAGCCGCGGAGGGGTGAGCGACCGGCAAGCGGGAACCCGTTCCTGCCTTGGGACCCCGCTCTCGAGGTCGGCCCGGCGGGGCCACGCCATGTGATCCTGCTGAACAAGTTTCCGGTCATGGATTGCCATCTGCTGGTCATCACCCGGCAGTTCGTCGACCAGGGAGCGCCGCTCGATGGCGCCGATTTCGCCGCGATCCTCCCGTTGATGGACGAGGCGGGCGGATTCGCGTTCTACAACGGCGGGCGCATCGCCGGCGCAAGCCAGCCTCACCGCCACCTGCAATGGATTCCCCGCGACGACGTCAATCGCCTCCCCCTGCTGCCAGCCATCGAGGCGGCCGCGCGCCAGGGTGATCGGGCCAGCGCGCGCCTGCCGTACCCCCATGCGATCGCCCCGATGCCCGCCCCCGCAAACGCCAGCCGAGCCGAGGGTCTCTGCCGCACCTACCGCAGCCTGTGCGCGCAGCTGGGCGTGCTGCGGGCAGACAGCGCGCCCCTGCCTTACAACCTGCTGATGACGACCGACGCCATGTGCGTCGTCTCGCGCCGCCAGGAGTGCGTCCGGGGCATCTCGGTGAATTCGCTCGGCTTCGCAGGCTCCCTCTTCGTGCCGGAGCCGGACATGATCGAGCGGATTCGCCAGACGGGTCCGCTGGGCATCCTTGCCGCTGTGGCGGGCCTGGCGCCGTCAGGCGGCGATGGGCATCGAAGTGGGCGGTAGCGGCGGCAGGCCAATCGTGGCCCGAAGCGCATCACAGCGCGGATTGGGACTGCCATCGTCCAGATACACCGGAAACTCCCGGCACGGCGACGGCCGCTGCGCGTAGATCGAACAGGACACCGAGGTCCCCACCTCGCCCTGCAGGGCCGAGCATCGACGAGGCAGACTGTTGCTGCCCTTCATGCACCGCATGTAGTGATTGACCTTCTCCGTCATGCCGACCGGCACGGTGCCGCCCGGTGCATCGTCGGCTTCGGTCCAATAGAAGGAAATACGAAAATGGGTGCAGCAGATGCCACACCCCAGACACGGATTCGGTTCGCTCATGCCCGGCTTCCCAGACAAACACGATCTGAAGCGGCGAGTGCCGCCACCTGATCGCGCCTGCCGGGCCGTCGCAGCCCCGCCGGCTGCGCGCGGCCGAGTCAACTCAAGCGATCTCGGCGCGCGCATTCTAGGGCGCTCTCAGGCAATTGCAAGCGCCCTTTTTTATTCAATCAAATCATTGTCTTGCAATGATATCCCGGAAATATTTCGACCAAGCTGACGCCCCCCGCTCAGCTCTCCACGCCACAACACTTCTTGAACTTCTTGCCACTGCCGCACGGGCAGTCCTCGTTCCGCCCGGCCGCTGCAGGGGTGTGTTTCGGCACGTCGCTCGACTCCGGCTGCGGCGCCGCCAGCCCGACCTCACGCCACAAGGCGAATAGCCCGCGGGCGGCCTGGGCCGACTCGGCCAGCCAGCCGAGGCGCGTCTCGTCGTCGGCCTCGGCCGCCGCTTCAGACCCCCAGTGATTCATCAGGTTGTTCAGAAGGCCTTCGGCCACCGCGGCATCCTGGCTGTCGAGCCCGGCCGTCCATTCGTCCGGCCACAACTCGAGCCCCTGCTCAAAGCCAGCGACCCACTCATCCCCCAGGGGCGGCGCATCGTCGCCGTCCGGTGCATAGCAGAACGGCTCCCAGGGGTCGGTCTCGGCCGCGATCGTACCGAGCACCTCGTTGTAGTAGCGCAAGACGAGCTTGATGGCCCGGCGCGAGGCCGTGGACGACTCGAACTCGACGCTGTCCGCTTCCGCCGACCAGACGGCAGGCATCCAGCGCTCGCGTGGCACCGGCTCCGGGCTGCAGGCAAGGGCTGCGACGTAGCCGTCGAGCATCTCCAGGTTCATGCAGTCCGCAGGCACTGCGTCCGATACCAGTACCGCTTCCAGTGCCTCGAATTCTTCGTCGCTCAGCACAATCTCGTCGGTGACGGCGGTGTTCATCTCTGACTCTCCCGTTGGATTCCGGCGCTAGCATGCACCGCCTCCGCGGCACCATCAAGCCTCACGTCGCCCAAGTCCAGACGCACCTGATAGAGCGGCTGCCCGGAATCCCGGTACTTGCGTTCGAAGGGGGTCAATGGCGAGACCGCCTCGAACCGCTGGCTGGCCACGGTGGCCCCCGTGAGCATGCCGAGTGCCAGCGCGAACTCCTCCGCGTACACCTGCCAGTTGGTTCGCATCTCGAGCAAACCACCGAGCCGCGGCACGAAGGGGAACACGGGGTGGGCATGCCAGCGCCGGCCGAGATGGCCGATCTTCGGCCACGGGTTCGGATACAGGATGAAGTGCTTCCGGAGCGGAATGCCGCGCTCGACCAGGAGCCGCCAGAAGTCGACCAGGTCGGCCCGCACGAGCACCATGTTGCCCGGCAGGAGCGCCTCCGGGTATGGCTTGCGCCGCGTCAGGCGATCGGCCGACTGGTCGACGCCGATCACCCAGGCATCCGGGTGTTCGCGGGCGATCTGGATCGTGCTGTGGGCCACGCCGCAACCCGCATCCAGGATCACCCCGGCGCGGCCATCCCATCCCGCCAGGGCCGCTTCGAGCGCGGCGACGTTATAGAGCGCGTAGGGCTTCTGGAATGCCGAGGCCGCGTGCCGCGCGACACAGCGCTCGAGGTGCTCGTGAACGCCCGTCTGTGCGCTCGTCGGAATACGCGAATTGGCATAGCTCATGGTGCCTCCTGCCTCATGCAGCCAGTTGCGTGGGCGATGGTGCACACACGCCCGCGTCGAGGAGAACCGAACCGATCCGGGAGACATCCCGCTTGTCGCGCACGGCATCGAACAGAGCCTGGGCCTGGGGATAGCGCCGACGCAGGAGGTTCAGCCATTGCTTGAGACGGCCCGGGGCGTGCTTCGCCGCCACCTTGAGCTGGACCCGCGCCCAGAAGTCTCCGACCATGCCGGCCAGCTCGGGCCAGTCGCGCGCCGCATGAAATTGATCGCCGACGCGGATCCGCCGGGCCAGGAACGGATCGGCGACCGCACCACGGCCCAGCATCACGTCGCGCACGCCAGATTCGGCCAGGCAACGCTGCCAGTCGCTCTCGGTCCACACCTCGCCGTTGGCGACAACCGGGATCGGCAGCGCCGACGCCAGTCGACCCACCCACGGCCAGTGGGCTGGCGGCCGATAGCCGTCCAGCTTCGTTCTCGCGTGCACCACCAGCAGGCCCGCGCCACCATCGGCCAGGGCGTGCCCGCACTCGAGGGCGCGGCCGGTATCCCGGACGCCGAGGCGCATCTTGGCGGTGACCGGAATCGCGCGCGGCACCTGACGACGCACCTCCGACACGATCCGGAACAGCAGTTCGGGTTCGTCAAGCAGGACCGCGCCCCCCCGGTGCCGGTTGACCGTGGGCGCCGGGCAGCCGAAGTTCAGG
>JBNLCM010000091.1:0-4281 GCA_050303815.1 Rhodocyclaceae bacterium
ACCGACATCTCGTTCACCAATCACGACGGCTACTGGGACGCCAAGCGCGAGTTCTACAACGCCGAGCTGACCACGGCGACCTGGCGCGGCAACGAGCAGTTCGGCAAGACCTATCTGCCGGGCCACATCACCGGCCGGCCGTGGATGTTCCATCCGACCAAGGAGGACGGCAACGGCGTCATCGCTGGCACCACCAACCACATTGCGCCGGTCGACTGGACGCAGCTGGTGGTGGAGGACTCGCGCATCACCGCGATCAACGAGGGCGGCGAGTTCGGGCGTCAGCTGCGCGAGGTGATGGAGCGCACCCGCGACGTCCAGTACCCGACCTTCCCCGGCAAGGGGATCATGCACTGGTGGGAGGCCTCGATCGGCACCAACCCGCACATCCACCGGCCGCGCAAGGACTTCCCGACCGGGTTCGTGAACTGCCTCTACGAGCGGGTGCGTTCCGGCGTCATCCACATGGGCTTCGGCACCATCATCTCGTCGATGGCCGAGCGCGAGGCGGCGCGGATGGGGCTGACGGTCGGACACTGGCACCTCCACCTGTACTTCCCGGACTACATCGTGGAGCGCGGCGGCGACAACGAGAAAGTGATCGAGAACGGCCGGCTCGCCGCCCTCGACGACCCCGGCATCCGCAAACTCTGCGCGAAGTACGGCGACGTGGACCTGTGGCTCGACGAGTCGTGGAATCCCGCCGTGCCCGGCATCAACATGGCCGGCGACTACTGGGACCACTACGCCAAGGATCCGCTGCACTGGGTCAAGACCGAACTCGAGGTGTGCCGCAACTACCACCCGATGTTCATGAAGATGGTCGGTGCCGACGGCAAGTACTGCCATGGCCGTGGTGCCGAATGGTGGAAGGGCGGTTGCTGCAACCACAGCGGGGTCAGCGCGCAGACCCTGCCGGGCAACTGTTGTGAGAAGACATCCGGCGGCGGCTGCTGCGACTGAAGACACCGAGAGGAGAGGAGGGAAACAACAATGAAGATCGCGAAACGAGTTGCCGTACTTGCTGCGGCCGCCCTGATGTTTGCCGGCACCGCCACTGCGCAGATGCTGCGCTTCACCGACTACAGCCCCAACCGGGGCAGCCGCGCCGAAGCCCTGCAGTGGTTCGCCGACGAGCTGAAATCCCGCTCGGCGGGGCGCCTCAGCGTCGAGTTCCATTGGGGCGGCTCGCTGCTGAGCGGCAAGGCGACGCTGAAGGGGCTTGCGGACGGCGTCGCCGACATGGGCACGGTAATCGGGTTTTTCACCCCGAAGGAGCTCAAGGGCTACAACATCGGCGACCTGCCGGTGAACAATTCCGACGCCTGGGTCGGGATGCGCGCGATGCACGACATCGCCACCCAGCCGGCGCTCGAGAAGGAGTTCGCCAAGGCCGGCGTGGTCTATGTCACCAACTACACCACCGGGCCGGTGCAACTGATCTGCCGCGATCCGATCGCCTCGCTGCCCGACCTCAAGGGCAAGAAGATCCGCGGCTCGGGGCCGTACGCGAAGGCGATGAGCGATCTCGGTGCGATCGCCCAGCGCATGTCGCAGGCCGAGGTCTTCCAGGCGCTGGACTCGGGGCTGATCGATTGCAACCAGAACTACTACTACGCGATCAAGGCCTACAAGCAGTACGAAGTGGCGTCGAACGTGCTGGAGCTGAACTGGGGCCAGAACATGTCGTTCGGCATGTTCATGAGCCGGTTCGTGTGGGACGGCCTGGACGACAAGGACCGGACACTGGTGCGGCAGCTCGGCAGTGATTTCATCGACCATCTCGCGCAGGTGATGATCGAGGAATCCGCCCGCGACAAGGCCGCCATGGTGGCCGGCGTCAATGGCAAGAAGATCACCGTCAGCCAGCTTCCGGCCGACGAGCGGGCGAAGCTGCAGCAGGCCGGCGGCAAGTACGTCGACGCATGGGTCGCCGAAGCGACCGCTGCCGGCCTCGACGGCGCGGCACTGCTGGGCGAATACCAGAAGCGCATCGAACACTGGGGCGCCGAGCGCGAGAGCCGGGGCTATCCGTGGACCCGCTGAGCCACAACGATCTCGTGGCGGTCGAACCGACCCGGGCGGAGCGGGTGCTGTCCTCGCTCGCCATGGTCGGGCTGGCGCTGCTGTGCGTGATCGTCAGCGTCACCGTCGTCGTGCGCACGCTCGGCTTCGTACTGATCCCGGACGACGTGCTGCTGGTGCAGGAACTGATGGTCGCGGTGATCCTGCTGCCGCTGGCCGCCGTCTCCGCGCACCGCCAGCACATCGCCGTGACGCTGTTTACCGATCGCGTGTCGCTGCGCGGCAAGGCGGGGCTGGCGCTGCTCGCCCACCTCGCCGGGCTGGTGTTCGCCGGTGCGCTCGCCGCGGTGGCGGCCAAGTCGCTGGCCGCGGCGCTCGCCTCGGGCGAATACTACGACGGCGAACTCTACCTGCCGACCTGGATCAGCTGGGCAGTGTTCGGGCTCGGCATTGGGGCGTTCGTGCTGCGCCTGCTGGCGCTGCTGGTACGCGACGCCGCGCACTTCGTCCACCCGCCGCCGGCGGCTTCGCAGGACTGATGCCATGGACCCGCTGCTACTGATTGGACTGACTTTCGCGGCGGTACTGCTGCTGCTGGCGTTGCGGGTGCCGATCGCCTTTGCGCTCGGCGCCTGCGCTTTCATCGGCCTGGTGCTGTTCTTCGGCTGGCGCCCGGGCACTGAGCTCGACCTCGCCCGCGGCCTGCGCCCGGCGCTGTCGCTGATCGGCTCGACGACCTTCGGCTTCGTGCACAACTACCCGTTGAGCATGATCCCGATGTTCATCGCGCTGGGCCACGTCGCCTTCCACGCCAAGATCACCACCGACCTTTACCAGGCCCTGCGCATCTGGCTGGCACGGGCGCCGGGCGGCCTGGCGATGGCTTCGATCATCGGCTGCGGCGGATTCTCGGCCATTACCGGCTCGAGCGTCGCCTGCGCGGCGGCGATGGGCCGCATCGCGGTACCCGAGATGCTGCGTCACGGCTACGACAGCCGCCTCGCCTCGGCGGCGGTCGCCAGCGGCGGCACGCTCGGTTCGCTGATTCCTCCCAGCCTGCTGTTCGTGATCTACGCGATCTTCACCGAGCAATCGGTGAAGAACCTGTTCCTCGCCGGCGTGCTGCCCGGCCTGCTGTCGCTCGGGGGCTATCTGCTCACCACCTACCTGTGGGTGCGCATGCAGCCGGCGGCCGCACCCAGGCCGGAGGAACAGCACAGCACGAGCGAGAAACTCGCGCTCGTGACGAGCGTGTGGCCCGCGCTGCTGCTGCTGGTACTGATCACCGGGGGCATCTACCTCGGCTATTTCACGCCGACGGAGGCCGCCGCAGTGAGCCTTGCCACGGCCATCGCGATCGGCTTCGGGCGCCGCAAACTGACGCTCAGCAGCCTGTTCGCGGCGCTGCGCGAAACGGCCGAGCAGACTGCCAGCATCTTCGTGATCGCACTCGGTGCGAAGCTGTTCGTGCGCCTCGCCTCACTGACCCAGATCGCTCCCGGCCTGCTGGAGTGGGTGCAGGGTTCCGGCGCCGGCGTAGTGATGGTGATGGGCGCGATCGTGCTGTTCTACCTGTTGCTCGGCATGTTCCTCGACTCGATCGGCATCCTGGTCCTGACCTTGCCGTTCGTGGTGCCGCTGGTCGAGGGTTACGGGCTGGACCTGGTCTGGTTCGGCGTCGTGGTGATCAAGCTGCTCGAGATCGGTCTGATCACGCCGCCCGTGGGCCTCAACATCTTCGTCATCAAATCGGTCGCACCGCCCGACGTGACGCTCGAGAAGATCTTCCGCGGTATCGCCTGGTTCCTGCTGTTCGACTTCATCGTGCTCGGCCTGATCCTGGTCTTCCCGCAGATCTCCCTGCTGCTGCCGACGACGGCCGGGTGAGTGCTGCCGCGCCGCCTTCCGATACCGCTGCAGCCGGCGCGGTGATCGGGGGCGGTGCGATGTGAAGTCGCCGCTGCGCGGTCGAGGCCGGAGACGGCCGACCCTCCGGACGACTTCCCGCATCCCACCTCGGGACACGCCCCTCCGTCGGCCCATCGATCGAAACCGCCGATGACCCCATCCCCACCCCAACCCGGAGGGCAGGTTTTGCACAGCCTGCCCGCTCAGCCGGCGCGGAGCATGCTCCGCGACACCCCGTCCTCGCCCCCTCGAAGGGCGACAACCGAACCTCGCGGTTCATGCCTCCAAACGGCGCACACAACTCCCCCCCTTCAAGGGGGAGGCTGGGAGGGGGATGGGGTGCTGCAG
>JBNLCM010000092.1:0-4814 GCA_050303815.1 Rhodocyclaceae bacterium
ACGGCGACCAGGTGATGATCGGCGGCATCATGGAGCACATCGAGCAGGCGGGCGTCCATTCGGGTGATTCGGCCTGCTCGCTGCCCCCTTACACGCTGACCCCGAAGCTGCAGGACGAACTCCGCCGACAGACCCAGGCGATGGCCCGGGCGCTCAACGTCTGCGGTCTGATGAACGTCCAGTTCGCCATCCAGGGGGAAGGCGACGAGGCTGTCGTCTATGTGCTCGAGGTGAATCCGCGGGCCTCGCGTACCGTGCCCTTTGTCTCCAAGGCCTGCTCGCTGCCGCTGGCCAAGATAGCCGCCCGCTGCATGGCGGGCATCTCGCTGGCCGAGCAGGGCGTCACGGGAGAGATCGTGCCGCCGTACTACTCGGTCAAGGAAGCGGTCTTCCCGTTCGTCAAGTTCCCCGGCGTGGACACCATTCTGGGACCCGAGATGAAGTCCACGGGCGAGGTGATGGGGGTCGGTCGCAGCTTTGCCGAGGCCTTCGTCAAGTCGCAGCTGGCGGCGGGCAGCCACCTGCCGTCCTCGGGCCAGGTTTTCATCAGCGTCAAGCCGTCCGACCGCAAGGGCGCCATCGAAGTGGCACGGGAACTCCATGAGCTGGGCTTCTCGCTGCTCGGGACGCGCGGCACGGCGGGCGCCATCGAAGCCGCTGGCCTGCCGATCGGAGTCATCAACAAGGTGACCGAGGGTCGTCCAAACATCGTCGACGTCATCAAGAACAACGAGGTGTGCATGGTGATCAACACGGTCGAGGAGAAGCGGCAGGCCATCGCCGATTCCCGTTCGATCCGGACCAGTGCGCTGGGCGCCAAGGTCACCGTCTTCACCACGATCGAGGGCGCCCGCGCCGCTTGCATGGGCATGCGCCATCTGGCTGGCCTCGAGGTTTACTCCGTGCAGTCGCTGCACGCGGAACTGAACTGAACACCACCATGATCAAGACCCCACTCACGCTGCATGGCGCGGAGCTGCTGCGCCAGGAACTGCACCGCATGAAGACCGTGGATCGCCCCGAAGTGATCGCCGCGATCGCCGAAGCGCGCAGCCACGGCGACCTCTCGGAGAATGCCGAATACGATGCTGCGAAGGAGCGCCAGGGCTTCATCGAAGGGCGCATCAAGGAACTCGAGGGCAAGCTCGCCACCGCGCAGATCATCGACCCGACCCTGCTGGATGCGGACGGCAAGTGTGTGTTCGGCGCGACGGTGGATCTGGAGGACCTGAACAGTGGTCAGGCCGTCACGTACCAGATCGTCGGTGAGGACGAGGCCGACCTGAAACAGGGCAAGATCTCGATCAGTTCACCGATTGCCCGGGCCCTGATCGGCAAGTACGCCGGTGACGTGGCGGAGGTCCAGGCGCCCGGTGGCGTGCGCGAGTACGAGGTCATCGACGTTCGCTACGTCTGACGGCCGAGGTGCGCGCCGACCCCCTCGCTGCCTCCCTCCATCGGGCGCTCGCGGCCGGCTGGGCAGGCGCGCTGTGGACGGTGGGCTATCTGGTGGCGCCGACCCTGTTCGCGCGCCTCGGGAACCCCGTCCTGGCCGGCGAGATTGCCGGCTGGCTGTTCGAGCGTGTCGCGCAGCTCGGCCTGGCACTGGGCATCGTCCTGCTGCTGATCCGGGGCTGGCGGTGCCGGGCGGGCTTGTGGCGTGGCGCGGTGGTGTGGGTGCTGCTGGTGCTCATGGCGGCCAGCCTCGCGCAGTGGCAGGTGCTTCAACCGATGATGCACACGCTCAAGGCGACGGCTGACATCACCGCCGGCGCTGGCCGGGAGGCCTTCGGACGGCTGCACGCGGTGGCCGGCATTCTGTACCTGATCCAGTCGGCGCTGGCGCTCGCGCTGGTCGTGCTGCCCCCGTGGCCGCCGCGGGACTAGCGGCGGCCGCGCGCCTTGCCGGTGGTCGGCGGCGCCGGCTTGCGGGCCGCGGGGCGCTTCAGGGATTTCGGCAGGCCGCCGCCCTCGGCGACAGTCTGGGCGGCCCGCTTGGTCAGCTTGACGGGCTTGCGGGCCCGGCTGCGTTTCGGCTTGGCGTCGGCGTCGACGGGCCGTTCGCGCCAGACAACGAGCAGCTTGCCGATGCTCTGCACCGCGCTGGCGCCGGTCTGCTCGCAGATCGCCGCCAGGTGCTGCTGGCGAAGGTTGCGGTCGTCGCCGACGACCCGGACCTTGATCAGCTCGTGGGCACGCAAGGCGGTTTCGATTTCCTTGAGGACGGCTTCGGACAGACCGTTGTCGGAAATCGTGACAACCGGATCGAGATGGTGGGCCAGCGCCTTCAGTTCGCGGCGGCGGGCAGGCGACAATTCGTTCATTGAACTCAGTTCCCGGGCAAGGGGCGCGATTCTACTCCGATGAAACCTAGCAAGACCAGCAAAGCATGGATGAACGAGCACGTACACGATCCGTACGTGCTGAAGGCCCAGAAGGACGGCTACCGGGCGCGTGCCGCCTACAAGCTGACCGAGATAGACGATCGCGATCGGCTGATCCGGCCCGGCATGGTGGTGGTGGACCTGGGCGCGGCGCCCGGCTCCTGGTGCCAGGTCGTCGCGCGGCGGCTCGGCGGAAAGGGGGAGCTTGTGGCCCTCGACCTGCTGCCCGTCGAGCCAATGGCCGGAATGACGTTCATCCAGGGGGACTTCCACGAGGCCGAAGTGCTGGAGATCCTGGAGACGCATCTTGCCGGTCGGCGGGTGGACCTTGTTTTGTCCGACATGGCCCCCAATATGTCGGGTATTAACTCTGCCGATCAGGCGCGGGCCTATGCGCTGGCCGAGTTGGCGCTGGAGTTTGCCTGCGACCATCTGGCCCCGGCGGGCCGTTTCCTGGTCAAGGTTTTCCAGGGCGAGGGCTTCGACGGCTTCCGGGACCAGCTCCGCGATGCGTTTTCCAGCGTCGCGGTGCGCAAGCCGAAGGCCTCGCGTGATCGCAGTACCGAGGTGTATTTCCTCGCGAGTGGGCTGAAGGCCCAAGGGGGGCGTTTGCCCCGTTGAACGATCGAAACTAGAATCGGTCCATTGTGCAGTCGGCCCCAGTCGGGCCATCAGGAGCGCAGCTTGAACAACCTTTTCAAGAGTCTGGCGATCTGGGTCGTGATCGGCATCGTTCTGATGACGGTCTTCAACCAGTTCAATACGCGTCAGGTCGCACAGAACACCATGGAGTACTCCCAGTTCATGGAGGAGGCTCGCGCGGGCCGCATCTCCAAGGTGCTGGTCGATGGTCGCGTCCTGAAGGCTACGACCCAGGAGGGTCGCCAAATCACGATCTACACGCCGGGCGTGCAGGACATTTGGATGGTCTCGGACCTGATGAAGTACGGCGTCAAGGTCACTGCGGCGAAGCCCGAGGAGGAGCAGTCCTTCCTGATGAACATCTTCGTCTCATGGTTCCCGATGCTGCTGCTGATTGGCGTCTGGATCTTCTTCATGCGACAGATGCAGGGGGGGGGCCGCGGGGGCGCCTTCTCGTTCGGCAAGTCGCGCGCGCGGATGCTCGACGAGTCGGCGAACTCGATCACCTTCGCGGACGTGGCCGGCTGCGACGAGGCCAAGGAAGAGGTGTCCGAGCTCGTCGATTTCCTGCGTGACCCGTCCAAGTTCCAGAAGCTGGGTGGCCGCATTCCCAAGGGCGTGCTGATGGTTGGCTCGCCGGGTACCGGCAAGACCTTGCTGGCCAAGGCCATCGCCGGTGAGGCCAAGGTGCCGTTCTTCTCGATCTCCGGTTCGGATTTCGTCGAGATGTTCGTGGGTGTCGGCGCGGCCCGCGTCCGGGACATGTTCGAACAGGCCAAGAAACAGGCGCCCTGCATCATCTTCATCGACGAGATCGATGCCGTCGGTCGCCAGCGCGGTGCCGGCCTCGGCGGTGGCAACGACGAGCGCGAGCAGACCCTCAACCAGCTGCTGGTCGAGATGGATGGCTTCGAAGGGCAGACCGGGGTCATCGTCATCGCCGCCACCAACCGGCCTGACGTGCTCGACCCGGCGCTGCTGCGGCCGGGTCGCTTCGACCGCCAGGTCGTCGTACCGCTGCCGGACATCCGGGGGCGCGAGCAGATCATCCGCGTGCACATGCGCAAGGTGCCGATCGCACCGGATGTCGATCCGATGGTCCTGGCCCGCGGTACCCCCGGCTTTGCCGGCGCCGATCTGGCCAACCTGGTGAACGAGGCCGCGCTGTTTGCGGCGCGTGCCAACAAGCGCCTCGTTGACATGGAAGACTTCGAGCGGGCCAAGGACAAGATCATGATGGGCGCCGAGCGGCGATCGGTCGTGATGCCCGAAGAAGAGCGCCGCAACACTGCCTTCCACGAGTCGGGGCATGCCGTGGTGGCCAAGCTCCTCGACAAGACCGATCCGGTGCACAAGGTGACGATCATCCCGCGCGGCCGTGCGCTGGGCGTGACGATGCAGTTGCCGGAACAGGACCGCTACAGCCAGGACCGTGACCGCCTGCTGCAGACCATCGCCGTGCTGTTCGGTGGACGGATCGCCGAAGAGATCTTCATGAGCCAGATGACCACCGGCGCGTCCAACGACTTCCAGCGCGCGACCGACCTGGCGCGCCGGATGGTGACCCAGTGGGGCATGTCGGATGCACTGGGGCCGATGGTTTATGGCGAGGAGGAGGGCGAGATCTTCCTCGGGCGCGCAGTCACGACGCACCGGAACGTTTCCGAGGCGACGATGCAGAAGGTCGACGCCGAGATCCGCCGCATCATCGACCAGCAGTACGCGCTTGCGCGCCGGCTGATCGAGGACAACAGCGACAAGATCGAGGCCATGACGGCGGCCCTGCTC
>JBNLCM010000093.1:0-13535 GCA_050303815.1 Rhodocyclaceae bacterium
AGCGTGCCGATGAGCGCCGCTTCTTCGTCGATGCCGTCGGCGAGCAGCGCACGTAACGCGGGCAGCCCCACGCGATACACCGCGGGAAAACCGCCGGCTGCCTGTGCACGGGCGCCGCCAGCCGAAAACTGAGCCCATACCGCCTGCCCGTGAGAGGACGGCGCCGCACTGCGCGAGGCCAGAATGGCCGGGCCCCAGAGGCGGGCGACCAGATCACCGCAACGCGCCGCGCCATGGGCCGGGTTTTCCTGCCGCCATGCGGCCGCCGCGGCCAGCAGACCGAGGTTGAAGATGGCCCCGCGATGGGTGTTGGCGCCACGGGTGGCAGCCAGCATGCGGGTTTCGGCGGCGATGGCGATGGGCTGCAGCTCAGCATACGTCGCCCCACGCGCGCCGGCCTCGGCAATCTCGGCAAAGTAGCCGCGCAGGGCGGCGATGCTGTCCACGAAGCTGGCGTAATTCATGTCCCGGTGGCTGCCGGAGTCGACGGGCGTGACCAGGCCGGGTTTGGGCCAGGCATCGGCCTCGTGCTTGAGCGCGGCACAGCAGGCCGCGTCGAGCGCAGCCGGGCTGAGGGTGACGGCCGTGTCAGGCCGCGAGGGGGTCAGGGGTGCGCTGATCTGCATGGCTTGCGTCGAGGAATTCATCCACCGACATGAGGCGTACGGCGGTATCGGATTTGGTGAGCACCGAGCGCTTCGTGCCCAGGGCACCAGCCAGCTCACGCCAGGCCACCGCCCAGCCGGCGATGCGCAACTCGCCGTCGATGCGCGGATGGCCGTCGCCAAAGCGATCGAGCACGCGCAGGGCGTCGATGGCCTGAGCGCGGTCTGTGCAGTCCGCCAGCACGTCGAGGTCACTGTCGGGCCGCAGGCAAGGCTGAGCGCTGAGGTGCTGATTGACCAGCGAACCATAGGCCCTAATCGTGTGGCCGGCTGCCGCCATGTCGGTGGCCAGATCGCTCAGGGTCGCGCTCCAGGAGACGGGCGCGGACGCGCACAGATCGATCAGCAAGGGCGGTGGCGTGTGGCGCACCCGTGCCTCGCGGGGTGCGATCACGCCGACCCGTCGACGCGCGCCCATGCCCGGCACCGTGAAGCCCAGGCGCAGGCGGGCGTCGCCCGGTTCGCGCCGGCCGGTCACCAGCGGTCGACCCCGCGCCAGCCAGTCGGTCAGCAGCGGGAGGTCGTCGGCGCTCACTTCGAGGCGATCGAGCGCCTCGGGGTCGAGCCAGACGAGGTCGTGCCGGCTGGGCAACATCTCAGCCACCGGCCACCTCGCGGGCCACCGCATCGGCCAGATCGCGGCCGCCGCGCTCGGCGCCGGTGCGGGCACGCAGGTCCTGCCCGGCCACGTCGCGGGCTTGCGCCAGTTCGTCGACGAGCCTGTCGGGCCAGTCGCTTTCGGTGCTTTCCCACAGGGTGCTCACCGCCCCCATGCGCCAGTAGTTGTCGGCACCCGGGGCGAAGACGGGCGAGGCTTTGGCGAGGGTCTGCAGGCGTTCCAGATCGATCTTGGTGACCCGCGACATGGCACGCAGATCCATCACGCGCACCTGGGCCCCGGGCAATGCCACCACCCGGTCGGCCAGCATGCCGAAGGCGAGGAAACCGCCGGACACGGCTTCGCCATGGATGAGGGTCAGGGTCGGGTGACCGGCGCGGCGGGCCAGATCGACGCAGCGCGCCACATGGGCGAAGCAGCCGTTGAGGCCGAGCAGCTCCTCGCGGCGCGACAGGGCCTGGCCCTGGGTGTCGGCGATGAAGACGATGGGGCGCGGCGTGGCACCCTGATCGGCCTCGACCACGCGCAGAATCTCGCCGGCAATGGCCAGGGCGAGGTCGCCATCCACCGCGGCGGCATCCCAGGAGCCGATGACGGCCACCGGGGTGTCGCCCAGCCGGGCCGGGCCGGCGACGAAGTGACCGTCGATGACGACCTCGTGCTGGCAGGCGCCGAAGAGCTGATCGAAAAGGGACTCAGTGCTCATGCTCATGTCTCCGCCGCCAGCGCGTCGAGTTGTTGATTGAAGTCGTCGGACGCCAGCATGGGCACGGCCTCCGGCTGGGGCAGGCCCATGGCGCGCCAGACTTCAAGTCCGTCGCGGGTGTCGGGGTGGGCGGCGCGACGCCCGGTGAGCGCGGCCTGCGCGGCCTTGAGTGACGCCAGGTCTGCCGGGGCGCTGCGATGCTGCGCGAGCGCGGCGATGGCCGCCGCGCGGAAGGCAGCGGCATCGTCATCCACCAACCGGGTGGCTTCTCCCAGCGCCCGGCGTAGCTTGCCGCCGGTGACCCGCCACACGAGGGATCGGTCGCGCGAGTCGAACTCGCCCACGCCTTTCACGGTTTCAATGACCTCGGGGCCGGACAGGCCCAGGCGCCCTTCCTCGGACATGATCACTTCGTCGCACAGGCGGGTGACGATGCCCATGCCGCCGAAGGCACCGCAGGAGCCGCCGATGAGGGCGAACACCGGCACGCCGGCGGCCTGGGCGGCCATGAGGGCGCGCATGATTTCGGAAATGGCGATGAGGCCGGCATTGGCCTCGTGCAGGCGCACGCCGCCGGAATCCACCAGCAGCAGCACCGCCGCCGGTTTTTCACGGGCCGCGCGTTCGAGCAGGCCGCGGATCTTGGCGCCGTGCACTTCGCCCACGGCGCCGCCGTTGAACTTGCCTTCCTGCGCGGCGATGAGCACCGGCTGGCCATCCACGGTGGCCGCGCCGACCACCACGCCGTCGTCGAAGGCGACCGGCGCGTCGAGCCGGGCCAGATGCGGGCTGGTGCGGCGCTGGGCCGGGGGGCAGAACTCGGTGAAGCTGCGCTCGTCGGCCAGTGCGGCCACGCGGGCGCGGGCGCTGGCTTCGAAATAGCTGATGCGTCGGCTTGTCATGCGGCTTCTCCGGTGCTGTCTTCAAAGGCCTGGGCCAGGCGCAGGCTCACCACGGCGGGCGTCGCGCCGGCATCGTTGATGGCAATACGCAGGCCGCCGGCCGGGTGGCGCTCGGCAAAGTCGCCCAGTACCGCTTCCCAGATGTCGCGAAAGCCGTGGGCCGAGGTGTTGACCTCGATGGCGCACTCGGCCGGGTTCTGACCGGCTTCGATCAGCACTTCCAGGTTGCCCGAGGAGACGACGCCGGTGAGGGCGCTCTGCCGGGCCTGGCCCGCCGGTGCGGCGGGCAGGGTGATCTCGAATCGTTCCATGTCACGCTCCTACCAGTTGCGGAACTTCTTCGGGGGGTCGTAGAGCCCGCCCGAGGCGTGCACCAGATCCTTGACGTTGCGGGCGGCAAGCAGGTCGCGGGTGGCCTGGCGCGGGTCGATGCCCAGGTCTTCCGGCCGCTGGACGATGCCGCGGTCACGCAGGTTGTCCACCGCGCGCTTGTCGCGGCCCATGCCCACCGGGGTGTAGCCGGCCACGCCGCGGATGGCCTGTTCGCGCTCTTCCGGGGTGCGGCAGCGCACCAGGTGGGCGATGCCTTCCTCGGTGATGATGTGGGTGAGGTCTTCGCTGTAGATCATCACCGGCGGCAGGTCCATGCCCGCCGATTCGGCCAGGTCCCACGCGTCCAGGCGCTCGACGAAGGCCGGCTCCATGTGTTCGCGGAAGGTCTCCACCACCTGGGCGACCAGCTTCTGGCCGCGCGGCATGGCGATGTCGCCCCGCCCTTCCCGGCCGGCCTTGAGCCAGGCCGGCGTGGCATGGCGACGGCCACGGGCATCGGCACCCATGTTGGGCGCGCCGCCGAAACCGGCGATGCGGCCGCGGGTGGCAGTGGAGCTGTTGCCGTGCAGGTCGATCTGCAGGGTCGAGCCGATGAACAGATCGCAGGCGTAGTGGCCGGCGGCCTGGCAGAAGGCCCGGTTGGAGCGCATGGAGCCGTCGGGGCCGATGAAGAACACGTCCGGCCGCGCGGCCACGTAGTGCTCCATGCCCACTTCGGAGCCGAAGGAATGCACCGACTGCACGAAGCCGGCCTCGATGGCCGGGATCAGCGTCGGGTGCGGGTTGAGCGCCCAGTGGGTGCAGATCTTGCCCTTGAGGCCCAGCTCGGTGGCGTAGGTGGGCAGCAGCAGCTCGATGGCGGCGGTGTCGAAACCGATGCCGTGGTTGAGCCGGGTGATGCCGTATTCCGCATACAGGCCCTTGATGGCGATCATCGCGGTGAGCACCTGGGTCTCGGTGATGAGCGCCGGATCGCGGGTGAACAGGGGTTCCACGTAGTGCGGCGTGGGCGCCGGCACGGTGAAGTCCACCCAGTCGGCGGGGATGTCCACCCGTGGCAGGGTGTCGACGATCTCGTTCACCTGGGCGATGACGATGCCGCCCTTGAAGGCGGTGGCCTCGACGATCGCCGGGGTGTCCTCGGTGTTAGGGCCGGTGTAGAGATTGCCCTGGCGGTCGGCCATCTGCGCGGCCACCAGCGCCACATGCGGGGTGAGGTCCACGAAGTAGCGGCCGAACAGCTCCAGATAGGTGTGGATGGCGCCGATGGTGATGCGCCCCGACTCCACCAGCCGCGCCAGGCGGCCGGACTGCGGGCCCGAGAAGGAGAAGTCGATGCGGCTGACCTGCCCGCGCTCGATGATGTCCACATGTTCGGGCAGCGACAGCACCGACTGCACCAGATGCAGCTCGCGCACCCGCTCGGGGTCGGTCTGCACCATGGCGCGGGCGAGGAAGTCGGCCTGCTTCTGGTTGTTGCCCTCGATGCAGATGCGGTCACCGGGTTCGATGATCGCTTCGAGCAGCGCGACGACCTTGTCGGCCTCGACCCGCTTGCCCTGCGCCAGGGCGGCGGCCCGCTCCAGCCGCCGCATGCGGCCCTGCTGAAGGGTGTTCCATTGTTGAGAGGCAGTCATCTTGGCTTAGCCCCCTTGATAGAAGTGATTGGGTAACCACGTCGCGATACCCGGCACGAGACACAGGATGACGATGGCCAGCAGCATCAGCCCGATGAAGGGCAGGCTGCCCAGCAGGATGTTCTTGAGCTTGATGTCCGGCGAGATGCCGTTGATCACGAACAGGTTCAGGCCCACCGGCGGCGTGATCAGGCCCAGCTCCATGAGGATGGTCATGACGATGCCGAACCAGATGAGGTCGATGTTCAGGGCGTTGAGCGCCGGCAGCAGGATGGGCGTCACCATGAGGATGATGGCCACCGGCGGCAGGAAGAAGCCCAGCACGATGATGAACACGTTCACCCAGAAGAAGAACACCCACTTGGACAGGCCCAGCTCCACCAGCCAGGTGGCTGCCTTCTGGGTCACCCCGAGGTAGCTCATCACATAGGTGAACAGGAAGGAGGTGGCGATGATCATCATGATCATCGTGCTCTCGCGGATGGTGCCCGACAGGATGGTCTTGATGTCGTCCGGCCGGTAGCACTGGTAGAGCAGGATCACCATCACCGTGGCGCCTACGGCGCCGATGCCGGCCACTTCCGACGGGGTCGCCCAGCCACCGTACATGGCGACCATGATCACGGCGATGAGGATGCCGAAGGGCAGCAGGCGCGGCAGGGCCGAGAGGCGGTCATGCCAGGTGATGTTCTCGTCTTCGAGGATGGCTTGCGAGGCGGCATCGTCGCGGCCGGCGGCCATCTGGCGCTCGAGCTTGTACTTGAACATCACCCACAGGGCGAAGAGCACGATCAGCAGGGTGCCCGGGCCGATGCCGGCCATGAACAGACGGCCGATGGACTGTTCCGAGGCCAGGCCATACAGGATCAGCGTGAGTGACGGCGGAATCAGGATGCCCAGGGTGCCGCCCGCGGCGATGATGCCGGTGGCCAGGCCTTCGGAATAGCCGCGCTTGACCAGCTGCGGGATACCCGAGGAACCGATGGCCGAGCAGGTGGCCGGGCTGGAACCGCACATGGCGGCGAACACCGCGCAGGCGAACACGTTGGCCAGACCGAGGCCGCCGGGCACCTTGTGCAGCCAGGCATTGAGCGAGTTGTAGATGTCCGCGCCGGCCCGCGTCTTGCCGATGGCCGCGCCCATGAGCACGAACAGCGGAATCGTCAGCAGGGTGAAGTTGTCCAGCTCGGCGAAGATCGTTTCGGCCACCGAGCCCAGGTGGGCCGACGGCATGAAGACAGCCATGAAACCCAGGGCGGACAGGCCCAGGGCAAAGGCGATGGGCATGCCGGAGAACAGCAGGATCAGCGTCACGCCCGAGTACAGCAGACCAATGGTGGTCGTATCCATCATTCTCTCCATTCCGGGCCGGTGACATGGGGACGGCCTTTCCAGCCGACCAGGACGTCAACGATCTGGACCAGCAACTGCAGCGACAGGGCGGTGCTGCCAATGGCCATGAACAGATAGGGCACCCACAGTTTCGGGCCCCAGGTGCTTTCGGTGATGCGCCCGTCCTCGAAGGCCTCGAGGAAGAACTCCCAGGCGTTGAAGGCCAGGAAGGCACAGAACACCAGCGACAGCGCGTCGCCGATCAGGTAGCGCACCCGGTTGGCCTTGGGGGAGAGGATGTGTTCGAGCACCTCGATGTTCACGTGGCCGCGCTGCAGCTGGGTGTAGGCGGCGCTCATGAAGGTGGCGATGATGAGCAGGAAGATCGACAGCTCCAGCCCCCAGTCGATGGGCGAGTCCATGAAGTAGCGCATGAACACGCCGTAGCACACGACGAGGGAGGTGATGACGACGATGATGGCGGACAGGTAGCCGGTCAGGACGTTGAAGCCCTTCACGGACTGGGCGAACACGCGCCAGACCGACCGACCACCCGGCTCCGCCGGCTGCTGCGCAGCCGTGGAGTGGGTGGTGTCACTCATTGGATGACCCTCCTGTCGCTGGAGCGACATCCTCCCCGGGGGAGGTTCGCGCGCCCTTCGGGCGGCCGTGCGGGTGCGCTCATGTCACTTCACCGACTGGGCCATGTCCATCAGGGCCTGGCCGTTTTTCACGTTTTCCGCGAAGTGCTTGTAGGCGGTTTCCCTGGCGATGGCGACCCACTCGGCGAAAGCGGCCTCGTCCATGTCCACCACCTTGTCGCCGGACGCGGCATAGACCTCGGCCAGGCGCGCATCGTCGCGCTTGGCGCCTTCCATGGCGAAGGGCTCGAGCGAGGCGCCCACTTCGGTCACCACTTTCTGCTGTTCGGGGGTCAGGCGGTTCCAGGCTTCCATGGAGATGAGCAGCGGCTCGAACATGAACCAGAAGGTCTTGCCCCGGGCGGTGGTCACCGACTTGGCCACTTCGTTGAGGCGGTAGCTGATCAGCGAGGTGCTGGAGGTCAGCGCTGCGTCGAGCACGCCCGTGGACATGGCGCTGTAGATCTCGCTCGACGGCAGGTTGGTGGCGGCGCCGCCGGCACCGTTGATCAGCAGGTCCATGCTGCGGTCACCGCCGCGCACCTTCAGACCCTTCATGTCGGCCGGCCGGGTCACCGGCGCGCCACGGCTGGCGATACCGCCGGCCTGCCACACCCAGGTGAGGATCTTCATGCCCTTGGCTTCAAGGATCTTTTCCAGCTCGACACCGATCGGCGCGGTCTTCCAGCGCAGCCCCTGCTCGTAGCTCTGCACCAGGGCTGGCATCAGGGTGATGGTCACTTCGGGCACTTCACCGCCGCCGTAGGCCAGCGGCAGCACGGACAGGTCCAGCGTGCCCTTGCGCAGCGCGCTGAACTGGCTCTTGGTCTTCATCAGCGAGCTGGCCGGGTAGATCTCGATTTTCAGCGTGCCGCCGGTCTGCTTCTCGACCTCGGCGGCGAAGCGCTGGGCCAGTCGGTCGCGGAAGTCGCCATCCGGACCGGTTGCAGCCGGGAACTGGTGCGACAGCTTCAAGGTTGTCGTGGCCGCCAGGGCCGTGGCCGGCCCGAAAGCCAGCGCCGCTGCGCAGATGAGGGCCGATACAAGAGTCCGAATTGCCTGATGCGTCATGAGTGTCTCCTGGTTTAGATGTCGTCGACTTGCGAGCCTGACCGGCAAATCGCGTCCGCGCGGCCCAATCGCATGCAGGGCTCGATCGCTTGTATACAATCTAAGCCACGGTGCATCCGCCGTCAAGCGCTGTGGACACAGAATTGCGTGCCGCGTATAGTCTCGCTATGACTTCTTGATGCACTGGATCAACCCATGACAGAAGGCGCACCGCCGTCCCGCCGCTCGGAGCAACTGGGCGAGGAAATCGAAGAGCGCATCGTGACCGGCCGCTATCTGCCCGGCTGCCGGCTCGACGAGCAGGAACTGGCTGACGAGTTCGGCGTGTCCCGCACGCCCATTCGGGAAGCGCTGATCTATCTGGCCTCGAGTGGCCTCGTCGAGATCCGCCCGCGCCGCGGCGCGATCGTGGCCGAGCTGTCGCCGACGCGCCTGTGCGAGATGTTCGAGGTCATGGCCGAGCTGGAATCCATGTGCGGCCGGCTCGCCGCCCGGCGTATCACACCCGACGAGCAGGTGGCCCTGCTGGACGCCCACCGCGCGTGCGAGAGCGCGCGGGACGCCAACGACCCGGACACCTACTACCGCCTCAACGAGGTCTTCCACCAGCAGATCTACCAGGCCAGCCACAACGGCTTCCTGGCCGAGCAGGCCGACCTGCTGCACCGCCGCCTGCGCCCGTACCGCCGGCTCCAGCTGCGCGTTCGCAACCGGATGCGATCGTCCTATTCGGAGCACCAGCGCATCGTCGACGAGATTCTCGCGGGCGAAAGCGAACAGGTTGCCACTACCCTTCGGAACCATGTCGTCGTGCAGGGCGAGCGCTTCGCCGACCTCATCGCGTCACTCGCCGAACTGCGCGGCCGCCAGAGCCAGTCCGTCGCCTGATCCGTCCGGAGCCGCCCACGGCGGCACGCCCTGGGTGGGCAGCTGGATCCGCTACGACGGCGACGAACGGGTGCACCTCCCGAGCCACCGGCTGACGGACATCCGCGAAGCCAAGCATCTGATGCTCACGCCCTGCATGACGGCGAGGAACCCGACCATGGAGCATCCGCAGTGGCCGCTCTGGTACCAGAACATCCTGGTGACCGCCCGTCCCCTGGTCCTTTAGGTGGCGGGTGCCCGGCCTCTGGGCGAGGGCCCAGGCGTACCCGCGCCCTCGTTGCCCGGCAAACCTTGCTACCCTGAACGCATGGGCACCCCAATTCCCGCACCACGCGCCCGTCGCGGCACGTTCCGGATCTGTCTGGCCGTCGCGATGGCGATGCCCCTCGGTGCGTGCAGCTACCTCGGCACCTTGCGCGCGCAGTCGGAACTCGCCACGAAGCAGTCCGCCCAGCCGGCGCAGCGCAATTACAAGCACATGCTGGATCGCGACACCTACTTCGTCTTCGGCCGGTTGCTCAACGCACCCGCGCTGAACACCCAGGCAGTGGCCGTCATTGCGGCGTCCGACCGGTTCGTCGCATTCGAGGCCGTCGACGTCAACCACGTGGCGCAGCCCGACTCCTACTACGGCCTCAATCTGCCCGCCGGGGACTACCGACTGCTTGTCGTGAGCGACCTTGACGGCAATGGCCGCTACGACGAGCGCGAGGTGATCGGTAGCCGCCCGGTGTCACTGGACGCACAGGCCCTGCCCGACCGGGTGCTCGGTGAATACGACATTGACCTGGCCACGGCGGTCGCACGCCCCGTCAGCGCATTCCGTGTGGCCGTGCGCCAGAGCGCGCCACTGGTCAACTCCCTCTTTTACCCGAAGGGCTCCCTTCGGTCCCTCGACGATCCGGTGTTCTCGCCCGACATGGCCGCGCTGGGCGTGTATGCGCCCGCGTCGTTCATGGAAGCGGCGCCGATGATGTTCTACGCGCTGGAGGAAGACATCAGCCACAAGATCCCGATCGTCTTCGTCCACGGCATCGAGGGCACTGTCCGGGATTTCAAGACCATCGTGGCGCGACTCGATCGCAGCCGCTTCAAGCCCTGGTTCTTCTACTACCCTTCCGGCACGGACCTGACACAGCTGGGGGCAATGTTCTACGAGGTGTTCCTGTCCGGCCGGACGATCCGCCTCGACCAGATGCCCATGGTGATCGTGGCCCACAGCATGGGCGGCCTCGTCGTGCGGGAGGCGCTGAACCGGCTCACCGGTGAAGACCGGGAGAACCGGGTCGACCAGTTGATCACCATCGCAAGCCCGCTGGGAGGGCATCCGGGCGCGGGCAGCGCCCGCCATGCACCGGTCGTGATTCCGTCATGGCTCGATCTGGACCCGGCCAGCCCGTTCATCGCGCAACTGCACCGCCGCCCGCTGCCCCCCACGCTGCACTACCACCTGTTGTTCGCCTACGCGGACGATCGCACGATCCGGACCGGCGGCAGCGGCGACGGGGTGGTCCCGCTGGCAAGCCAGCTCAGCCCACCGGCCCAGCAGGAAGCGACCGCCCAGACCGGCTTCGACGCGACCCACACCGGCGTGCTCAGCGACGACGCGGCGATCGAGGCCATCCTCCGAATCACCAACGAGGTCCGGGTCCCCATCCCCGCGGCACACCTGGAGGCCATGCGACGCGGCGGCTTCGATGTCCCCCTCGGCTCCGACTATTCGCCGATGGAGGCCTACAGCATCCGCTCGCTGGGCCACTACATGGACGCCCTGGCGAGCGGCGCCATCGCGCCGGCCCACCCCGCCCACGAACACTTCGTCCGGGCGATTCGTGGCGAGGTGGCCGCCGAGACGCCGTCCGAGTCCGCCTGGATCAAGTTTCGCGCGGCTTTCCCCGATCGGTCGGACCTGCCGACAGCATCTCCCTGAGCGGACGGCCCAGCGGCGGGGCGAGGCGTGCCGGGGCCGCCGCCATGCAAGCGACCGGCCCCCGCGCACGATGGCTCAGCCACCGCTCAGAGCTGACTGACGCGCAGAACCGAGTTCTCGCTGCAGACCAGCAGCGCCCCATCGGGCGCCAGGGCCAGCGACTGGATCTCGTTGAGGCTCGCCGGGAGCGCGCCGAGGCGAACGCCGTAGCTCGTGGCATGGCCGACCACGATCTCGACGGCACCCGCGGCCATGAACCGCCGCACGACGTTGCCCCGCGCCCCAGACCGTTCGTTGGGTGCACCGCCGCTGGCGAAGATCACCTCGTCGCCTTCCCGCGCCACGAGCCCGAAGCTCTGGAACGGATCCGGGAGATCGGTCTGCCAGCGCGCCAGCTCGGCCGGGGCACTGCCCGTGCCGAACTTCCTGATCAGGCCGCCGGTGCCGGTCTCGGTGCGTCGATACTCGGCGTCGGCTCCGGTCTCGGTAACGGCAAACGTACTCTCGGCGACGAACAGCTTGCCATCCGGCCCCAGCGCGAGGCCCGTGAGGAGCACCAGATCGCTGCCGGTGCCGACGGGCGTGCTCACTCCGGCCAGGGTTGACACCGCGCCATCCGCGGTCACCCGCCGTACGGTGTTGCCATACGACCGGGTGACCCGTTGCGGCAGGATCAGGTCGCGGAACACCACGGGCGTGTCGAGCGCCAGCAGGCTCCCATCGGGCGCGACGACCAGGTCCAAGACCCAGCCGAACCGGGCCTGGGCGCCCACCCCGTCGGCGTCACCGAATTGCCCGGGCACGCCGGCCAGCACCACCTGGCCGCCCGTTGGCGCCACGCGGACGATGGCCCCGCTGCGGACCCCATAGAAGTTTCCGGCGCCATCGACGGCGACACCGCCATCCACCGGAAAATCGCTGAACCGCGTCGTCACGACGCCAGCGGGCGTGACCTGGCGCAGGCTCGAGGCCACGACATCGATCACATAGAGATTGCCCAGGGCATCGACACACGATGCCCGCATGTCGGAGAACCGCGCGTCGGCGCCGGTGCCGTTGGCCCTGCCGGCCTGCGCGGGCCGGCCGGCCACCCGCGTGGTCTGCCGGGTGTCGATCGCGATGCGCCTGACCACCGCATTGCCGTTGTCGGCAACCAGCACCCGGCCGGCCTCGATGCTGGCGAACTCGAAGTCGCCGACGGGCGCAAACCGTGCTGCATCGCCCTGGCCCTCGACATAGCCATGCTCGATCTCGGAACCCGCGAGTGCGCTGCCATGGCCTGCCAGATCGAAGCGGAGGACGGCAGCACCGAGCGCCGCGCAGATGGTCGAGTCGTCCACCCGCGTGGCCGCCTGGAGACCGCTCGCCCCGCCGGCCTCCAGCCGGATACGCGACTCGACGGCGCCCGATTCGATGTCCGCGACCAGGACGAGGTCATGGCTAAGCACCTGGACCTTGCCCGTTGGCAGGAACGCCAGTTGCGGATCGAATCCGTAGGTTGAGAACTCCGAACCCGGCGCCGCCTCCGGCCAGCTCACCCAGTTCGCGTCCCGCCAAGGGATCCGCATGACCTCGGTCGCGGCACCGCCGTCGGCCAGCGCCATGACGATGAGCGCCTCGAGCGGGAAGACACGATACGAGAGCACGAAATGCAGCCTGTCGTCGGCATCCAGCGCGAGCGTCCGCATCTCGGCATGGAGGAACGGATCCGAGGGCAGCGAGGTGTCGTGGCTCAAGGTGTAGACAGCCACCCAGTCCTGTGAGGTCGCGGGATCGAGGCGGATGATCACGTCGTCGTCCCGCCGCGAATAGAAGCGTCCGCGGCGGTCCCGCACCAGCTCGGCCCCGGCACCCGTGGCGATGCGCCGCAGGTCGCCATCGGCCGACAGCGACAGCAGATCGCCCTCCAGGGTGACCAGATAGGCCAGCCCGTCGCCCCCGGCGATCAGGGTCTGGACATTCCGAATGCGCGCGGCCTCGCCGCGTCCATCAAGAAGGCCTGCACCGCCCAGCCCGCCAGCCAGCAGCGCGAGCTCACCGGTTCCGCCGCTGCCGGCACCGGCGCTCAGGGTCAGGGTGACCGGTACGCTCTCGGCACTGCCCGCGGCATTGCTCACCCGGACCCAGTACCGGGCCCCGTCGTCGCCGGCCTGCATCGTCAGCTCGAAGCGGCTCGCGGTAGCCCCGGGAATGACGACGCCGTTGCGCAGCCACTGGTAGCTCAGGCCCTCCCCGCTGGCCGAGACCTGAAGCAGCACGGCGTCCCCCTCGGCGACGCTGACCGCGGCCGGCTGAGCCGTGATGGTCGGGGTTGCCATGGGCGTTTCGCTGCCACCCGAACCGGAATCGCCACCACCGCCGCCGCAGCCGGTCAGCAGCAGGCCGCCGGAGGCGAGCAGCCGGCCGAATCGCCGGCGGGTCATGGTCAGGGTGAGCAGGCGGATCACACGATTCATCGACGTGGTTCCCGGTCCTTGGCAGAGAGCCCAGTGTATGCGATTCGGGTGCTCCGCAGAGAATCCGGCAACGGGGCTTCCGGTGCAGTCCTCCACTTGTCATCAGCGACGGCGATCTGAAAGGCACTCTTGCCCAGATCCGCGGCAACGGTCGTAGCATTCATGACTGGACTCCGCCTCTTGAAGGCCGATCCCCATCCCCGTGAGCACCGGCGGCGTCCATTGGGCGAGCAGAAGACGGGGGAGTCCATCCCATCAGTCAAAGTCGCTCACTGCGGTCACTGGACCGTCAGCAAACGGCCGGGCCATGACCTACAACGCTAGCGGTCAGAATGATCGCAGACACAACAGCCGC